>JABXHO010000036.1 GCA_013373595.1 Flavobacteriales bacterium | reverse complement strand
ACTATGCGGGTACAGAGCTGTCGGAACAATCGTTTGGAATCTGTGTGTATGGAGAGGATCTAAACTCGAGTGTGGATGATCAAGAGGAGCTGATGGAACTTTCCATTTACCCGAACCCTTCCGAAGATGGGGTTTTCTACCTGAGAAATGCAGAGAATGTGGAAGAGATCACCATTTATGATGTGGCGCTGAAGCAAGTTGAACACAAAACGAATAGTGTCGAGGTCATCGACTTATCGAAACACAATTCGGGCGTTTACTTCGTAAGGTGTACATCCACTAGTGGAAACGAAGTGATTCGAAAAGTAGTGAAGCGATAATTTTTTTGAGAGAAAAGAGATCGGTGTTTCGAAAGAGGCACCGATTTTTTATTTTGTGCAGATGATACGTTGCTTTACACTGCTTACTCTAGTTTCGATTGGATTAACCATTTTTTCCTGTTCCCCTGAGCGAAAAGAGGAGTCGAATAATTTTGAGGAGAAAAGGGCCGAAGAGCGTCAAACGGTGAATGTTGAAGAGCAACAGGATTCTGATAAATTACCAACTGCTGAACTCAGTGCGATGGAGACCGATGAGCCACCGTTCAACTATCCATGCGATTTCGACTTTATCGATATGGGAATCGTTCGGGTTTCAGATTCAACATGGGAAGAAATTCAATCAGGAAAAGGGTGGGATAGCCGAAAAGCATCGTGTACTTGGGTGTATGGCGAGCATGTTTACAACAATTTTTTCCTTGATTCAGTCGTGACTGAATACCGAACGCACTTGGTGGATTTAGATAGTTCGCAAATCGAGATGACACCTGAATTTCTGAATTCGGAACTTTTTAAGTCTCACGTAATTGTAACGACGATTAATGGAAAAGACGTATTCGAAACGCAATGGGACCCAAACAAAACGGGCAAGTATCAAAAACCACGTCAGTGGATAGACGATTAGTGGTTTTTCCGAGCTGGATACCAGAAAAAACCTGAAGTGATGAGTCGCGAATCGTATTACCTTTATACTCAGAAGCTCATACTATGGAAAAGGAAATAATAGGTGATTTTTTTCAAGGAACAGTTATCATTCGAGAAGAAACCAAGGCATGTTTGGATGACTACAAAAATGGAAACTGCGTGACGATTGCTTTAATCAAAACGGCACTCGTACAATTTGGGTCCATCGACAAAATCTTCGCTTCTTATGTGAAAAAGGACGGAATCACAGAGGTTCTATTTAAGGACGGAACGAAGGCACGGATTTCGGAAGAAGAGAAAAATGTCGTTCGCAACATTTCAGGAATCAAACACATTGATGATGCGGTCTATTATGAAACAGCCATAGAATTATTTGCCCTTATTGCCATGCGCGTGTACGAATTGAAATCAACGTATTCGGAAAAGTGTATTCACAGTTTTCAGCATGCTGTCGAGTTTTTAAATTCGGGTTATCCAACAGAGAAGTCACCAGAATTGTTGGGCTTGGCGAGAAAACCGATAAAAGTAAAGCGCCTAAACAATTACAAAAGTGCCATTATTTATTCGTCGGCACACACGGCTTATTGCTGTTATGGCTATCAAGACCAAGCAGGAAAATCCAACAAAGTAAACCGTGTTTTGGGCGTTAGTTGGATGAAAAACATGCGGGGAATTGGTGGCGTGGTGAGTGGAGCATTCATTCTTAAAGAAATAGAATCATGAAATTAATTATTAGCGTAGTAGTGGGGTTGTGGGCTCCGTTTCTTTTTGGACAAAGTGCCATTCATTGGGATACGATTTCGGAGGAAATGAATCCAACTCCCATTTGTGAAAACCAAGCGAAAAAGGTGTTTGATATTTTCCTGAATTCGCCCGCATTCGACTGGACAGATCGAGACAACAATTGTGAAGATAGAGCCAATGCAGTTACTTTGATTCTTGATAAATGGAATGTGTCCAACGGGAAAATTTGGATTTTTTCTGGAAAGAGTGCCTCGTACGGCGATAAAAGAGGAATGCTCGACGGATGGAGCTACCACGTGGCGGCATGTATTTTCGTAGGAAATGAAGATGATTATGATACCTTGATCATCGATCCTGTTTCGAGTCCATATAAGCTGCTCAGCATTCATGATTGGGTGGAAATAACAACGGTGAACCCAACAAACATCTACTTTTTTACAGGGAACGACAAGTACCAGCAAAATCGAGTAGAATTGTACCCTACGTGGAAGAATTCGAAGGATTATTTCAACGCGACAATTGAAGGCTTGACGAGATACAACAGTTACAGTGCTTGGACGCGTCTCAAAACACGCAAGTACTTAAAAAGAAACTTGGCAAAAGTAACGAAGGAGTTCAACAAGCTGTACGAAACTGATGTAGACCGTATCGAGAAGATACCGTGCGATTAAGGAATTTACTTTCCGAGAAATGAAGTTGCCAACCGTCTTGCTTCGGCATCACTTGCCACGTAATCTTCATACGTAGGAACTTTAATGGCTGTTGTTTCCAACATCGTTTTTTCGTTGATACGTGCAATGTCTAAGAAAGAAATTTCATCTTTCAAAAAGGCCGCAACCGTTACTTCGTTCGCTGCGTTAAGCGCACAAGCGGCATTTCCGCCCATTTCCATGGCTTGAAATGCAAGATTCAAATTGTTGAAGGTCTCGCGATCAGGTTGCTCGAATGTCAAGTTTGGATAATCCATGAAGTTGAAGCGTGGGAAATCCGTTTTGAATCGATCCGGGTATGTCAAGGCAAACTGAATCGGCAATTTCATGTCGGGCAAGCCCATTTGAGCCTTCATGCTTCCATCTTCAAACTGCACAATGGAGTGTACAATCGACTGAGGATGCACAATGACATCAATTTGATCGGGACGCAAGTTGAACAACCATTTGGCTTCAATTACTTCCAGTCCTTTGTTCATCAAGCTCGCAGAGTCAATCGTGATTTTAGCACCCATTTCCCAATTTGGATGTTTGAGGGCTTGTTCTTTTTTGACATTCACGAGCTGCTCAGGCGTCCAACCACGGAAAGGACCGCCAGATGCGGTTAAATAGATCTTCTCAATTTTATTGTGGAACTCGCCAACCAAACATTGAAAAATAGCTGAATGCTCAGAATCTACGGGGTAAATATTCACTCCTTTTTCAGCTGCTTCTTTCGTCACGATTTCTCCCGCAACCACCAGTGTTTCTTTGTTCGCTAACGCGATGTTTTTTCCTGCTCGAATGGCAGCCAAAGTAGGTCTCAACCCAGCATAGCCAACCAATGCAGTAAGAACAGTATCTACTTCTTGTGTTTCACACACCTGTGCCAAAGCATCCGCTCCAGCATACACATTGATGTCGTGTTCCCACAAGGCATCGTTCACTTTTTGGTATTGTGTTTCGTCGGCAATAACAACCATATTTGGCTTGTGCTGAATCGCCTGTTTGATCAATAAATCAGCGTTGAAGTTAGCCGTAATAACTTGTAAGTCGAACTTGTCTGGGTAAGCTTGAATAACCTCTAATGCTTGCGTTCCGATGGAACCTGTTGATCCTAAGATCGCAATACCTTTTTTCTGCATAGAACAAAAATACACTTTCAAAAAATGTTGTAACCAAAAAAGTCAGGTTTCTTATATACGCAAACAGAATACACACATGAAACTACTTTTACTAACACTATTCATTGCGCCAACAATTGCGCTCGCCCAAAACTATAAAGACAATCAAGCGAAGTACTATCTCAACCGACTTCACTATAATGGAGCGGAGGTTGACCTCGAAGATTTTAACCGTATCGGAACGGATTTTGAATGGGAGGAGTTACGCGAAAAAGGAATCCGATCGCTCACCATAGAACGAGGAAAGAATCACAAAAACACAGTAAGCGTTCACTATGTGTTCAACGACCGAGGACTCATCAAAACAATTGAACACCCGAAAGACACCATTCATTATTCCTATGTGCACGATTCACTAATTCAAACAATTAAACGAACTGGGAAAAAGGAGAAATTGTCTTCTTATGAATACAAAAACGGATTGCTCAAGAAGAAGGAGGTTTTTGAAAATGATCGACTCGCATCCAGAGTGCTGATGGATTACACAGAAGATGAAAAAGTGGCGTTTAGCTTGTTGCAAAGTGGACGCAAACTGAGAAGTTCCTACGCAATGGATTATGAGTATGAAAATGGAAAGATAAAACGGCAACAATTTATCCGTAACGACCAAGTGATCCGAACATGGAACTACACGTGTGATCCCAAAGGTGAAGCGGTGAAGAAAACAACAACATCCACGTTGTGCAAGGTTGTGGAAGAAAACAACGATGGCTCGTATGTAAATCATATCCGAAAAGTGGAGAATGGAGAAGTGTTTCTATACACGTATTATTTCGATAAAGATTCGGTGAACTATGCATCAACTTGCGAAAAGGAAACAGGGGAGAAGGTGTGGTTGTCCAAAAGAGAAAACAATGTTCGAACGTCGATGAATTACGACAACAACGGAAAGCTGCGAAGTAAAAGTGTGTGGACCTATGGTGAAAACGATAAGCTGCTGGAAGTCCAGCAAACCTTTGGAAAACGCCAAAAGCGCCAAAGCACCATGAAGTATACGTACAACGCAGATGGGTTGCTAGCGTCGAAAACATCCTTTTACAAAGGGAAAGAAAGCTACGTACGAAAATATATCTACGATTAATCCACGAGCTTTTTTCTACTGATTCTGTACTTTTGTAGCGATGAAATACAGAATGCTTACAACCGAAGAAATGGAGATCTTCAACGAAGATTTCAAGCACTTTGCCATCGCTAATGGTGTTTCGAACGAAGAATGGCTCGAAATGAATGAATCCGATAAAGAAAAAGCGACAAAACTCGTTGGCTTGTTTTCAGATACGGTGCTTCAGAAAGTGTATGAAAAACTCAAGTTTATTGAGCATCGATCGCCTTCTTCTTGTTTGGTGTTTAAACTGAATGAGTCCGATATCGACCTCATTTCGCTCAATAGAAAAAGCGAGAAAGTGGATTTGTCCACTGCGGAGTCCATTCACGATGCTTTGGTGAACCATCCATCGGAACTGACTCTTTTTCGATCAAAAAAGGCGTATTCCAAAGTAAGAGAAGAAGAAATTCATGAAATGCTTTCGCAGGGTTGTGTAAACTCAAGTGAGGCATTTTGGATCATGTTGGAGAAAGTAATCGACGATTAGTTCTTTACGAGGCGAATCAATTCGCTGCCTTCTGCTCGCTGTATTTGTACCAAATAAACACCTGGAGAAACATGCGTTAAGTCGAGAACTTGTGAGAACGCTGTTGGAACAAACGCTTCAATTACAATGTTTCCAGACAAATCAATCACTACAACTTCATCTTTCGTAGACAAGTGATTCAAATAAACGATTCCTGTAGAAGGATTTGGATGCGCTGAAACGGCATCTTCTGAGTGATTATTGAATGCTTTAGTGTCAAAACGAAACAACCATCCGTCGCTCATTCCATTGTTGTCGGAGAAAAGATTTTCCTGAGAATTACTCGATCCTACAACAATCATAGAACCATCTGCTTCCAGACTGAATTTCGAAATGCTTTCATAACCTTCACCACCAAAAAGAGTAAGGTGTTCAATCGATTCAGGTGAATCTATACGCGCCAACCATGTGTCTTTGTTTCCTGCTGAAACCTCTCCGTAGAAAACAGGAGCGTTCGTTGTTCCAACGAGGAAAAGCTCACCCGCTTCGTTGAGAGATAAGGCAGAAGCATAATCGCTGTACTCACTTCCGTGTGTTTCTTCCCATAAAATACTTCCGTTAGCAGGGTCAATTTCCAACACCCAGGCATCGGAGAAACCAGCATTTTTCGAAATGTCGAAAGACAAGGATTGTGTATTTCCGGTAAGGAAGATGTGCTCACTTTCATCGATGAGTAAGTCAACACTGATTTCAGCTTGAAGTCCTCCGTAGTTTTGTTCCCACAAAATGGCGCCGTTTGCATTGAGTTTAAATAGGGAAAGATCAAAATCGCCGTAGTTCAGCATCATATCGCCATCGAAAGAGGAAGAATGACCCGAAAACACAATTTCTCCCGTTGGAAGCTCAGCAATTTTTGTGGTAAAGTCTTCATCAGAACCTCCGTAGTTGTATTTCCAAAGAAGGTCTCCGTGAGCAGTCGTGCGCATGACCCACATGTCGGATTGACCTTTATTCAAGTCGAAATCACCTTCGGTGGAGGTAGAATGCAAGGAAATGAGTACGTCCCCATTCGCCGCAATCGCAAGATCAGTGGGCAAGTCAGCTTTGTTTCCACCAAAATGCGTGTTGGATGTGATTGTCCCCGAAGGATTCATTTGGATGAGGTAAAGATCTTCTCGACCTACATTGGCACTGAAAATTCCTGTTTTTGAAGTAGACGAGGCCAAAACGTAAAGCGTGTTGTTCTGAAACTCGACTGCAACGCCACGATCGTCTCCCGACTCACCAATTGTTCGCGTCCACAATTCACGTCCGCCGTTGGAATACTTCGAAACCAAAATATCCATCGATTGACTTCCTGCAGTTTGTGTACTTCCAACAACATAGAAATTGTTTTCGTCGTCCTTCACCATATCATTCAAAACATCTTCTCCTTGTGCACCAACTGACTTCTGCCAATAGACGAACGCTTGATCAGATTGTGACCACGCAAAGCTCGAACATAAGGAGACAAGGAGGGCGATATAGAGACGTTTTGTAAACAATAAATAAACTTAGGGATAATAATTTGGTAACAATTTAGTAACATTGAATGAATTCACCAAACTTTTGCAGAATTTTCTATCCTTGAATCGCCCTCATGGAACATTTAATGATTGTCTATTTGCCGCTGTTTATAGGCAATAGACAAAAGCACAACAAAGAGAACAACGTACGTGTTTGCCCTTTGCCGCGCTTCTTAATGAAATGTAAAGGAGAAGGTTTATTTATGGTGTTTAGGTTCCCAAATCAAACGAAGAAAGGTACTTAGCCGCTCATTTTCTCGACTTACAGGAACACCAACCACAATTCCAATGAGCAGACCGTCAGAAATTCCAACGCGCATTTGTGGACGAATTGTCATGTCAAAATCGTGCTGATCTAGGGTTTTGTTAAACTCAACACCAATGAAGTTACGCGTTCCCGTAATCATATAGTGGAAGCTTGTATTAATATCAAACGTGGTATGAATCGCCTTAGATTGGTAGTGCTGCTCAATCAAGGGACCTGTATATAAAAGCGAGTGAAAGTTATTTCCCCAGCGCTTGGCCATAACAAGGAAGGGATTGTAAACATTTCCGGTAATGAGCGGATTGCCAAAATGAGCAAAATCGGAAAGTTCGAATTCATTGATGTAGCCTAATGCCATTGACGTAGCGATGGATTCATTCACGAAAAACGACCACTGTGCGGCAAGCTTAATGCTGTTGAGTTTGCTTGATGGAACAGAATCGCTGTGTGTTAAGTTTGTGGGAGAGTAAAACGTGAAGGGCAGTTCAACTTCCAGTCCGAGTCGATCGATTGGTGCCCATTCATATTCAATCAGTGCTTCGTAGGAGTCGAAAACATATTTATCGGTTAGGCCCAACCCTAAATTCCATTCTTTTTCACCTTTGCGCGCACCCAAGCCGCGAATAAGATCGATGTAAAGTGGTTCGGCATGTAAAACCTTTGAGGGTTCTTGTTGATTTTCGACTTGCTCAATAAAAAGGCTGTCTTTTTGGTTATCAGTAATTTGTGCAATAGTATGTTGCGATGTGGTGCATAGAGCAACCAGCATCAATGTATTTTTGATGTTCATTTTGATTCGTTTAAAGATTAAAATTCACCTCAATTCATCACTAGAATGAAGTGTGCGTTACAAACGAATCATGCTTGTGGCGGGGGACTATCGATTTCGAAAAAGCCGTTTGTCAGGAAGGCATCATACGCAAATCGTACAATCGACTTTTTAGATCTTAGAGGATTAGGATTTTCTTTGAGATTGTGCAATTGGGTCAACAAATCGACTTTGACATTCTTTTTTTCATTTTGATCTTCCGTGTCATGATCGTCGTGTTCTTCAATGGCATTTTCGTAGCCCAACACTTTCTCTACAATCATTTCGACAATACTTTCCTGATCATTGATGCTCAAATCTTCGGGAACAAATTGTGGATTTGGGTCAGAAACATCAACACTGATATTAAGCAGATACAATCCCATTAATCCGCAAAGGAAGTTGGTCAAAAGGCTATTTCTGATCAAATTCAACACCTAACAAATTTACATTTCTTTTTAGTTGTGATTGTAGGCAACCTTCAAATTCATTTGTTTGTATCTTTGCGTCGTGAAAGAAGAACTAGAAAAGCGTTTTGGAGCTCATCGTGTGATGGACGTCCCAACCAAGGAAGGGGAAATGCCTCTGATTATGTTGGATTTGGAGTTGCGAAGCCCTGTTTCTATCCTCATGACGAACGGATTGAGCAATTACAAAATGCCTGTTCCAGAAAAGTTGGAAGGGCGTGAGTACAACGAGTTGTATTTCTGCTTGCCGAGTTATTGGGAGTGGGAAGACATGGAAAATCCACGAACGAATTGGGTTTTTCACTGGATTCAACGTTTGGCGAACTACGTGGTGGAAAAAGAAACGTGGTTTGGACACGGTCACACCATGCCATGCGGGGCAGACATGCAGCCGCTTTCCGAAACGATGAAACAGAATCACTTTTTCTTAACAGACCCGATTTTGCTTGAAGAAGAATTGAAGCCAGTGCGCGTTCAAGGAAAGGAAGTTCACTTTTTAGGAATCATGCCGATTTTCCCTGATGAAATGGATTACAAACAAGGCAAGGGAACATTTAAGACGATGCAAAAATTCAGAAATAAGGGCGTGACGGAGGAATTAGATGACTTCCGCGGAACTGTTCTGAAACGAAATTGGAAACTACGCCGTTAACGTTGTGCGTAACAATCCTTTCTTCACCAATATTTCAGCAATTTGAACAGCGTTTGTGGCAGCTCCTTTACGCAAGTTGTCGGAAACAATCCACATGTTTAGCGTATTCGCTTGGCTTTCATCTCGACGAATTCTCCCTACAAAAACATCGTCTTTTCCTTCAGCATAAATCGGCATCGGGTAGATGTTTGTAGTTGGGTCATCTTTCAAGGTGATTCCGTCTTGGTTGTGCAACAAACTGCGAACAGTTGATAGATCAAAATCAGATTCGAACTCAATGTTCACCGCCTCTGAGTGTCCACCAACAACAGGAACACGAACGGCCGTAGCAGTCACATTAATGGAAGGGTCAAGAATTTTCTTCGTTTCCTTCGTGAGTTTCATTTCTTCCTTTGTGTATCCATTTTCCATGAACACATCGCAGTGAGGAAGGCAGTTTTTATCGATAGGGTAAGGATAAGCCATTTCGCCTTCCGTTCCATTACGTTCGTTCTCGAGTTGAGTCGTTGCTGCAACTCCCGTTCCTGTAATCGATTGATACGTAGACACGACTACGCGCTTTACAGCGTATTTTTCGTGAAGCGGTTTTAGCGCCAACACAAGTTGGATCGTACTACAATTTGGATTCGCAATGATTTTATCTTCGGCCGTCAACAAATCACCATTGATTTCAGGAACAACCAACTTTTTTTCAGGGTCCATTCGCCAGGCAGAACTGTTATCCACTACGGTTGTTCCAACAGCCGCAAATTTTGGTGCCCACTCCAATGAAGTGTTTCCTCCAGCGGAAAAGATGGCCAAGTCAGGTTGCATGGAAACAGCGGTCTCCAATCCAACTACTGTGTAATCAGCCCCGTTGAAATTAACAGATTTACCTACTGATCGCTCTGAAGCGACAGGAATCAACTCCGTAACAGGAAAATTTCGCTCTTTTAAAACGCGTAACATGATGTTTCCCACCATTCCCGTTGCTCCTACCACTGCTACTTTCATAATTTCTTCAGGTTTACTTAATAACTGATCCAACGCAAAATTAGTATATTTAGACTCACAGATAATCAACTATGCGACACTTTTTAATCGGTGTGTTTATTTTAACACAACTAACCTGTTTCGGACAAATTTCGGACGACTTTTCGGACGGTGATTTCACAAGCAATCCCGCTTGGAGTGGGACGGGAACAGATTATGTTGTGAATGCTTCCAACCAACTTCAGTTGAACAGTGCTGCGGCAGGAACTTCGTACCTGAGCTTGACACACAACTTGGCAAATTTAGACAACAAGGAATGGCAGTTTTGGACACGACAAGCGTTTTCACCTTCTGGAAATAATTACGGAAGAGTTTACCTCACTTCTGATAATGCAGATTTAACGACCGATCCAAATGGATTTTATATTCAGTTAGGCGAACCGCTTTCTGATGATGCCGTTCGTCTCTTTAAATGCGATGGAGGAGTACATACTGAATTAACAGCAGGACCGTTGGGTCAGATTTCGTCGAGTTTCACTATTTCAGTTCGCGTAGTTCGCGACAATTTAGGTAACTGGTCGTTGTATGTTGATCTAGCTGGAGGAACCAATTTTGGGTTGGTAGGGTCCGCAACGGATGCCTCAAACTTGCTCGGAACACATTCGGGCGTGCTGGACGTTTACACGTCTGGAAATATAAGCAACTTCTACTATGATGATATTTACGTGGGCGATGAAATCGTTGATACGAATCCACCCGTTTTAGTAAGTGCAACAGCCGTAAATGCCAACCAAATTGATGTACTATTTGATGAAGCCCTCGAGCAAACATCAGCAGAAAATGCGAGCAATTATTCTTTCGTTCCCACATTAGGAGTTACAAGCATTACGCTTGACGGAACAAACCCCGCACTCGTGCACATTGTCCCTTCAGCTCCGCTGACAAATGGACAAAACTACGACATGACGACAACGGGAATAGCTGATATTGCACTCAATGTATCTGGAGCGCAAACTGCTAGTTTTGCCTTTTTAATTGCTGAAACACCCGTGGCAGGAGATGTAATCATCAACGAAATCATGTTTGATGAAACACCATCGCAAGGACAACCTTTGGTTGAGTACGTTGAAATTTACAACCGTAGCTCCAAAATATTTAATGTCTTGGACTGGAAATTGGGTGATGCATCTTCCGACGGAACACTAACTTCAGAATGGTTGCTCCCTGACAGTTACATGGTTTTAACCAAAACATCAGGAGTGGATTCCTTTGCTGTAGCCACAGGAGTTTCTAGTTTTCCAAGTTTGAACAATACAGGAGACGATCTCATTTTACGGTCGGATTTAGGCGTAACACTCGATAGCCTTTCTTACCTCGACGATTGGTGGAACAATCCTTCCATTTCAGGAGGAGTTTCCATTGAGCGAATCAACCCGAATGATCCGTGTACGGACGCAAGCGACTGGACGGCGAGTCAAGATCCAACAGGGGGAACGCCAGGAACACAAAATTCAGTATTCGATACAACACCGGATACAACCGTTCCAGAATTGGATTTCTTGTTGGCATTAAGTCCAAACTTCTTGGAAATTTACTACAACGAGGGAATGGATTCTACTTCGTTGGCCAATGCCAATTTTGTCATTTCTCCAGCATTAACAGTTCAGAACAACTACGTACTTTCCTCTCCAGCGAGTATGCAGACCTTGGAGTTTGTTGAAAATTTGGCGGGATCACAAACCTATACCATCGAAATCCAAAATGTAGGAGACTGTTGGTTGAATATGACAACACTTTATGGTGAGTTTGCCTTGCCTGAAGTCGCAGTTGAAGGAGATTTAGTGATCAACGAATTGTTGGTAGACCCCGTTTCGGGCGGAAAGGATTGGATTGAAATTTACAACAACTCGGATAAGCTCATCGATTTGTATAATTTCCAAATTGCCAATTATGACGATGATACCATAGCGAATTTCTCGCAAGTGCAAGAGCATATTTTGATCGGTCCTGATGAGTACGCAGTGCTCGGAGAAGACATCCAGCAAATTGCACAATATTATCCAACAGTGGTTCCTGCCAACCTATACGAACTGGATTTACCAACCTATAGTAACGATTCAGGAACGGTTTATCTGATTTGGAATAACACGGTTTTGGACCGTGTTTCGTATAGCGATGAATGGCATTTTCAATTATTGGATAATACCGATGGTGTTTCCTTGGAACGCATTGATCCTAACGGTGCATCGAATGATGGAAACAATTGGCACTCGGCGGCGGAAGCAGTTGGTTTTGCTACACCAGGTTTGGTGAATTCACAATTTTATCCAGCCATTGCAAACGGAGAATTCAACTACACCAACGATATCGTGTCTCCAGACAATGATGGCTACCAAGATGTGCTTCAAGTCAACTATCAAATGATGGAAGAAGGATACCTTGGACATTTTTCTGTGTACGATGATCGCGGTCGATTGATTGCGCGCGTTGTTCAATCTGAATTGCTCGGCTCTTCTGGAACCTTCATTTGGGACGGATTGAAAGAGGATGGAACCAAAGCATCGATCGGAACATACGTGGGTGTATTCGAGGCCTTCCAGCTTGAAGGTGGATTGGTGTTTGCTGAGCGAAAAGCATTTGTTGTCGCGGGGAATATCTAAACACGAGTGGAGCAAGCTTTGAGCTGGGATTTTATCAACTGAAGTGTTGATACATGAAACGTTTTCGTGTTTCTCCGTTGTAGGTGTACAACAATACCTTCTCCATGAAAAAGCTCCTTCTTTCAGCATTCTGTGCGGTCGCGTTAACAACAAGCTACGCACAGCAGTACAAAACAGCCCTCGGAATTCGCGGCGATTGGTCGAACTTGGATATTGCGTATGGCGATATCAGTTTCAAACACTTTTTAGGAGAGTCTTCCAATGCCATTGATGCAACTTTCGGTTTTGGGCGCAGGCATGTTTGGTTACAAGGAATGTATGCGCGCAACTACCCTATTTTTAGTTCTGTGGAATGGTACTGGGGCGCAGGAGCAGATATTGGCTACTGGAATCAGAATTACAATTACCGTGAAGATGGAAAAACAATTGCAGGAATCTGGACGGGATTCGATGCCAATATTGGAATTGAATACACTTTTCCGATGTTTCCCGTAAATGTCTCGTTCGATGTGGGACCAACGCTACGCATGTATCCGTATGTGGAAGTTGGACCGATGGTAGGATTCTCCATTCGCTATGCATTTAAGTCAAAAGCGGGAAAATAAGGTCGCTTTACGAATGATTATCAACTAAAAACGATCATGTTATCGGATCGTGCCGTACTTTTGTAATGAAATGAGCACGACAAAAAGTTCCATAGCGCCAAATGCAAGTGGGTGGATTTCCAAATACTTCGACCTAATCGACAAGGGAGAGCTATGGATTCACATTCGTCATTTTGATGAAATTGATGACCTCAAGCACATTCATTTAAAGTGCATGCGTAGCGGAATTGTGTTCGGATTACCGACGCGCGCAATATTCGGTCATCGTTTGAATACGAAAAACTGGACGAACGAGGAAAAGCTGAAAGTGCTGTTGTTTGAAGCGCTGCTCTTTGTTCACCTCAAAACAGGAGGAAAAGTTGACAAAGATGAATTTTTGTCGCGATTGACGGAATTTTATAGTCACCACAACGCCAAGTCGCTGGCGCAAACATTATTGTTTTTCAAAAAGGAAGGATCAGAAGAAAAGATTGAGAATATTCTTTCTCAGCGCGTTGATATCAAGTTCAATTTACTTGAGAACAAATGGTGGGTCAATAGTCTCAACAATGCGTTTGCGTATTTAGATGTGATTTTGTTCTACAATCATTGTATGCATTTCGATGAAGATGCCTTGCTCCATTACACACAGTTTGCTCAGGAAGCATTGACAGCGATTACTTTGGCGACCTACGCAGACGGTGAAGTGTCGAGTGTGGAGCGCGATTTATTCAATGTGTTTTTAGCATCCGCGAACCTTCCCGACGAATTGCGAGATGAAGCGAAGGAACGCTTTGAACAGGGAGCAACCTTAAATACTTTTAGTGACAACATCAAGGATCAATGGCTACTGAAGCGTTTCTTAACAGATATTTCGCTGCTCACCATGTTTTCAAATTATGAAATCGGGAAAGAGGAAATGCTGTACGCAGAGCGCTTGCGAATTTTCATGGACATTCCAGAAGATGAAATGGATGAAACCATGATGTTTATTGAAAACTTCATCATTGCCAACCGAGAAAAGTCGGAAGTACTGAGTGATTCAGCTTCGCTGGAAAAAGTATACGGAAGTTTCACCAATCGCTGGAAGAAAATCCTCTCTCGCAATAAAGATAAACTCGCAAAAGAACTCTCGGAGAGCAAAGAATTGGTGCAGTTGATGAAGAAATCAATGAGTGAAGAGTTGACTTCCGAAGAGAAAGAAAAAGTGAAGAAACAACTCAAAGATATTCTCAAATCGATGCCGGCTTTCGCTGTTTTCATGATCCCTGGAGGAACATTTTTGCTTCCCATGATGATGAAAATTATACCAGACCTCCTTCCTTCAGCGTTTAAGGATAATGAAATAGAAGAATAAATCGTTTATTTGACAATCAATTCAAACCGATGAAACAGATAGTATCGCTTGCCTTTTTGTGGGTGTTTGCAACCGCTTCAACCGCTCAAACAACCTATGAAAGTTCCCACGTTAAAAATGGAGAAACAATTCAATTTACGATCCCCAATGGATTCTACCTGGTGGAAGGTTCTGATGTTTCAGGAGATGCCATGTTCTCTCAGGAAAGAGGCGTTGACTTCAATAATGTGGATTTAGAAAAGCTTGATCATGATTTCTTGATGGTGATTCACGAAGCGAGAGAATTTGGAATGTCTCAAGAAGAGCTACTCGAAGAATTGAAAACCTTACAACAAGGATTGGTTAAAGTTAGTGCTCCCGAAAAAGTAGTGGTGAATGGGCGCGATATTGTTCAGGCTGGATTCAAAGGAGAGATGGAAGGAGAAGAAGTTCAAGCTCTTTATGTCAGTACATTGAATTTTGGAGACTATTCAATCGCGATTTCTTACTATGCCCAAAAAGCGGTGGAAAACCCTATTTCGTTCGATGACTTTGAGAAAATTATCGCTTCGTGGAAAGTAGTTCAAACCGATCGAGAAGATGAATTGTCTGCACTTCGTTTTTCCGAAGAAGAGATGGAATTCGAAGAAGAAACCAATTATACAAACGACTTGTACGAAACAAAGATCTCCTACTACGATGTTCTCCCTGAATACTTAGATAATTGGTATGAGCCTATTGAAGAAAACAGTCTTTTGTTGAGTGAGTTCACCTACAAGGACAACAACGGCAGTGTGAAGGTGTTTTCGGGAGGTTTGGCTGCGAATTATCCAACGGAGGAGGAAATGGCTGAAGCGATCACGCGCGTAATGCAGTCGAGTGCTATCCGCTTAAAGTATGATTCTCAATTCTCCAATGAAGATCATTTATTCAAGTTATACGCCATTTCAGGCGGCGGATCAATGACTTCCGTTTATACAACCATTGTTCGCGACGAATTGGTCTTTTTCGTGATAGATGGAGGATCAAATCCACTTCCAGATTTCAAACCTGCCGTACGCGATTTCATGTTGACGATGTGGGTAGATGAGTTTGGAGAAATGGAAGAAGTTCCGTTGGATAGTGAATGAATTTTAGTTTTCCAACTTTTCAATAATCTTGGTCACTTTGCGACAATTCTCGACCACATTCAACTTCGTTGAAAACAAATCAGTTCGCATGGCAAATCGTGCTTCATCCAATTCGTGATCGAGCGCTTTTTCAATTTCGTGTTTCCAATCAAAATGTTGATGACAAACCGTACAATAACGATCCAAAATGGTTCCTTCCACCATGGTTGGGTTCACTAAAACATGTCCTGCGGTTTGCAGCGAATGAATCAATTTGAGTTTAATTCCTGTCGACTGATTTGTATACAATAAATGGATGCGCGCGTGTGAAATCAATTCGCTCATTTCGCTCTCATTCAGGTTTGCTCTGAGTTCAAAAAATCCCTTTTCGGAAAGTTCAATAATGGATGAATCAGGATCTTTTCCCGCAATAATTAATGGCGCTTCGAGTGTGTCAAAAATCTCTTTACAAATCCATTTTACCGCTTCAATATTTTCATTTACCGATAGGTTTCCATGGAACAACAAATAGGGTTCTGTTGACGTTCGGACAAGCTCTTTTTGGTCGAAACAAGGAGGTAAAAGGTGAATTTTAGTTGAATACTGCGAAAAATGATCGAAATCTGCTTGTTTGATTGGAAGCAACAAGTCGGCAAACTGTAAGTTCGATTCGTAGCGTTTTAGCTTTTTCGATTCACTGGAGTAATACCGTTTTTTCCATCCAGAGGCTTGTTCTGAAAGCATGAAATAGTAGTCGTGTTCTACGTTGTGTGTCCGCACGATTTTGGTGCGTTCTTTCAGAGAAGGGTGACCCAAAAAATAAGTGGTGTGCAACCCTTCAAACAAAATTGGTGCGTCATCTTTGAGCAGGTTTGCCAATAGCTTTTTCGGACTTCTCGTTTGAACAATAAATGGATTTCTACTCAGCCAGGCAAACGGATTTTTTCGACGTTTGTAGTAGACAACAGTGCTAGCCAAGTCGGATAGTTCACTGGGTCGACCTCTACCATATTCGAAACAATGCAAGGTGATTTCATAACCAATTTCCTTCAATGCCTTCACACGAAAATACACGTCAATCGCACCTCCGTAATTCGCGGGGAATGGAACATCAAACGAAACGATATGGATTTTTTTGTCAGTCAACTTTCGGATAGATTTCTGCGAGCACTTCTGTTTCTTTTTCCCAATTTTCAGTTAGGGCAGCTTTGGCACAATTTGCGTGAAATTCGTTCAGACGATCTTGGTCTGCTAGAAGTTCATTTAAGGTTTTGGCGAGATTTTCCACCGAAAAATTATCTAAAACAACTCCAATGTTATGTGAGCGAACCACATTTGCGACTTCCTTGATTTCCGTTGCGACAACAGCGGTGTTCGTGTGCATGTAATCGAATACCTTATTCGGAAGTGATAATTTGTAATTCAAACTATTCGGTTTGTCCAATGTCAGTCCAATATCGGCGTATGTTGTGTAGTTCATCATTACATCGTATGGTTTCTTCCCGTAGAAAATCACTTTTTCGGTCAGTGGTTTCCCTTCACTTTCGACGTATTTTTTGAGCTTGGGAACCACGTCGCCATCACCTACAATCATAAGAACAGCATCAACAGACTTCATGGCTTCTACGGCTTCTTCTGCTCCCCGTTCGACATTAATTCCTGCCCCTTGAAGAATAATCAACGGTACATTTTCAGGAATTCCCAATGCTTGTTTTGATTGAAGTTCTTTTCCCTTCCAAAGAGGAGAAATATTGCGAACAATGCGCAGTTGCTTGTTGTATTTTTTTGAATAGATTTCCGCAATTGAACCATTTACGGTGTATACATCTTTCAACTTCGGGAAAATCCACTCTTCAATCCGCAACCAAACCCGTTGTACTTTAGGACGAGATGTCAATTCAGGAACCTCCGTGAAATATTCGTGCGAGTCGTACACCAAACGCGTTTTTCGCTTGAATTTCTTCGCCATGTAGTTAGCGAGAAGTGTGTCCAGATCATTGGAGACAAGGACATCTGCTTTGCGGAAAAGCAAAAAGAAAAACAAACGAAGGTTGAAAAAGGCATAGAATTTTGCACCTGTTTCAAACAACAATTTCATGCGATGTGTGCGATATGCTCTTTCAGGAAGAGGAATGCTCGATTTTCGTTTTCGGCCTACCAAAAGGACGTCATATCCCTGATCCACCAGAAAGGTGCAAACTTTGTGTACCCGTTGGTCGGTGTACAAATCATTCGTAACAGAAACGATTGCTCTTGCAGACATGTTCCAAAGTTAACACAACTTCGTAGTTGATCAATTTCGATGCTACAAACCTAGAGCAATATTAAAAAGAAACAGTGCTAAAAATATGGAGGAGATGATGATACCCGCAATGGCTTTCTTTCTTCCTTTGGGTGTATTGTATTGTGCATTAAGTGATTGTGCACCGAACACGAAGCTCAAAATAATACTTACAAGCGTCAAGGCAAGAAGTGCAAGTGATAGTATCACTCCAGCCGTGCTCGCTCCACCAAGTGTAGAAACGAGGAGAAGAATCGCTCCAGCAAAAAAGAGCAGAGGTGTCAGTATTGAAAGGGTGAATGACCAACGTCCTCGATCTTCCGCCCACTTCGCTTCTTCTTTGATTTCTTCAGCTTCTTGTCTGGAAATAACCACACTGTCTTCCGGATTCGTGTAAATCGATGGAATTTCCCCACAGAAAATAGAAGGGTCAGAAGCGTCTTTTAGTGCTGTAGTCTCCAATGATTGATCTGAGCTAGTGGTATTTGAACTAATTTCTTCTGATGATTCCTGTTGTGACTGATCAGTAAACACGGATTTTTTCTTCAGTGTGTGGACGTTAGCAATCTCAACAACTTCTTGTTGCTTCTTCGTTGTTTTGGCAAATCGCATTTTGTGGTTTCCGCATGAAGCTAGAAAAAAGATTGTGGCAAGGAATAAAAAAACGAAGCGCATACGATCATAAGTTTGTAGGTTACAAACGTAGAATATTTGGATATATTTCTTGGGCTAAAATTACCTTCTTTCAATTCGTTCAACTTTCCCCATTTCCTCTAAAGAGTGATATAAAAAGCTGATGAGGTGCAACATCTGGTCGCGCCCTTTTCGCTGCCCAATTTTTGAGGCAATGAACGCCGATGAAAGTAGTATAATGCCGATGGGAATTACCCAAATCCAAGGACTTGAACCTTGTTGGTTGTATTGCACCAGTCCAAAAATTCCTCCAAAAATGGTAACGAGTAAGATGGAAGAGTAGATGAATGCCCACATGGCCCAAACCGTTTGTCGCGGACCAACAAGACAGGCAACAGTCGTGTAGTCGGTGTATTCTTCTACTTCAATGCGAACACTCATTTCAGGCGACCAATAATGTTGTTCCCAAGTGGGAGTTTTTACGAAAATCAACTGGTTCGATCGGTTACCCGATACCGTTTTATCCTTGTAAATGGCATTTTCAACATGGTCCATAGCCTTTTCGGGATCTGCATCAATTTTCAGTGCAAATCGCGGTCGGATTTCTCCTAATATCGAGTGATTGAGACGATTAAACGGCATAATCAATATTACGCGAAATAGTTTTTAGAATGAATATGGATTAGATCGCTTGATGGCATTGAATGATATAACGATTCAAAAATTCAAAAATTGAAGGATTGTGCTTCGGGAGTGTACGTTGTCTGAGCGGAGCCGAAGACAAACGTCTAACATCACACCTTCAACACCGCATTCAATCGATTTCGAGCATCTTCCAATCCTTTTACATTGCTGTAAATGATCCGCAGGCGATCGTTTTTCTCGCTCAATTTTACGCCATTTGGATTTTTCGAAACGTAATCCAATACTTTCGTGAATACAGGCGATTCGTAATAGGGAGATTTCGGATTGGCTACGAAGTAACCGATCATTTTTTCTGATTTTAAAATCAAACGCTCGATACCCAACTCTTGTGCTAACCAACGGAGTTTAAACGAGAAGGCTAATTCTTCTACTTCCTGCGGAATCGGCCCAAAACGATCAGAAAGTTCCTTCAAGAAAACAGCGAGTTCCTCTTCATTTTTGAGGTTGTCCATGTCTTGGTAGAGACTCAAACGCTCGGCTACGTTATTGACGTAGGTGCTTGGAATACGAATTTCGAGGTCGGTTTCGAGTACGCAATCACGAACAAACTGAGTAAGGCTATCGGTATTTCGATCTGCAAATAGTTCTTTGAATTCGGATTCTCGTAGTTCGTCAATCGCTTCGTTAAGGATTTTCTGATACATCTCAAACCCGATGTCGGAAATGAATCCACTTTGCTCGCCGCCCAATAAATTTCCTGCTCCGCGAATGTCCAAATCTTTCATGGCAATGTTGAAACCAGACCCTAGATCGGAGAATTGAACCAAGGCTTCGAGTCGTTTCCGAGCTTCGTTCGTAAGCACAGAAGGTGAGGGCGCGATCAAATAGCAGAATGCCTTTTTATTGGATCGCCCAACACGTCCGCGAAGTTGGTGCAGGTCGCTAATTCCAAAGTTCTGCGCATTGTTGATGATGATCGTATTCGCGTTCGAGATATCAATTCCCGATTCAATAATGGTCGTTGCCAAAAGAACGTCGTATTCACCTTCAATGAAACCGAGCATGATTTTCTCGAGCTCTTTTCCGTCCATTTGTCCATGACCAATCGCTACGCGGATACCCGGACATAATCGTTGGAGCATTCCCGCAATTTCCTTGATGTTTTGTAGGCGATTGTGCACGAAAAACACCTGTCCGCCTCGACTAACTTCGTAAGCCACAGCATCGCGAATGGTTTCTTCTTTGAATTGAATCACCTCGGTCAAAACAGGTTGTCTGTTGGGTGGTGGCGTGTTGATAATGCTCAAGTCGCGGGCACCCATCAGTGAGAATTGAAGTGTTCTCGGAATGGGTGTAGCAGTGAGTGTAAGTGTATCCACCGTTGCACGAAGTGTTTTCAATTTGTCCTTTACCGAAACGCCAAACTTTTGTTCCTCGTCAATAATCATCAAGCCCAAATCTTTGAACTTAACGCGCTTTCCGGCAATGGCATGCGTTCCAATGAGAATGTCAATTTTCCCTTCTGCTAAACGCTTCAAGGTATCTGTTGTCTCTTTTGCCGTTTTAAATCGATTGATATAGTCAACCGTGCAAGGCATTCCCTCCAAGCGCTCCTTGAAACTTCGATAATGTTGCATCGAAAGGATGGTGGTAGGTACCAAAACGGCTACTTGCTTGCTATCTGCTACCGCTTTGAAGGCAGCTCGAACGGCAATTTCTGTTTTCCCGAATCCAACATCACCACAAATTAGGCGATCCATTGGTGTGGATGACTCCATGTCTTCTTTTACAGCGATGGTTGCTTTCAATTGGTCGGGTGTGTCCTCAAACATGAAGGATGCTTCCAACTCATTTTGAAGATAAGAATCGGGCGAATAAGCGAAGCCAGGTTGACTTTTTCGCTTTGCATATAGTTTGATAAGATCGAAGGCAAGTTCCTTGATCTTTTTCTTTGTCTTTTTCTTGAGATTTGCCCACGTTGCTGATCCCAGCTTGTTCATTTTGGGCGTTCCTCCATCTTTTCCTGTAAACTTGGAAATGCGGTGGAGAGAGTGAATTCCTACGTAAAGTACGTCGTTATCTCGGTACAGCAAACGAATGGCTTCTTGCTGTTTTCCATTCACATCAATGGTTTCGAGTCCAGAGAATTTCCCTACACCGTGATCAATATGCGTGACATAATCGCCGCGTTGCAAATTGTACAACTCTTTCAGCGTTAAGGCTTGTTTTGCCTGGCGGAACCCTTCTTTTAGTCGGAAACGGTGATAGCGCTCGAAAATTTGGTGATCGGTATAGCAAACGAGTTTCGTCACAGGATCGATGAATCCTTCGTGTAAGGAAAAATGCATCGGTGTAAACTCGACATTCTTTTCGATATCACTGAAAATTTGCTCTAAGCGATCGATCTGCTTCGGTTGATTCGAGAAAATCAGATTGGTGAATCCGTTATTTTTTCGTTGAGTCAAGTCTTCAGTAAGCAGATCGAAATTTTTATTGAAGCTTGGTTGCGGCTTGAAATCAAACGAGAAAGAATACTCACTTTTGAAGAAGAAGTCTGCTCCAAACTCCACAATGGACATCTCGTCGATGTTCTTTTTGAAATCTTCAGGATGGTAAAATAGTTTGGAAGGAATGGTATGTTGTACTTCCGAGCTCAAACCGTCAAAGATTTTCACCGCTTTTTTATACTCTACTTCGAGCGAATTGAGCGTTTGATCGTAGGATGATAACCAAACGGTTGTCGTGTTTCCAATAAAATCGATGAAGCTTACATTTTCTTCCTTCATCAATCCACCTTGAACATTTGGTACAATATGAAAAAACTGATGCTCTTTAATCGACAACTGTGTACTAGCATCGAAGGTACGAACGCTTTCTACGTCGTCACCAAAAAACTCAATTCGAAAGGGTTGATCGTTCGAGTAAGAGAAGACATCGACAATTCCACCACGGATGGAAAACTGTCCTGGTTCGTACACGAAATCAACGCGATCAAACTCTAACTCAAGCAATGTTTCATTGATGAAATCAATCGAGTAGGATTTTCCCACCTCTAGTTTGAGTGTGCTCTTCGTGAGGTTTTTTTCCGAAGGAATTCGCTCGAAAAGTGCTTTTGGATACGTTACAACCCACGTGTTTTTGGTGGTTGAAATTTTTTCCAGTACTTCTGCTCGTGCAACGACATTCGCGTTGTCTGTTTTTTCCAATTCATATGGAACACGATACGAAGCGGGGTAAAAAAGCACGGTGGCATCTTTCGGATACAATCCCTGTAAATCGTTGAGAAAATAGGCCGCTTTTTCTTTGTCTTCAAGAATGAATAAATGGTTTCCTGGCGATTGCTTAGCAACAAGTGATGAGCAAATCGGGCGAGATGATCCTACCAGTCCTTGCCACTGAATTTTAGTTCCCACCATCTGCAATTCATTCGCAGTGGAATCAATTTGGGATAATTTCGAAAAGGCAGCAAGAAGTTGGAGGTGATCCATTTATTTTAAATATGACATTGCTTCCTCCATCATTTTTTTCGATCCGATGAAATACGGAACACGTTGATGAAGTTTTGTTGGTTGAATAGAAAGAATACGTTCATGTCCAGTTGTGGCCAAACCTCCTGCTTGTTCTGCAATAAACGCCAAAGGATTACATTCGTATAACAAGCGTAGCTTGCCTTCTGGATCTACAGTTGTTGCAGGATAAATATAAATTCCTCCTTTGATGAGGTTTCGATGGAAATCGGCTACCAAAGAGCCAATGTATCTTCCCGAATAAGGACGATTCGCACCTTCCTGAATGGTTTGGCATTTTTCACGAATGTATTCCTTGATTCCTTGATCGCAAATATCAACGTTTCCTTCGTTCATGGCATATAAACGTCCAGTTTCAGGCATTTTCATGTTTGGGTGCGAAAGGCAAAACTCACCAATGTACGGATCTAAGGTAAACCCATTCACCCCTTTTCCTGTGGTATAAACGAGCATGGTCGACGATCCGTAGAGGACATATCCTGCCGCCACTTGTTTGTCTCCTGCCTGCATCATGTCTTCTAGCGTAGCACTTTCTCCCACATTACTTTTTCGTCGGTAGATGGAGAAAATTGTTCCGATGGAAACATTCACGTCAATATTGGAAGAGCCATCCAAAGGATCAAAGAGGACAACGTATTTTCCTTTCTTCGAAAACTCAGTATCGAAAGCCATGAAGTCGTCGTTTTCCTCCGAAGCAATTCCGCAAACTTCTCCACCCGATTGAAACATGCGAATGAATTGGTTGTCGGCGATAACATCCAACTTTTGTTGTTCTTCACCTTGGATATTCGTGTTTCCTTGGGCACCTAAAAAGTTCTCCAACAAACCAGCACGACGAACATCCTTACTCACCACTTTCGATGCAACAGCGATGTCGCTCAAAAGGCGTGAAAGTTCCCCCGATGCATACGGAAAGTCCG
The DNA here is from genome assembly GCA_013373595.1 of Flavobacteriales bacterium. GTDB lineage: Bacteria > Bacteroidota > Bacteroidia > Flavobacteriales_D > Crocinitomicaceae > UBA4466. Next base: position 8,170 of record JABXHO010000036.1, on the reverse strand, counting down.
ATTGTCGGTCCATGATAAATTCGTGAAGTGTCGTTATTTTGGACATGTTTCCTACTTTTTTCTAGAGTTCATCCAATAGGTATCGGATTCAATGGTGCAAATATCGGGAAAATGAATTAGACGACGGGGAGGAGGAAGGAGAAACTTAATTATGAAGTTTAGATCGATTCTATTTTGCGCTTCATTACAATAATTGAGTGTTTTTATTTTGTGGTCGTGGAGAAAATAATCTAGCTTCACAGGAAAAATAATTCAACACTATTCAGATGAAAAAAATCTTGAGTACCCTTTTTCTAAGCAGTTTTCGTTATTTGCTTTTTCTCAAAATCCCAATTGCGTTATTTATGAGCTTTTTGGTAATTACTCTTCTATAGATGCAACATGGGAATCGACGACGAATCAAAACACCGAACTGAGTTATTTACATACAGGTGCTACATGTCCAGTTTATGTTGGTGTGGGAACCAATACCCCTCGCTCTAGGCTGGATGTTATTGGAACTACATATACGGATAATATCGCGGTAGGAGTTGACCCTCAATCAATGGTTGGTCGATTTCACATGAAAATTCCTGTAGGAGATAGTTACGCTTTTCAATATGATGTATTCCGAATAGAGAATGCAGACCGACAAATATTGAACATTGACCACACTGGACTGTTAAGAGCGAGAGAGATCAAAGTAGATGCCGAAATATGGCCTGATTATGTTTTTGAAAAAGACTATGAGCTAATGTCTTTGGAAGAAACGGAAGCGTATATTCAAGAACATGGACACCTACCAAACGTTCCGAGTGAGGAGGAAGTGCTAGAGAACGGACAGTCTTTAGGTGAAATGAACAAGGTTTTATTGGAGAAAGTAGAGGAACTGACCTTGCATTTAATTGAGCAACAGAAACAAATAGATGAGCTAAAGTCACAACTACCAAAGCAATAAGACATGAAAAATTATTTCTTTTTGAGTTTACTTTTGGTAGGCCCTCATCTATGTGTTGGACAACAACAGGTTCAATTTAACGCTGATCCTTCACCGCAACCCATGAATCAATGTGTTTTGGTGAATCAGTCTAATATTGGGTCAATGCCAACAACTTTGTACGCACCAAATTGTATTGAATGTAATGATCAGAATACGTCTAATATTCTTATAAATGAAGCTCCAGATTTATTTCATACTAAAGCGGGAAAGAGTATACATATGCGTTCGAATGTTCATATTAAACCGAATGCGCATTTCGAAATAGATGAAGACGTAGCATATAAATTTATTTTGTTTGACGAAGATTGGAAGTCCGCGTCATCTGATAGCGATTTTATTGACCCGAGCGAACCGTCACGAGTAGAAATGGATAAAGTAGAGATTTATCCAAATCCGAATAAAGGGAAATTTTCTATTTTATTGAACACTCCAGTTCGAGATATTTCTGTTTTTAATAGTTTAGGTTTGATCGTATATACGACTGAATCTGCGCAAGTGGGAAGAAATGATATTGATTTGAATGTATCAAGTGGAATATATACGGTAAGAATCACTCTTATTTCGAATGAAAGCATTCAGAAAAAATTAGTAATACAATGAGAAGAAAATTAGTAATTGTCAACCTAGTCTTAGTGATTTGTTCTATTGGGATGTCTGTTGAAGCTCTTTCTCAGAGCAAACCGAATTTTGGTCTCTCGTTCTCCCATGGATTTAGTACATTTTCTAATGACGAAAAGATGGTTTCAGATGAGGTTGCCGGGTACATAAATCCCCCAAGCGATATTCGTCCAGATGGACTTTGGCAAACTGGTTCCGTTATGGTCGATTCCTATTGGAAACAAAAGAAAGTCATTGTGTCATTTGGATTAAGTTCTTTTAGATATAAATCGGTGTCCGATTCTGTACTCCCGATAGTTGGAACGTATCCTCACTATGGACAATTGACGGAAACAAGCACAGTTATTTTGCCAACGTTTCATTTGGGTTATCGAATCAAAATGAAAGATAGGCTCTATTACAAACCATCAATTTCCTTCGGAATAACGAAACTGATTTCACGATATAAAACCAACGGGGTTGCTTATGACTCTTCAAGTCAGCCTGCATGGGATAAACACAATCAAATATATGGTGGCGGACTTGTTACCGACTTCGAGAAAAACGCAATAACCATGGAACTTGATCATACTATTGTTTATGATTTGCAGCGATGGTCATTGTCATGCGGACTGTCTTACTTTTATTATAGAAATTTACCTATCAAAGGGTATCATGGTCTTCATTTCAATATTGGATGTTCAGTATTATTAGGCAATATAGACGAGTAAAAAAACAAAACCCCGACATTTCTCTCGAAAGTCGGGGTTCAATATAAAAGCCCTTAGGCTGAGCGCTCCACCTTGAGCTAGTCGAAATGGAGCCGAATCCGATAGCTATCGGGTCTACTTCTTAACCAATTTCTTAGTTACAAGAGATTTTCCAGACTCAATTGTTACGTAGTAAACACCTTCTGCAAATGCAGCAGTGTTCACGTTCAATACGTGAGATCCTTCTGCTTTTGTTCCTTCGTTGAAAGAAGCAACTACTTTTCCTGTGATATCTTTCACTTCAATTGTTACGTCAGAAGCAGCTCCCATAATGTAACGAACAGAAGCGTTATCTGTTGCTGGGTTAGGGTATACTTCAGCACCGAACAATAGGCTTTGCTCTTCCAATCCAACGTTGTTACTTGCAGGATCCAAGTTCATACGAACCATTGGAGTTCCTGGAGCCAAGTACCAAGTGTCATCTGGAGCATTGTACATAAAGCATGTTTGTTCAATTGGGAAATTTGTTAAACCGATAGTTGCTCCACTTGTTGTTCCTCCATCACCGTCAGAACCAACAGCTACGAAGTAAGTTTCACCAGCAAAAACAGGGAAACCAGCATTTCCATTTGTTGCCAAATCAAGGTTAATAATTTGTCCAATGTCTGAAGAAGTCAAAGTGTATTCAAATGATTGATCTTCCAAAACCAATGCAGAGGCTAAAGTTGTAGCGTTTGGATCAAGTGAGTAAACACGTCCTGTTACTGTTGAGCCCACAACTGCAGTTGATGCAATTTTAACATCTACCGAGTACATTACGTCATCCGTGAAGATATCGTAGTAACTACCCAATACAAATCCGTCTCCACCATTAGAGAAAACAGCTTCCTGAGTACCTTTGTCACGTGCATAAACATAATCAGTTACTTCAAAAGTAATTGATTCGTTATCATTATTTGAAGGGATGTCATCTACTTCATTTTGAGATAATCCCCACGTAATGTTGTATGTTCCAACTCCATTAGGTGTAAATGGTGCAACGATCAAACTGTCGTAATCTACTGCTGCGATGCTTACACCAGCAGGGCTTGATGCATTGTATGTTGTTGGTCCAGTAATATCAACATTTAATTGAACTTCTGTTTGAGTGTTGATACCAGCATTACGTGCATTCGTTGTGAAGTCAATTGCTGTTTGCTGGCTCGCTGGAATTTGAGAATAATTTAATCCAGCAGTTCCCCAGAAAGAAGACTCAGCAACAATATCATTATCTGCGTTTGTTGTTAACGCAACATCGTCAATGTACCATCCATAAGTAACCCATGCATTTGCACTTGCCGAAGAGGAAAATTCTGAAGTCCAAGAGAAACGGATGTAAAGAGTCGTTGCCCCGACAATATATGGTGCAATGTTAACGCTCACTGTCTCAGGGTCCGCATATGCAGAACCTCCTGTACTCGTAAGACGCGTATACCCTTGGTTATCTCTAACTGTTGTAAAAACAGTTCCGTCTGTACTTACCTGAACTTCTTGAAGGTCATAGAATCTAGCTCCTGTTTCTTCGAAAGAAAGTGTGATATCGTCTGTTCCTGCTAATGTTTGAATATCAATCGCTGCTGAAGTAAGTGTGAATGTTTCTCCTATGGATTGTGTTCCTTGAGAAGCATCTCCGTTTGAAAGCTCAGCAAAATTCCCACCAGAAGTAGAGTTAATACCGTTGAAGTACCATCCATCAGAAACAGCATCAACAGACCAACCGAATGCTCCTCCAGCTTGTGAACCATTGTCAATTACCCAGCTTCCTGCACCACCTGTGAAATCCTCAGTCCAGAAGGTTGTCCCTAATGCCTTTGAAGTTGCTGTGTATGTTGCTGACGGGGCAGGCTGTGCTGCTTCCACTTTAATTTCATCAAAAGAATAAGGTCTTTCAATAACTTGCGCGGTGGTCACTCCTACTGAGAAAATAGAAGCGATTGCACCAAAGTAAATCTTTTTCATGTTTATTTTTTATGTTGTACCCAAAGATAAGGCAATTGTTGAGTGCATCAAAACAGCTCACCCTCCAAATACTACCGATCACTCAAGAAAGGCAGCATTTCACGGATTCGTTGTAGGTTCGTTTTAGATATAACAAAAGACTGACAACATTCTAAATGAACGGGTAACAGGCTTTCTTCACCCAATGCATTCACAAGTTTGCTATCTCCAGAATAGCTGAAATTGTTGGCGTCTGTGCCTACGCGATTGATTCCTGCGACGTAGGTTTGGTTTTCAATGGCACGAGCTGTAAGCAATGCTTTCCAATGTATCGATCGTTTTTCTGGCCAATTGGCGACATAAAGCATTAAATCGTAGGCGGCCTCTCCATTTTCTTTGATGCGGTTTCGACAAATTTCTGGAAATCGTAAGTCGTAGCAGATTTGTAATTGGATGTTCCACCCTTTCCATGAAACGATTTTTTCGTCTGAACCCGCAGTGAAGTATACATTTTCTTTGGCCAACCCGAAGGATTTGCGCTTATCGTAGTGAACGATTTCCCCCGAAGGAAAAACAAAAACACCCCGATTGAAAAACTGATCGTTTTCTGAAATCATCAAGGATGTGTAAAAAGCACTTTGTTTATCGGCAGCCATTTTTTTGAGCCATTTAATTGAAGGTCCACTCATGGACTCTGCCAATGAGGTGTTCATGCTAAATGCCGTTTGAAACATTTCAGGAAGCACAATAATGTCGCTTTTTTCAGCAGAGGAAAGAATTTCCTCGTAATGGTTGAGGTTCGCTTGAACATCTTCCCATATTTGATCGGCTTGAACGAGTGTAAGTGTTAAATCTTGCATAACTTCTGAGCGGCTTGATGAAGGGTTTCGTTGTCTTTGGCGAAGCAAAAACGAATGACACGTTGGTCTGTTCCATCGCCATTAAAGACGGAGGTTGGAATGGCAGCTACGCCATATTTTGTTGTGAGTGTCTTGCAGAACTCAATATCTGATTCGGTGGAGATATTGCCATATTTTGCTGTTTGAAAATAAGTCCCATCGCAGGGAAGCAATTCAAATCGACTTTTTGCGAGAAGTGAAGCAAACAAATCACGTTTTTCCTGATAAAAAGCGCCGAGTGCATGAACGTCTACCGTAGGTAGATAGTCTGCTAATACTGCCTGAGCGACACTGTTTACGCAAAAGACATTGAATTGATGCACCTTTTTAATTTCGGTCATCAGTGCTTCGGGCGCGGTAAGGTATCCCATCTTCCATCCCGTTATATGAAAGGTTTTTCCAAAGGATGAAACAGTAATTAATTGATTGTAAATCGTTGGATAAACATGCGCAGAAATGTGTTTTTGCTCAAAAGTGATGAATTCATATACTTCATCGGACAAGAGTAAAACGCGAGGATGCTTTACCAAAATAGCTTCCAAGGTATCCATATCTGATTTGGACCAAATTCTGCCCGAAGGATTGTGCGGGTTGTTGATGATGATCATGCGTGTTCGTTCGGAAATCGCGTCTTCAATGCGGTTCCAGTCGGGTAAAAAGTCCTCGTTGAGCTGAATGCGAACTGGAACTCCTCCAGTCAATGAAACAGTCGGCTCGTAGCAATCATAACTCGGGTCAAGAATAATGACTTCATCGCCAGTTTCAATGAGTGCGGTTATCGCGGTGAAAATTCCTTGAGTGGCTCCTGCAGTGACTAAAATCTCAGTATTTGGGTCAAGTTGACGTTGGTAACTGGATTCAATCAGTACGGAAATTTCCGTAAGCAGACGTGGTAGACCTGGCATTGGGGCGTACTGGTGTACATTTTCGTCCAATTTCTGTCGGTAGGTAGCGATGAGCTTTTCATCCACCGGAAAATTCGGAAAGCCTTGCGATAAATTAATGGCATTGTGATCGGCAGCAAGTTTCGACATTACCGAAAAAATGGTTGTTCCAACATGAGGTAGTTTCGACATACGCATTATTGATTTTCGTTTAAAAATAAGAAAAAGACTTCCTTCGATTTGCCTTAGCGGGATAGATTCTGAGATCATATCGAAATAGACTGATTAACAGACCTTAACATCAAAAAGTTGTTAGCAATGTATTTGGATTGTAGCTTTGATTCATTCCAAATTGAAAGCAAATGAAAGCGAAAACGATATTCGTGTCTGCTATAGGCTTATTGCTGGTATTGAATACGGCATGCTCACAGAACGACGATAAACGCTCTACTGAAATTCAGAAAGAAGTAAAAGTCGAAAACGTGAATGGCGTGAAAACATTGACCATCACTACTATCGAAAACGGTGTGAAAACGAAGGAGATGTTTACGGGTGAAGAAGCAGATCGAAAATTAGCTGAGCTTGAAGGTGAAAATAAACCGTCTTTTGAAGAAACGACCGAGGAAGATGTGGAGAAAAAAATAGAAGTCTCGGTTGATGAAGAAACGGGAACAAAAAAAGTGGTGATTACCAAAAGAACGAACGGAAATGAATCCGTAGAGGTGTACGAAGGAAGCGAAGCAGAAGAGGTCTTACACGAACTCGAAGGCGAAATGGAGCTAAACGATGGACAAAATATGGTGATCAAAACTAAAGAAGTGAAACGAACAACAGTAAATAAAACGGAAGATGTGGACATATGAAAAGAGTAAATTCTTTCAAATTTCAAATGACCATATAAACCCAGTTCGACCTGATGTACATCGGTGTTTGAGCTGGGTTTTTCCGTTTATTACTTTCTTCAACGAAAGATTACTACCTTCACTTTATGATTAAACGAATTTTCCCTCTGTTTTTTGTTTTGGCTGCCTGCGGATCAGGTGAGAAGACGCCTTTTTGTCAATGTATGAAGGCTGGTGACGAGCTGAATGCCTATTCAGCAACGATTTTAGAAAAAGATGAAATCACCAAAGAGGAAGAGTCAAAAATGAATGAGCTCAAAGCAAAAGCAGACAAGTTGTGCAAAGATTATGAAACGATGAGTGGAGAGAAAATGCTCCAATTACGTGAGGATTGTACAGAAATGAATGCGAAGGACGAAGCATTGCATATTGTGGAAGATTGAGCAAATGATTTACTGTTTCGACACCTACTATTTTGATGATTTCGCCCAAACGAGCTGTGTCGGTGTGGAGTCGTGGGAAAGCGAAACTGTTGCGTTTCAACTCACTGAATCAATCGATGAAATTGAGGATTATGAAAGTGGTTCATTCTACAAAAGGGAGCTTCCTTGTTTGATAAGTATCCTCCAAAAGATAGATCTCCATCCGAAAAAGGATGTGTTGGTGATTGACGGTTTTGTTGTGCTAGACGACAAAGGAAAGCCTAGACTGGGAGCCTATCTCTACGAACATTTGAATCGACAAATTCCTGTAATTGGTGTCGCAAAGAACAATTTCGCAACAATCAATGAATTGAAGCGAGAAGTGTTTAGAGGTGAAAGTGCAAAGCCCTTGTACGTGACGGCGGCTGGAATGGATTTGAATGAAGCAAGTTCAAATGTGGCGAACATGCATGGCGACTTCAGAATGCCCACGATATTGAAATTGGTAGATAGCTACTGTCGAGAAAACCCGAAAAAGGATGAACAGATCGACTAGAATCTATCAATGGATGCTTATTGCGATTGTAGATGTCGCGATTTATTTCTTTCTGGCACTTTTTTCTATTTCTTTCGAGGACAATTATAATTCGGACTTCTCGGCCTATTTCCAAGCAGACAACATTTCATTTTTTGAAAAATTGATTCCTGTTTTGTTGTATGCGTGGCCTTATTTAAACCTGATTTTGGTGGTGTATTTAATTTATCGCGCTATTCGTGTGAGACGAGAATCAAGTAAATAATTTCGAGTGCGTGAAGGCAATGTGTACATTTTGCAATTTCGCAATATTGCGAAATAGATT
>JABXHO010000001.1 GCA_013373595.1 Flavobacteriales bacterium | reverse complement strand
GGTTTTGATGTGGGTTGTGTAACAATAAAGTTTAAGGTTGCCGTATTACATCCAGAAGTGTATGTAGTTCCTGATTGAGCAGTGGTATAGCTTACACCATTTGCAGGCCAAGTATAGGAATCTCCATCACAAATAGATGTGGTTACGCTTCCTGTTGTTGTTGCTGGAGTTATGCTTAAATTAAGTGTTGCTGTATTACATCCAGAGTCGTATGTAGTTCCTGATTGAGCTGTGGTGTAGGTTACACCATTTGCAGGCCAGGTATATGAATCGCCAGCACAAATAGAAGTAGTGACACTTCCCGTTGTTGTTACAGGAGTTATGCTTAAATTTAAAGTTGCTGTACTATCACAACCAGCTGCATTGGTTCCAAGCCAAGTATATGTCCCGGAACTTGTATAAATAGTGTTATTCCAAGTGTAAGAATCGCACGCTAAAACTGCTGTCGTGCTCGTAGTTGGAATATTTGCAACCACCGTCACCGAATCAGTGCAACTTACACCATTTGCTGTGACTGTACACGAATAGTTACCAGCGCAGAGTCCCGCTATCGTAGGTGTATTTTGTCCTGTCGGAGTCCATGAGTAGGTATATGGTGAAGTCCCACCAGTCACCAAAGCGGTCGCTGAGCCATCACACGTTCCTGAGCAAGTAACGTCATTTACTTGAAACGAAATGGAACATTGTGCAGAAGGAGCGCAGGAAGTAAATTTTACTAAGAAAGCATCATAAGTCCCTCCGGCAAACGTATTTTGAAATCCACCCGATGTAATTCCAGATGTACTGAAAGTAAATCCTGATAAATAGATGTTTCCAAAAGGATCTATTGCTGGCGCGTAAACCCATTCACCGCCCGTTCCACCATAATAAGTTGCGCAATGGCGACTGCCAGAAGGTGAAAATGTAACTAGAAAGGCATCATAATTACCAAAGTTAGTCGTTTGAAATCCACCTGAAGCAATGTCTGAAGTGCTATTTGTCCTGCCTGTCAAATAAGCATTTCCCGCAGCATCGGTAGTAACACCCCATCCTCTTTCATCACCTGCGCCTCCATAGTAAGTACCCCAATTTCGATTCCCTGTGCTATCAAATTTCACAAGATAGCAGTCATTCGTTCCACCACCAAAGGTATTTTGAAATCCGCTTGACGCTATTCCAGTTGTGCTTTGTGTGGTACCTGATAAATAGATATTTCCAAAAAGATCTGTGGCTACATTTTTACCATGAAGGATATTTGAAATAGCTCCCTCATTTCCTGTTCCACCATAATAAGTCGCCCAAACACGACTCCCCGCAGAATCAAACTTTACAAGAAAAACATCAGTTGCTCCACCAAGACTGTTTTGAAATCCACCGGAAGAAATTCCTGTAAGGCTTGAAGTCCATCCTGTTAGATATACATTTCCAAAATTATCTGTGGCTACGCCATTGCCATCATAACCTTCATTTCCTGGTCCACCATAATAGGTTGCCCAGAGTCGATTACCCGCAGCATTAAACTTTACGAGAAAAGAATCATACGTTCCACCAGCATACGTATTTTGAAAACCTCCTGATGCGATGCTATTTGTGCTACTTGTAAAACCAGTGATGTAAACATTTCCCGTGGTGTCGGTTGAAATACTTCGTGCTTCTTCCCATCCAGTACCTCCATAATACGTTGACCAAATGCGATTTCCCGCAGAATCAAATTTTACAAGAAAGCCATCGTAGCTTCCACCGCCATGCGTATTTTGAAAACCTCCTGATGCGATACCAGAAGTGCTTTTTGTTCCTCCGACTAGATACACATTTCCTGCATCATCAATTGCAATATCATTGGCGAAGTCGGTATTGTTACCTCCATAATAAGTAGCCCAAATACGATTTCCAGAAGCATCAAACTTTACAAGAAAGGCATCGTAAGTTCCTCCACCATAAGTATTCTGAAATCCTCCCGAGGCAATACCTGAAGTGCTACTTGTAAATCCTGCCATATAAACATTGCCTGAAGCGTCGGTCACAACACAATTGGCGACATCATAAATTGCTCCTCCGTAGTAAGTAGACCACACGCGTGAATTTTGTGCATTGACTTGCTGAAAAAAAAGGACAAATAAAAAAGAGAAAAGTAATTTTATTTTCATCGTCTATTGAGTATGATACTAATATACGGAATTACAAAATTTTCCATGGAGAAATTCTCTTTTTAGTATTGACTCTGAACGACCGTGATGCTTGGCGAAAAGTAAGTGAAATCAAAGGGTATTGATAATCATGAAAATGAGTGAAAGCTCAACAATTCATCCATTAGATATCGCGGACTATCGCCCAATAATCCAGTGACCGTGGTAGACTACTTCGATAATGGCAAATGCCACTAACCACATGTGCTCTTCTTCCGAAAGCGTTTCGTGAACCTTCACAATCCTGTCTCCTGGGAAATTCTCATTAATTACAACGTTCGCAGACGTTGAATCTGTTGGGCTCACGCGAAGTGTTGCAATCTTTCTATTAAATAGATTCACCGAAAACTGAGTATCTCCCGACCTTAGCTTCACCCCAGCAATGTTTGCGGAAAATTTAGGTGGATGAACTGCTGACCCGATAGGGTTTCTTTTCGCGTTTAAAATCACCCCTGTTGACTGAATGATTCCCAATGGTTGACCGTTAATAATTACACCGAAATTATCATCTCGAATATTAATGCGTACATCAAAGTCAGTAGAGTTCGCTTGAATATGACCGTTCGTATTCATTCCGCTTGACTCACGTCTGAATTTGATCAATGGGCACCCTTCTCCATCGTACATTTTACCACTGAGCACGCTGGTGAAACTGCGGATCGCATACGTTGAAATGTTGAATGTTAGTTCCTCCAATGAAGATTCGGACCATGGAACGAGTTTCCCTCGGTACTTAAACATGTTTTTTATGGAGGTAAACAATGAGAACATTCAGTTGGTATGAGTTTCTAAAAATACGAAACAAAAAAATCTGCCAAAGCTAGCTTTCTTGACGCCAAGCAGAATGAAACTAGACTATCCTCTGCAAAATTTCTCCCTTTTCTTCCGTACTTATTTTCCAGTTAAACAAATACTATTAAATTTGGCATCTCTCGGAATAATCATCATCGGGATGTAGCTTAGTCCGGTTAAAGTGCTCGTCTGGGGGGCGAGAGAGCGGAGGTTCGAATCCTCTCATCCCGACAAAAGAAGTTCAGCTATGCTGGACTTTTTTTTGTTTCTACTCGTGCTCCCAACCGAACGAACGCTATTCTCGTCTATTGATTAAACGTCAAACCTATTAACGTGAAAATACTTCTAACCACATTTGTTCTTATTTCCTCTTTAATCGGTTTTTCCCAAAATTATCAACCGTTTGGTCAAAATTCATCCAAGCGTTTTTTTGACGTGGACAGTCTAACCAACGACAATTATTTCTTTTACAATGATTATTCAACTAGTTCTGGTGACACTACTTATTTTACTCAATACCGTAAACTAGTACACATACAAGATTATACCGAATACTGTACATTTTGGGGAGGAGCCTCAGGGTTGTTTCTCGATACAACATGGTTAGGCATAACAATTAAATGGAATAACGTAACAAGAGAACTTTCCCTTTTAAACAACCATGCTGAAGCAATCAACTTCGATTTCAATCTTCCAATTGGTGCGTCCGCTCCTTTTTATTCGAATGGATCTATCGAATATCGTATTGAGCATTCAGCTACTGTGCTAAGTTCGTTTTACAACATTACTGACAGCGTTCAGCTTTTTGAAATCCAAGCATTTGACCCGGGAGGAACGCCAATCGCCTCTGCTCTGAATGGTTTCGAAATCAAGCTATCGAAGAATTACGGCATAATGTCGTTTATCAATTGTTTTGAGTTCCCAGCTCTCGAACAAAAATTTATGTTGAAAGGTAATACCTTTCCTGATTTCGGGGAGTATAGCTTAACCAATGATCTTGCATATCCGTGGCAGACAGGAGATCAATTACAATATCGCAATTCTAGATTGGGACAGGGAGCAAATCAATATAACTATCAAATGTTGACCGTTACCGACCGCGTTGAGACTGCAGATTCTGTTTGGATTTACCTTACATCTGCTTTAATTGAACCAAGTCCGGCATTCGGTGGACCTTTTAACCACCAACGATCCGCTCAACCTATTATTTATAGAAAAGGTTCATTTGTCACCTACCTTCCAACCAATCGGTCAAATTACGAAATACCTATATACGGTCCCTTAGTCTTTCGTGGCGAATGGACAGATACGAATTTCTGCGGTGATTCATTAAAAGCAGTTTCATCTTCAGGGTATTTTCAATACTTGTGTGACGTTTGTCAATGTTACGGACAGTATGACGGACATGGTTCTTCAACGAGCTCTCAAACCTATTTGGAAAATTTTGGAGTATCCTCTAGACGTCATGAACCGTACGGTTACCTTATGAATGGGACCGGGTTGGGATCACTATTGATCTACGCTGACGTGAATGGAGTCACTTGCGGAAATTTATGGGCGGATCTAGACGAACTCAACACCTTCAACCTAGAGCTTTTCCCGAATCCAACAAACGATTTAGTAACCATCAACAGCGAATTCCAAATGGAAGAAATAACCATTCGTGATTTTTCGGGGAGAATCGTTCGAGAATTGTCCAACATCAACCAAAAAGAAACAACTCTTTCACTTACTGATTTGCAAAATGGTGCGTACATCCTTGAAGTAAAAGCGAACAATTCTGCACAGAAAAAAACTATCTTCAAGCACTAGTTTTGCTTACAGGTGAACATCAAAGAGAAAATACTTGAAGTAAGGACCAACAGAGACAAATCTGCCAATGTTGGTTACTTCGCTAATCGTCCAGATGCCTTCGACGAACTCATGCAATGTATTTTTAACTTGGAAGAATATCCCTACAAAGAATACGCTTCGTGGTTGTTAATTCACATTTCTCGATCTAAAAAAATTGATCTTCAACCCTATTACACCAGAATGGTCGACGTACTATTCGAAACGACAGATCAAACCGTACTTCGGAATGTATCTCGCTCTCTTACCGAAATGGAAATCACGGATTATCGCGAAAGCGAATTCATTGATCTATTGATCGGATTTATTCAAAACTACGAGAACAAAGTCGCGCTTCAGGTATACTCCATTTACCTTCTTCAGCAGTTCGTAAAACGCTACCCTGAATTGAAGGAAGAAACCATCGAAATTATCGCTTTGCATCGATCTGGAAAAACAGTTTCGTACAAAGTTGCGGAGCGAAATTTCCTGAAATTCGTTTCGAAATTATAGGTCACCACCTTCATTTTAATACGAAAATCCATCTGATTTCACCCTACCAACCAAAATCTCAAGATTTTTTTCAAAAAAAATAAATGAGCTAAATCCCTTGTCTCAACAGCATTTCAGAAGCAAAAATGCATGACGAAACAAAAAGTTTATAGTACTATGTATTGCATATTACATTCTTTTACCCATATCTTTGTATCAAACAATAATGAATATGAAGTTAGAAAATACCAAAGCGCAAATGCGAAAGGGAATTCTCGAGTTCTGTATTCTTTCAATTCTGAACAAAAAGGAAGCATATCCTTCAGAAATCATCGAGGCACTCAAAGACGCCAAGTTGATCGTAGTCGAAGGAACATTATATCCATTACTCACGCGATTGAAGAATAGTGAACTCCTCACCTACCGCTGGGAGGAATCGCCATCAGGACCTCCAAGAAAGTACTATTCGCTCACCAAAATGGGAAGCACATTTTTAGAAGAACTATCAGTTACGTGGGAAGAATTAAACACGGCTGTTATCAAAATCACCGAAAAACCACAAGCATGAAAAAGACAGTATCAGTAAACATTAAAGGCAGCAACTTCTTGATTGAAGAGGATGCGTACGAGCTGTTGCAGGATTACCTCGAGCGATTGGAAAATGCATTGAAACATGAATCAGGAAGCAAGGAAATTATTGAGGATGTGGAATTGCGAATTGCCGAACTTTGCTCGGAAAAATTATCGGAGTTTAAGAAAGTAGTTGAGTTAGCAGATATCGAAGATATCTTGAGCAAATTAGGAGATCCATCCATGTATGTGGATGAGGATTCGGAAGAAACAACAGAAGATCGCAGTTATGCAAAGTCAACATCTGAGTCTGGTGAACGACGTTTGTTCCGAGATACAGACAATGCCGTAATTGGTGGAGTTTGTCAGGGAATTGCCAACTTCATGAACATTGACGTTGTGGTAATTCGTGCCATTTTCGTGGTGATTTTACTCTTCGCAGGATTTGGATTCCCTCTCTACGTAATCCTATGGATTATCGTTCCAAAAACAAAAACAACTATCGATAGACTTCGCATGAAAGGTCGCCCCATCACGGTAGAAAGCGTCCGCGAAGAAGTGGAAAGCGCTGCGGAACGCATCAAAGATAAATCGAGTAATTTCGCTTCGAGCATCCGTGATAACGAAAACAACCGTCGTCGGCTATCAGGCGTAGGTCGTATCATTGCCATTGTTGCAGGGGCCATCCTTATTGTGTGGGGACTATCATGGCTCATCGCTTTCTTGGTTTTCATCATCGGAGGATTTGAATTCATTCCAATATTGAGCGAAGACGGTCCGATTTCAGCAACGGAATTAGGTCAGCTAGTTCTTGCTTCTCCCGACGATGTATCGCTTGCCTGGCTCGGATTAATTCTCGGAGGGTTGAGTATCATTATGTTCCTCCTCCTTCTCGGATCAAGCTTGATTTTTAAACTTCGTAATCGCTGGATGAAAGTGACACTTCTTAGCTTAGCGGCAGGAACCGTTATTGGAGGTGTGTTATGTGCTTACCTTGGTTTCAAAGCGGGTGTTGATCTAACACTTGAAGGAGAAGTAGAAATGGAAGTAGCAACGGTTTACACAGACGAATTGACTCTTCTTCCAGAACTCAACTCCGTAGAAACAGAAAGCGGTTATAGCGTTAAAAGCAATGGGCGAAATGGTTTCATGAAGATCACTAATGACGAAATTAGAATGTATGGAATTCAACTTATTTACCGAGAATCACCAGATTCCTTGTTCCACATTCATCAGAATAAATCTGCCCGAGCGCGTTCAAACACGAAAGGTGTAAAACGAGCAGACAATATCGAACATTCGCTTCGTTTGGAAGGAGATTCTTTATACCTCGATACAGATTATCATTTCCCACGTGAGGACAAAATCAGAGATCAGCGTGTATATGTGATCATTGATATTCCCGAAGGAGGAAAAGTACATACGGACGGACGTGAAATCACATTTGATGAAACCTCTGAGGAAGATGATGATGACAGAAAGCATCATCGCGAAAAGCGTAAGTATGGTCATCTTTTCGGTGATGGTAATTTCGAAAGACGACACAATAGATGGTAAAATTTAGCCAATAATCATCAAAAGGCTGAGCGCCTAGTTTATCAGGTTTCCCTTTAAACTAGGCGCTCAGCTCATTTATATATGTCGAAATATATTACTTGGTTTTCAAATGAAGTTCATCTTCACCACCAATTTCTCTCAACCACATTTCATCATTTGTTAAACGTAAGATTTGGTAGTTTCTGTCCGCTGCGTCATCTTCGAAGTCGAGCATTAATGATTCTTTGTCATCTGCAAAGTCCCATGTTCCTTGTGTATCATACTCGAAAGAGAAGCTTCCTGCAGAGTAGAGCGCAGCCAATTCTGCATCACCATCTTTTGTCGTTTTGAGTGTGTACTCATCGTAATCGTCGGTTACTTCCTCATTATTTCTGTACGCCTTTTCTACCTCCCATGTATTCGCTACACGTGCTTTTTTCGTTCTTAGGCTGACTGCTGGACCTTCTTCATATTTCGAGCATGATGGCAATACAACCAAAATAGATAATAGACCTGTGAAAAAAAGTGTTTTTACGTTTGTTTTTGAAAATTTCATGTGTTTGATTTTTAATTATTTAATGTTTTATTGAATATTTTGGGAGTCTTATTGGAAGTCAATTGACTATTTTGGTAGCAAGTGCAACTCAAGATCTTGATCGGTATCTTTCAACCACAGCTCGTCGCTTTTCAATCTTAAAATGCGGAACTCGTTATCTTGCTCGTCATCTTCATAGTCGACGCGAAGATTCTCTTCATCATTTGTGAAATTCCATGTTCCGTTCGTTGTTGTATTGAAATCTGTACCGAAGGCCGTGTAACTTGCTGTTAGTGTTGCATCACGATCCGTTGTTAGGTACAATTCGTATTGATCAAAATCGTCAGATACATTTTCTCCATTCTCTTCAGCGTAAGCGATAATCCATGTATTGGCTACTCGATCTTCACGCGGTGTTAAACTAACTGCTGGTCCATCTTCATATTTCTGACAACTTCCTAATAATGTTGCTGTTAATAATGTCATGACCCCGATTGTTCTTGTAAAATTCATATTGCTTTTTTTTGTTTTTGTGTTCTGCCAGAGTATATGCATGATTCCTGCCACGGCGACAAAAAAACATATAACCGCTCACAATCAGACAGTTAAGAATTTTCAACTTACCACTACATCCATAAGATTGTGGATATCCTTCCCCATGCGTGCGTACATTGTACCACAAAGTCCCCATTGGTTCATTCTGCTCCAGCACAAAATATGAAGCACGCGAGGGTCATCAACAGAAAAAAAGCTGTTAATAGAATTTGACTAAGGAGAACATACCGTTCCATCCTTAGTGTTCACTAATAAAATGTTGGGGTTACGATAGATCTATTCCGAATGAATTTATCTTGTTGTACAGTGTTTTCCGATCAACTTTGAGGAGTTCAGCGGTCTTACTCTTATTCATGCCCGTTTTCTTGAGTGCCTGAAGAATGGCTTTCTTTTCCGCTCTTTCCGTCACCTTTCTCAATTCTAGGATCTCCGAATCATCACCTTCATCAAATTCGTACAAAGCAGGATTTTGAATCTCAACTGGGATCGTATTAAGGTCAATTAACTGTTCGCTTGCCAAAAGTGTTGCCCGTTTCATTATGTTTTTCAGTTCACGAATGTTTCCTGGCCACGAATAATTTTCAAAAGCAGCGATTACGTTATCATCAATTTGATTGACTTCTTTTTCAAACTCACCTGCAGCCTCCTGCATGAAGAACGTTGCGATTTCAACTATATCTTGCTTTCGCTCTCTCAAACTGGGTAATTCAACACTGAATTCATTCAAACGATAATATAAGTCTTCACGGAACTTTCCTTCCTGCACCATCGCTTTGAGATCTTCATTGGTAGCTGCTATGATACGAACGTCAACGTTTTTCGACTTGGATTCGCCGATTCGTTGAATTTTTCGCTCTTGCAATACCCGTAAAAGTTTAATTTGATTTTCGTAACTGAGGTTTCCGACCTCGTCTAAGAAGAGTGTACCTCCGTTGGCCGCTTCGAAATGACCAATTTTATCGTTAAGTGCACCGGTAAATGATCCTTTTAAATGACCAAATAAGATACTACCTGCCAACTCTTTGGGTAATGCCCCGCAATCGACTGCGACCATAGGTTGATCACTTCGCTTGCTTGCCTCATGTATGTGTGTTGCTGTAACTTCCTTTCCTGTACCGCTTTCGCCAGTAATGACAACGGTCATATCGGTTGGTGCTACGAGAGATATTAATTTTCGAAGGCGTTGAGCTTGTACTCCTGTTCCCTCGATGTACTTACTTTTGGGTGCCGGTTTGGTTGATGATTTTTTACTTTTGGTAGTTGATTTGCTCGAAGATTCCGACTTACTATTTCGCTTTTCGATCGCTTTTTTGACATTAGCGAGGATTTCTTCTTGATGAATGGGTTTGGTTACGTATTCAAACGCTCCCATTTTCATCACTTTTACGGCCAATCGGACATCTGAATAGCCCGTAATTACAATAATCTCAGAATCTGGATCATTTTGTTTGAGTGCAGGAATCATTTCGAGCCCATCCATATCAGGAAGGCGATAATCACACAGCACAACATCAAACGCATCTTTTTTTTGTGCAGCTAGACCTTTTTTACCAGAATGTGCGATCTCCACTTCGAAATTATTCCGCTTGAGAAAGCGCTTCAAAAGAACGCAAATATCTAGATCATCGTCAATTACAAGAATTTTAGCCATTCAACTACTTTTAGTTCAGGACTAAAATAATAATTTACGCAGATGCAGCGAGGTAGCAATTGATGATTTTCTCTGAAGAGAGAGGTTTTGGAATAAATTCGTTCACATTTAACTCATCGATAAGATCCATATCAATTTTCGATGTGTACGCACTAATCATCGCGATATATGGTGGTTCGTTAAATTCCGATTGTACTTCCTTTACCAAATCAATTCCACTTCCATCACGCAGACGAACATCAAAGAATACAAGGTCATAATCTACCTGATGCAGTTTTTCTTTTCCTTCTGAAACCGAATATGCAACATCAATCTTGGCTGCCGTTTTCCGCTTCAAAATACTTCGCACTAAAAGGCAAATATCCTTCTCATCATCTACTATTAAGATATGTTCTAAGTCTGTTTTTTCCATTTTTCCTCTATTTCACTCTCCTCTATTTATTTGATTTTAATAAGTGTCTGAAGGGCTTCCACCCTGGGATGTAGTATGCGACAATCTTCAAAAGTGCCAAAATTGGAATCGTCAAAACCATCCCTAATATTCCACCTATAGCCCCAAAAATAATAATACTTATGATAACTACCAGCGGATTCAGTCCAACCTGTTCTCCCATTATCTTTGGCGTGATTAGGTTTCCTTCCAAAAATTGTACTACAATAAATACGCCAATAACGCCCGCTGCGTACCACAAACTATCTTTTGTCATTAACGCAATGAATACGGGAACTGCCGCACTTACAAAGATACCAAAATATGGGATTATTGTAAGGAAACCAGCCAACAGTCCTAGGTAGATCGCATGCTGAATGCCTAGCAAATACAATCCAAGACCTGTTAAAACTGCCACGATACACATGACGTATACCATGCCTCGAACATATCGCGAATACACCAGCGAGATTTGCTCTAGAATGCGGTTGGCAATGTGTCGGTTCTTTTTTCGAAAACTGAGATAATAAAACTTTCTCAACTGACATCTACTGATGAGCATAAAGAAAATAAAGATCGGACAACTCACTAAGAAAGTGATGGTTGCATTCAAACTTGAAATCCCTGAGATTGCAAATTTTGTTGCCGCTTTTTTCGCCTTATTCAGAATATCATCGATCTGTTCGGGATACTTACTAAGGTCGATATTGGTCTGCTCGTTAATAACTTCTGCTGGGTCCTCAATGGTCGTCTCGACTTTGTCGGAAGGTAAGTTGGCAACAATTTTAGTGCCTTCGTATCCTAAAAAGCCAAAAATTGAGGCCAATACGATACTTATTCCCACTACAACCACTATACTGGCCAAAGGCAAGCTAGCCCCTTTTTCCTCTAGCTTTTGCACTAGCGGGTGCAAGATCATTGCTGCCAAAGCACTGAAGATAATTGTCATCGAAATGGCTTTCGTATGATAGATCGTTACAGCTAGTAAGGCGCATAAAATGATCGTGCGATATGTTTTTTTCTTTATCATGTATTATTACTCCGGTGTTTCTTGCGTGTCGCTCGCATTTTTGAAGAATTGGAAAACCGAATATCCAATTTCTCCGTAGCGAAACACCTTACTCCAAGTTTCTTCGTCTCCTGAATTTCTGTTCCATGGAAGATAACCAAGCGCATTTTTCTTGTGGAGCTCTGCCTTCAATTGGGCTAGCTCCTTCAGCTTTTGTAAACGTTCTATATTATTCATTTTACTTTTGGTTTTCATCCTTTAAATAAATTCCAAGAATCATGTTTTTGATGTGCACGATAAGAATTTTTTCACGGAACTTCGACATCAGAATAAGCAGGATCAAATAGAAGCTTGAAACAATTAAAATGGCAGTTAAAAAACCTCCTGTTAATTGCTCAAGTAGAACAATTGCCATAACTGTTACTAACAGCGTAAAGACAAATGCAATCGCTGCAATTCCTATCCATCCGAGAACGGTTGACAAGGTATTGGTAGCTTTTTCTACCGTCTCCAATCGCGTATGCTCTATTCGAGCCTCCACATATCCTTCGAGTTCTTTTACAGCTCCTTCTATTTGATCGTTCAATTTCATTCTATGCTTTTTTTAATGACGCCTCCAACTCCTCGATTTGCTCAATCAATTCATCTTTCAATTCCGATTTTCCGTTGGTTAATGACGTGTCCAATTTGTGCTTGATTTCAGCGAACATGTCTTGTGGACTTTCTGCCTTCTTCGAAACGCTATCCGCTAAATCGCTTGCTTTCTCTCTAAGCTTTGCTCGTGTTTTCTTTCCTTCGGCTGGGGCAAATAATACACCCAATGTTGCTCCTACTGCTAATCCGCTTACTCCTGCTATTAATAAATTTCTTGTGCTCTTTTCCATTATTACTTTTGTTTTTAATTAATACTGACTTCTATATAGCAAAAGAGACTCCAAAAAGAATAAACAACTATAAAACAGTCGATTAAATAAACAACTCATTAAAAAAACCTTCTTTCTGGGGAAATTCTACACATTAAAGTGTGTAGCAATGGGACAATTAATGAGTAAGTTTGCTCAACACTTGTTTTCGGTGAAGTCATAAACCAAAATTCCTGATATGGATCAGAACCAAAATTTGAACGTCCTAATTGTTGAGCGAAGTAAAAGTAATTTCAACAAGCTGAAACATCATCTTGATAGTATCAGTGATTTTAACCTGAAACTTTTCCCCGCCTATTCTCAAGAAGAAGCCATTTCAATTTTTCATCGAGAAGCAATGGATGTTTGTTTTTTGTGTACAGAATTGACGAATGGGATTGGCGAGGATTTCTTAGGGCAACTTCAAAAGAAAATAAGACACACGGCCATCATTCTTATTTGTAACGATTTTCCGAATGAAGAATTTTGGGAAAAAGAAAACATCAATGAGTATGTTCTTCGAAAGAATTTCAGTACTTCCGTTCTAAGCAATGCGATTCGACATGCCATTGAGCACAACGATATCAACTTGCAACTGAAAGCGCAAGAAGAAAAATATAGCAAGCTGTTCTATTCGAGTCTCGAAGCTACTTTCACGATTAACGAGCACTTTAAGGTACTCGAATGTAATCAGAGTTTCCGCGAACTTTTTGGCATCAAAAATCTGGAAGAATTTGACTTTAAGGACGTGTTTAAAAATGAATCGGAAGAAGAAATCTTTGAACATTTATCCTCACCGAAAGAACGGCGTGCTAAAAAAGTCAAAATCACAAACAGCAAAGGAGATGATATCATCGCGTACTTGTCTCTCTCCCCTGTTCGAGCCGAAATCGATGAAACCGAATTTATCGGTGTTATTCACGATGTTACAGACCTTGAAAAGGCTCAATTAAAGCTTGCTGAGAACGATAAACTTCAGATGATTCATAGAATGGCTCGCATTATTGGTCACGAAATTCGTAATCCACTTACCAATATTTTCTTAGCGGCAGAAGAATTGAAACAAGAATGCGAAGGCGATGAAGATTCGATGGAAATGTTAGAAATGATTCATCGCGGATCCTCACGTATTTCCTCGCTCATCGATAATTTCTTGAAAAATGCACGGACAGATGAGCCCATCAAAGAAATGTACCCCATTGAACAATCCGTTGCTGAAGCCATCGATTCATGTTCGGATCGCATTACCTTGAAGCAAATTAATTTTACTTCGAAGGGATTGGATTCGGAAACGAAACTCCTCATTGACAACCAGAAAATTGTCATTGCATTTACGAATATTCTCATTAATGCGATCGAGGCACTTGAATGTCGGGAAGATCCTCAACTTTGCATTTCTGTATCAACCACACCAAAACACGTGAGAGTTGCCATTGAAGATAATGGTGTCGGAATGTCGGACGAAATGCGAAAAAATCTCTTCACTCCGTTTTTTAGCAGCAAACAAGGAGGTTTGGGATTAGGAATGTCGAATACCTTTAGCATACTCCGCGCTCATGACGCGCTTGTTGATGTGAAAAGTGAACTCGATGTAGGAACACGCTTCATTATTGAGCTACCGATGTAGCTATTTCAATCCATAGCAACCATGACGAAATCAAACATTCGAAAATACATCAAGCGGGGAATCTCCCTGTTGGTTGTGCTCTATGTGGTTGCGTGTATTCTCCTTTATTCGTTTCAAGAAAAACTACTCTTTCATCCAGAAAAAGTGGGAAAATCGGTCAAGTACGCTTACTCACAAAACTTTGAAGAGCAATTCTACCAAGTAGACGACGAAACTGAATTGAATGGACTTCTTTTCAAGGCGGATTCCGTTTCGGGAGATCGAAAACTAGTCTTCTATATTCACGGAAATGCTGAAAATCTCACTACAGCTGGAGGTGTTGCTTCATCCTTCACCGACCGAGGGTATGATTTATTCATCTACGATTTCCGAGGATTTGGGAAAAGCGATGGAACGATCGATTCAGAAGCTAGACTTTTCGCCGATGCACAAATTCTCTACAGTCAATTGAAAAGAAGCTATGATGAATCCAACATCACTGTTTTAGGTTACTCGATCGGAACGGGAATCGCTTCATGGTTGGCAGCTAAGAATCATCCAGAACAACTCATTCTTCAAGCTCCATATTTCAGCATGAAAGATATGATGCGCCAGAAATACCCGATTTTCCCAACGTGGCTGTTGCACTATCCATTTGAAACAAATGAGCGTTTGAAAGAGACTACGTGTCCAATTTACATTTTTCACGGAACGAAAGACACGACCATCCCTTATGCTTCCTCAACAAAGTTGAAACAAATCGTTCCAGCCATCGACTTAACTCCTATTCCCGATTTGGGACACACTGGATTCATGAAAAACCACATTTACCAGACAAAACTCAACGAAATTTTGTCGAATCCAGTAACTGAGAAAACGGTCGAATAAAGATTTACACGTCGCATTGTTTTCAATTCGATGCTAGAATCCAATTAATTCTAATTGTTTTTTCTGAACTTCGTTTCGTGAATTATGCCATAGTAGATATTGAAACAACCGGAGGGAGCCCAAAAAGCTCTAAAATCACGGAAATTGCTATCTACAAACACAATGGAAAAGAAATCATCGACGAATACGTCACGCTGATCAATCCTGAAATGCGTATTCCTCCGTTTATTGTCAACCTAACTGGAATTAACAATGAAATGGTGCAAGACTCTCCGAAGTTCTACGAGGTAGCAAAAGACATTGTGGAGTTTACCAAGGATTGTGTTTTTGTTGCGCACAATGTAGGATTTGACTACGGTATTGTACGACATGAGTTCCGCACTTTGGGATTTGATTATCGTCGTCCTCATTTGTGTACTGTACGTGCTTCTCGCTACGTTCTTCCAGGTCACGATTCGTACAGCCTTGGGAAACTCACGCGAAGCTTGGGTATTGAACTCATTGGGAGACACCGTGCTGGTGGTGATGCTCTCGCTACGGCAAAGCTTTTCACGATTTTAATGGAGACGGATAAAGCGGGATTATCCACGTTTATCCAAGAAGAACTGAATCCGAAACGCTTGCATCCCAATCTGGATCTAGATGTTTTGGATGAAATTCCCAACAAAGCAGGTGTTTACCGCTTTTTCAATGACACCAATCAATTGATTTATATCGGGAAGAGCATTCACATTAAAAAACGCATTGAACAACATCTTCGAAACAATAAAACGAAGAAAGGCATAGAAATGCAGCAAGAAATTTCGCGGATTGAATTTGAACTCACAGGATCGGAATTGATTGCATTGTTGTTAGAAAGCCAGTTAATCAAGCAGCATCAACCGCTGTATAATCGTGCCCTTCGTAATAATAAATTTCCCTACGGATTGTATCACTTTACGGATGCGCGTGGCTACATTCAGTTTCATATTGCTCGAACAAGTAGCACACAGGAAGCTCCTCTATTGAGTTTTAGCTCAAGAAAAGAGGGTACGAATCATTTGGAGCGAATGATTGAACAATACGAATTGTGTCAAAAGCTCTGTAATACTTACAAAACGCAAAGTTCTTGTTTTCGCTACGAAATTAAGGAGTGCAAAGGCGCTTGTGTACAAGAGGAATCTCCCGAAGAATACAATGCCCGTTGTAATGATCTTATTGACGAATTGATGATGAACAATGACACCTTCTACATTGTAGACAAAGGACGTCAAAAAGGAGAAAAGAGCCTCGTATATGTCGAAAATGGTTCACTACGTGGCTATGGCTATGCTCCCTTTCATTTTCATGGATTAAAACCGAAAAAATGGGATCGTTTTATTGATTTGACTCCCGATGATCGAGATGCTCGAACCATTCTGAAGTTGTTTCTACGGAAGGATGGCAAACACGAATTGGTACGCTTGGATGATTAGTGGTGTTGTGCTATAGCGGATATTCTACTCGAATTCTCCCAAAAAATGTTTCTTAATTCAACGCAACACATTGACATGCCCTACCCTTTCGTAGCGTTCATCGGTGTCCATTAATCCAACCTTTAATGTCCATGTGTAAACACCATCTGGTACGATTCTTCCATTGTACGTTCCGTCCCACCCTACACTTGCATCGTGCGATTCCCAGACAGTCTCGCCCCAGCGATTATATATCCTGATTTCTACATCATAAATATCTAAACCTTCGAGGTAAATTCTCCATGTTTGATTAAACTCATCATCATCTGGTGTAAAGGCATTCGGGGCATAAATACTAATTAATTCACCTGCTTCAATTAGACGTGAAGTACTATCTATGCATCCATGTATATTCTCAACTTCTAACGTTATTAATTGACTACCATCACTAGGATTAAAATCATGATTAGGGTGTTGCAATGAGCTTGTCCCGTCAGTGCCCAAAGTCCATTCCCATGTTACGATATCATCATAAGACAAGTCAATAAATTGAATGGTAGGGAATAATGATGTAATCTGATTTGGAGAAAATGTAAAATCAGCAATGGGATTAGGGAAGATCGAAATATAATTTGGCTGAACAAGTGAGCTAACACAACCGTTTGTACCTGTAACCTCTATCCCTATTGAATAAGTACCTGGACTGCCGAAAGAATGAGAAACAGAATTCCCCGAAGCTGTGCTTCCATCACCAAAATCCCACACCACATTTGCACTCGCTGGAATTGACGTATTGACAAAGTTAAAGTTTATCACAGGAAACATACAAGATACTAGCTCATCCACATTAAAACTCGCTGTTGGAGCCTCTAACCCAATCAAAATCATTGAATCACTAACTTGGCAGTTGTTGGCATCTGTCACAGTAATACTAATGGTGTCGTTTTGGAGTACTGTGAAATCGATTGGGTTTATTGGCTGTCCAGAAGAATTATTCCATGAATAAGTGTAAACGGGTGTTCCACCAGAAGGAAATGCCTCGAATGTATGTACACTCCCAATACAAACTGCCGTATCGGATAGGCTAACTAACAACTCACTTGGTTCAACCACAACAACACTTAACGTCTCCACACATCCTTCTGCAGACGTAATTGTCACTTCATGACTCCCCGCGGGCAAATTAGTCGCAACCTGAGTCGTCTGAAAATTACTGGAAGCTCCCCATTGATAAGTGTAAGAAGCGGATGGACTTGGACCTGAAGCTATTGCTTCTCCATCAATCAACCCGAAGCACGAAATATCCTGAACTACGCTAGCACTTGGAGTGAATGGATCGTTCATTATGCTAAAATTTACAGTAGTATCACAACCATTATTATCCGAAATGATAAGAGAGTATGTCCCTGCAGAAAGCCCGGATAGAATGGGTTGAACATCAACCCCCATTCCCCAATCATATAAATACGGTCCTGTCCCCCCAGATATTGCTGAAACCAATG
Source organism: Flavobacteriales bacterium (assembly GCA_013373595.1). Lineage (GTDB taxonomy): Bacteria > Bacteroidota > Bacteroidia > Flavobacteriales_D > Crocinitomicaceae > UBA4466. The sequence goes on along the minus strand of JABXHO010000001.1, from coordinate 58,565 downwards.
CTTCACCGTCCGCAATATCACAATCTGACGGAAATACATCTAGATTAAAGGTAAAGGGTGATGGCTCTTGGATCACGAATGATGTATCAATAACACATCCCGTACCGTCCGTAAGAGTAAGAGCTACAGGTCCAGCAGTTAAATTCACCACAGGATTGGCTATTTGATTCCCCGCAGGTGTAGTCCATTGATATGTTACAGGTTGAACTCCATTAGAAGTTGTAATAAGAACTTCTCCATCTGCACCACCACTACAACTCACATCAGTAAGAACAGCATTTAAATTAAAATCGTTGAATGTAATTGATACTGTATCGCTTGACGAGCAGCCTATAGCATTTGTTGCTTCCCATACAAAAGAATATGTTCCCGCTCCAGGAACTGAAATAGAGCTATTCGCAGAGGTAGGATCTGAAAACGAACCACCATTTAGTGCTGTCCAAAATCCTTGAAGTGGAGAAGCATTTAATGAATGACTCACTCCACAAACTATTTCATCTGCACCAGCATTCGAAATGGGATAATCTAAGATCTCAATGAGTTGTGTTGATGTGTCTAAACATCCATAGGGGTCTGATGAAACCAACTCGGCCTGATATATACCCGATGTTGTATATACGTGAGACGGATCTAAACCACTTCCTGTGGTACCATCGCCAAAGTTCCAATCAAAACTTGTTGTTGATGGAAAGCTCGTAACGCATCCACCTCCTATTTCAAAAAATGAGGTGTCCCCTAAACATAAGACAGGATCAGTGATAAAGTCATAAGTGATATCGTACGAAAAATTAGAATAAACAACTGCATCCTGTGATTGGTTATAAAAACCAAACCTACCCGGTTCAAAACAGCCATCTTCTTCAAAAATTCGTACCCCATCAACCCAAATAACAATTGAATCAGTCGTATATTTCAGCTGGAAATCATACTGCTGAAAATCGTTCCAGCCATTATTTCCGTAGTCCGTATCCAGTACATTGACAATTGGAGTATTCACTCGCTCCCAAAACTCGGGGTAAACTTGACCTGACCCCTGCACAACGAGTCCTGTAAAATCAAATGGACCATCTACTTCGTATAGTGCAAATCCTTCACTAGATGATAAACCTTGAAAGACTTGAGATGTTTGCTTCCAGTCAAATATAAAAGACTTCATTGGTGTACTAGAGGGATTTGTAAGCGCTCCAAAAGGATTTTGGTAGCCAAAAACAAACCCTATTAAATCATCATCTGAGGACGTATTGACTTGAAACGAACCTTGAATAGTAACATCTATAAAATCGTTAGGGCTGACAAACCAAGTGGCAGAACCGTTAAAGGTTTGCTCAACGGCATTTCCTCCAGGTGAAACCGACCAAACGCCACTTGCTGGAAGACCTTCCTGACTCCATGTATTAAAGTCAATTGTTTGCCCACATTGTAACTGGGCGAAAACCCCAAGAGGAAACATCAATAACGCAAGAAAAACGATAAAATATGAAACTGTGCTATGCGGTTTATAGGTAGAGGTCATTCTGTGTTGTAAGACGAAATGGCTATGTCTTAGTTGCTAAGGCGAAAGTAATCATTTTTTATCAAAAAGGCTGAGCTGGATGATTAGTGGTGTTGTTTATTCATGATGAAACGAACGAAGATTTCGCTTACATTCCGCTTGAACAAAAAAAATCAATGATTCAAAATTGTTCCGAATACCACTTTTCCAATAATTACAACTACAATTAATCCGACCACTACAATCATACTTCACATCTATTAAGGTTAAGAAAAGGCTCTAATTAAAGAACGTCGGAATGCGAGATTTCGTTGGAGTAAAAACAAAAAAAGTCCCACCTCATTGTCCCGATAGATATCGGGAATGAAGTGGGATTCAGTTATTAAATGGGAGATTTACTCCTCTTTTGCTTCTACTTTAACCTTCTTTGAAAGGTCAACCAATAATGGTGTTGCAATGAACAATGATGAGTATGTTCCGACAACTACACCTACCATCAATGCGAAGATGAAGCCTTTAATGGCAGCACCACCGAAGATGAAGATGATCAACAATACGATGAAGGTTGTCATCGAGGTGTTGATGGTACGCGACAATGTCGAGTTCAACGATGTGTTGATGTTTTCGGTCTCATTTGTTCCTTTGTAGATCGACAAGTTCTCACGGATACGGTCGAACACGACTACGGTATCGTTGATCGAGTAACCGATTACTGTCAAGATCGCCGCAATAAACGCCTGGTCGATGTCCATGTTGAATGGCAAGATTCCGTGGAAAATCGCAAACACAGCCAACACAACAATAACGTCGTGTGTCATCGCTAGGATGGCTCCTGTTGAGTATTGCCATTTACCGAATCGGATCAAGATGTAGGCGAAGATCACAATCAATGAAAGGATGATTGCCCATGTAGATGATGTTAACAATTCATCTGAAACAGATGGAGAAACTGAACGTGACTCTGAAATTGTTCCAACTCCTACTTTATCTTCTACATTTTTCAATCCTTCGAGCAACTTCTCTTTTACGAACTCATTTGCTCCAGCATCAGAACGCTTAAAGTTGGTAGAGATTTCCAAGAAGTATGAGTTCGCTTTCGTTTTCGCTTCTACCGATGTCAATTCACCCGATTCTTTTGAAGCATTGAATGATGCTTTTACAGCGTTCTTGATTTCATCTACATGTCCGTCTGTTGTTTTCTCAAACTTCACACCGAAGGTACGTCCTCCAGAGAATTCAACACTTGGGCTCAATCCACGTCCAATGATAGCAATGATCCCACCAATCACCAAAATTCCAGAGATCATGTAGAACATTTTACGCTTTCCGAGGAAGTTGATGCTGAAGTTTTTGAATGCTCCCTTTGTCAATTTCGTATCGAACGAGATGCTTGCCTTCTTCTTCAACCACCAAGTAATCACCATTCGTGAAATTACCAATGCTGCGAATACCGATGTGAAGATACCAATGATCAAAGTTGTAGCGAATGATTCAATAGGACCTGATCCGAATACTTTCAATACAATTGCTGTCAACAATGTCGTAACGTTGGCATCAATAATTGAAGAAAGTGCTTTTTGGAATCCAGTATCAACTGCCGATTTCAAATCTTTTCCTGCTGACTGCTCTTCACGGATTCTTTCAAAAATCAGTACATTGGCATCTACCGCCATACCAATTGTCAATACGATACCGGCCATACCTGCCAGTGTTAATACCGCTCCAAATGAAGCCAAAGTTCCAAAGATGAACAATACGTTAGCGAACAATGCGATATCCGCAACGATTCCTGCTTTTCCGTAGTAGAAGATCATGTAAACGAACACCAATGCCAATGCGATTACGAATGACATTAAACCAGCCTGTGCATTTTCAGCTCCAATTGTTGGTCCAACTTTCATTTGCTCCTTGATCACACATGGTGCAGGAAGTGCTCCACCGTTCAATAATCCAGCAAGGTTGTCTGCTTCTTCAACTGAGAAGCTACCGCTAATTTGCGTTCTTCCTCCAGTAATTGCTCCTTCAACGTTTGGCGCACTGTATACTACGTCATCCATTGTAATGGCTACAAGACGTCCAATGTTTTCTTCGGTCATTTGCGCCCATTTGTCACCACCTTCTTGCGTCATTGTCAATCCAACGGCGATTTTTCCTTCTTGTTGATCGTAATCACGAGAAGCCGATTTGATATCATCTCCACCAACACGTGCTTTTCCACTTTCAGGAATACGACATGGGTACAATCCGTAACCAGAAACTTCTCCTTTGTTTGTCAATTCGACAGTTTCCAAATCCGCTCCCCACATGAACTTACAGTTAACATCTGTAAATAGTTCGCTGATGTCTCTTCTCGCTAACAATGCTTTTACTTTGTCAACATCTTCTGCAGCAACGAATGCTTTCGATTTGTAAAGGATCGTTACCAACGTTCCCAATCCATCTTTTGCTTCTTCGTTCAATGATTGATCCAAAGATCCCAATTCATCTTCAGCTCCAGTAGTATCATCAAGCGCAAGACCTGTTGAGTCCATGTTTGAAGAATCTGCTACTGCTGCTACTTCTTCTTCCACTTCTTCCAATGGTGATTGCGACAAGATAATTGCAGAATTCCATTGGTTTGCCAATTGTTGTTGGAAGTCCAATGTTTCGAAGAATTGAAGGTTTGCTGTAGACTTCAATTTTTCCGCTACCGATACCTCATCCTGAACACCAGGAAGTTCGATGTACAAACGGTTGTTATTCGGATCTTTTTGAATGTTTGGTTGTGCTACCCCGAACTGGTTGATACGACGGTTCATGATTTCTTCAACACCAACCATTGCGCTTTTCTCTTTCTCTTTCAAGAAAGCAACAACGTCTTCATCTGTTGACGCCATTCCCAACTCATCAATATCAGAGATAGAGAACAAACGAACCAATTTCCCTTTGTTTTCCTTAGCGTTTTCCTCCGCAAAATAATCGATGAAGTTTCCTCCTTCCGTGTTGTATTTTTCAACAGCTGGACGATACACTTTTTGGAAAACTGCTTTTGATGTATCACGAGCGTAGCTCGCTACCAATTCTGGTACGGAAATCTCCATTGTTACACTCATCCCTCCAACGAGGTCAAGTCCAAATGCAAGACTTCTCTTTTTTACTTCTTTAAATGTAGACCCTAAAACTGGATATACTTTTTTGTCTGCTTTACGCTTCAACAGTTCGTTGATGTAAGCTGACTTAGCTAATTCTTTCGCTTCTGGATCTGTTACCGAAATTTTCGTGTTATTCGGTAAATCCAAAGAATCAACTCCTTCTAGGTTGGCAAACTTTTCGTCGACCATTGCCTGTGCTTCTTTCTCCGCTTTTTTCTCTTCGGTATTTGTTACCCAAGTAAACGAAAGCTGATACAGACAAACTGCTGTCAACAAAATGGTTAGGAACCAAAAAAATCCTTTATTACGCATGTTCGTAAATTAATTTGTTAGTTATTTAAGCCCGCAAATATAGGCTTTACTTCTTTTATTATCAATAGGAAATGATGGATTAAAAAAACATCTTCCGATGGTGTGTTTCCCCTTAAATTGACGCTAAGATTTGCGCAAAAACCCGAAATTAGAGGAGCTCAATCGAGTCGATTAAGCTTGTGTGGGATAGGTACCACAGTTTTGTATGTAGGCGATAGTTTGTTCGGATTGAACATTATAGTAACACGAAGATTTCAGATATTCATTCGCACCGATAAAACTCGATCTTACAGCGAAGAAGGGAAGCGAAGGAAGAACTGCAACTGGTACTAGTTGATCTTTCCCTTTGAAAAAATCGGTTACTGTTACTTCAAATGAAATATCCTGATGTCCTTCAGATGATTCCGTTTGCGTCGGTTCGTTCACTACACCTAGGTGAAGATCACGCCATTGCAACTGAACATTCACCAATGAAAAAGCACCAAAGAAATCCCAATCGGTGATTTTCTCATTCTCTTCTTCGTTTTGAGATTTATCGTCTGATTTCTCACTACTCGCTGGGGTAGCAACTTCCTCATTCGCGTCAACACCTGCCCATGCATTTTCATTAACTCCAAAGATTAGGAGCAAAAGTAGAGAGGTTAATATGGCGCGAAATTTCATCATGTTTCTTGTGCGAGAGCGAATTTAGTAAATTTTACTGAAGATGTTGTTTCTGAGAACAGGGAATAATTGATTCAATTACAATTGATTTGCGAACTCAATTACACGTTGAGCAAAGTTCTCCCATGAATTATCTTTTTTTTCGGAGGCAATCTGTTTACTCATCTTGTCTTTCATATCTTCCTCAAAATATCGAGTGATGGAAGCTGCGATGGCTTTTGGCTCAGGTGTTGGCACAATCAACCCATTCGATTCGTGATGAATACTTTCCTTTAATCCACCTACGTCCGTCGCAATAATAGGCAAATCAAAATGATGTGCTATCGCCGTAATTCCACTTTGCGTAGCACTTTTGTACGGAAGCATGCAAACATCGCTTGCAGAGAAAAAATCAGAAACTTGATCATCAGAGATGTAATCGGTAAAAAGATGAACGCGTTTGCTTATCTCTTTCTGATCGATGATTTCTTGGTACGCATCAAACGATCCGTAAATTTCACCCGCTACGATTAATTCAATGGATTCATCCACTTCTGGAAGGGCTTGCAACAACAAATCCAATCCTTTATATCCTCGGATAAACCCAAAAAACAACAAGTACTTTTTTTCTGGATTCAATTTCAGCTTCTGAAGCGCCTGTTTTCGTTCCTGCTTCTCACCAAACTGATTATAGACAGGATGATCAATCCGAAGGTACTTTGCATCTGGTTTCAGCGACAATAAATCGTTGAGTACCGCATCGCTCATCACCACAAAGCCTTCATTTTGTTTCAAAAAATAATTGTTGGCTCCTTTGTCGAAAAAACGTTTCTCATGCGGAATCACATTGTGCAAAATAGCGATACGTTTTGTTCCCTTTTTCAATCGCTTGTGCATGTTCCCTACCGATGGACCGAAGAAGGTCATCCAGTATTGACCGATGAATAAATCCGGTTGAAATTCATTGATGTTTCGCGCCGATCGACCAAAAGTAAAGGGATTGATCGAATCTAAGTCGCGTTGTGCAGGAATGGAATCAGCAATATCTGCTTCCGTAACAAACTGTGTCTTTCCAGGAAATAAAAAATTGGGGTACTGTCGTTTGAATGTAAAGGCTTTCACCTCATGATTTACTTCGAGTGCACGGTAAAGCATGGCCGAAAACTGAGCGATTCCTCCACGGTACGGATAAAAAGCAGAAAAGAGGGCGATTTTCATGTCTACGAATGTACGAAGCTGTGTTCAATTCTGAAGAATTCTCTCAAAATCTTTTGATTTCGCGATTGCGATAGTCTTTCTTTTACTTGATGTACTACTCAAATCCTGCCCCGACAAAACGGTAATAGCGCTCCGTTCCCTCATCTAGATAGATCTGGGACTGATTGTTGATTTGATAGTGTAAATCACGCTCATACTTGAGAATCATTCCTATTCCCTTTGCGTACATTTCATAACGATGAACGGAGTCGATCAATGAATTGAATTGCTCTTGTTCCACAACCAACGTAGGATCGAAGGAAGTATTGTCGATGGTGGTATCTCCATGAATGTCTCTGTAATAACAGATTTGCTCACCATCCATATTATAGGCGTTGGCATCCCATTCCTTGTTTTGAGTTGGAGCAAACACCAATTTCACCACCCGTTGATTCTCCTCTACTAATTCGGCACGGATTCCATCATACAATCCCGTCCAAATATCCTCTAATTGCCAAGGGTCATTTTCTGTAGGGCGGATATAGCGCCAAAACTCTCGCGCCGTTCTTCCCTGATTGTCTACAAAAGTATCGGCCCAATACGTTTTTAATTGATAAATGGAAGTGTCGTGCTGATTTAGAGCATCATCGTGCGTGATTTCCGTTACATCGTAAATGATGTATCGACCTTGCTCCATTCCAAAATACTCAAAATGAAAATCAACGGAATTATCTTTCTTGCACCCAAAAACCATGAGAGCAACGAATACAACTGGGAGAAAGTAGTAGAATTTCGACAACATTAGCTTAAAGACGCAAAGATAGCGCTTTTCGTTGGCTTATTCATTTGGATTAATTCCCAAACGCTTCATTTCAGACATTTTCTTTTTCAACTCTTTGCCCTGCAGCCATCGACCATAGTAGTAGTACTTACGACCTTCCTCTTTACCACTTTTCGTGTAGGCGATGCACCAACCGTGTCGAATTCCATCTTTGTAACGCTCCAAGGACATCTTACCTCCATCTACGTGATAACTTTCCCAAACACCATGTTTTTTACCATTCTTGTAACTACCAGTTGTCTTGGTTTTTCCATTTTCGAAATACTCTTTGAAATCTCCGTGGAGTTTGCCATTCTCATAGTATTCAACTGACATTGGACGTTGAGATTTGTCACCTTGTTCTGTTGGCAAATAATACACGACTTTGATTCCGTGGAGAGAATCATTTTTGTACGACTCCTTACTACTCAATCGTCCAATTTTGTCCCAATTGACCCAAATACTGTCTTTTTTGAAATCTTTGTAGATTCCATAGCTCATCACACCACCTGTTTCGTGGTAGAAATATCCTTCCGAACGACCGTTTGCTCCGTGCTCAATTACCGCCTTCGATTTTCCAGATTTATAGAAATACACAAAGGTTCCAACCGGTTTATCATTTTTGAATTCTCCACGATACATGTACACCCGTGTTCCAGGGTACACTTTTTCCCATTTTCCTTGTTTTCTCCCTTGTGGGTCTGTCTTATTCACTTGCGCAAAGGCTGCCACAGAAAGGAAACATATTAAAATCGTAAGGTATCGCTTCATAATTAAATCATTTTCGAAAATTCGTCTAAACTCTCGCATGTAAAATCAGCTTCTACATTTATCGGCTCCACTGTTTTTATTCTAACTGTTTTCATACCAAGATTCTTGCCAAACAAGATATCCGAATCCGTATCTCCTACCATCACACTCCGCTCGAATTCAATCTCTGGGAACTCCATTTTCGCCATTTCCGCCATCGCGGGTCCAGGCTTTCGAAGGTCTTCCTCTGCCCCAGCTAAATTCGGTGCAAAAAAACACTTATCGATTTTCCCCATCGCTTGATGAACCTCGTCGCACATATAAGAATGAACTTCCAAAACGTTACGCTCTGTCATCAATCCTTTTCCAATTCCTTGCTGATTTGTCACCACAATAACGCGGTGAAAAATACGTGAAAGACGAGCTATTGCTTTGGGCGCATTTGGTAGAAACTCAAATTCATTTGGGTTGGTGACGTATCCACCCATGATACGTTCGTTGATCACTCCATCTCGATCGAGAAAGAGCGTCCACGTTCCATCAATATTCCAGTGATCAATCGACATTGATTGTTTCTTCAACCAAGTAATTGTTACGAGATTCGGATGACCTTCCCACCATTTCTGCGATGAATCCTCCGAGGAAGAATTGCGATCCGATGACCATTGCCGCTAGTGCAATAAAGAATTCTGTTCGCTCTGCAATCAACCTTCCTGTTGTGTCGATAAAGACTTTATCTATAATCATGTACAAGGTGATGAAGAAACCGATAATGAACATCATTGTTCCGATTGCCCCAAAAAAGTGCATGGGTTTCTTTCCAAAACGTCCCATAAAGGCGACTGTCATCAAATCGAGCGGACCGTTCAAAAAACGATTCAATCCGAATTTGGTAACCCCATATTTTCGTGCTTGATGCTGCACTACTTTTTCTCCAATTTTATTGAACCCCGCATATTTTGCCAATGGCGGAATGTATCGGTGCATATCCCCATATACTTCAATGCTTTTCACAACGACATTCTTGTAGGCTTTCAAACCACAATTAAAATCGTGCAAGTAGATTCCAGTAATACGACGTGCTGCCCAGTTGTATAATTTGGTTGGAATTGTTTTCGACAATGGGTCGTAACGTTTCTTTTTCCATCCCGAAACGACGTCAAAATCATCTTCGGTAATCATTCGATACAACTCTGGAATTTCATCAGGAGAATCTTGCAAATCCGCATCCATAGTGATTACCACTTTTCCGCGAACCGCTTCAAATCCTTTTTGCAAGGCTGCCGATTTCCCGTAGTTACGTTGAAACTTAATTCCAACAACTTCAGAATGGTCGGAGCTTAACTTTTCAATAACATTCCACGATCCATCTTTACTTCCATCATCAATGAAAACAACTTCGAATGAAAATTTGTTCTCATTCATTACGCGTTTGATCCATTCAAACAACTCAGGAAGTGATTCTACTTCATTGTAAAGTGGGACAACTACGGAAATGTCAAGTTTATACTCCAAATCGGCTCTTTAAAAATTCAGACAAATATAATGAAACCGTTCTGCGGTTCTCTCCTGAATACGGAATCGATCTTAATTTGTTTTAAAAATTTTAATTATTTGATCCGAAACGTGCACAAAATAGAGTCCAGTCTCCACCGATTCGATGTCAATTTCATTCAACGCTTTACTTACAGTTCCTGACCGAATTATTTTTCCGCTTGCATCAAGTACTTCGTACGATTGTTCAGATTCAATGTTTGACAACTCAATTTTTCCATTCGTTGGATTGGGGAAAGCTTGAATACGTGTCAACTCTTTTTCATCAATTCCGACTACATGTTCGTTAATGAAAAACATGTCCACGCCAGCTTCCGTAATGTTAATATCTGGGTCAAAATCGGAAGTTCGGAAAAAGAACTGCATCGTCGAAGTCACCGTGATATAATCTTGTAATCGTAAATTGACATATTGCCATGCTCCAAAGGTGGAAACATCTTCGCCAATGATGTCAATCTGCGCCATTGTCACACCATTACTCACCATTACTTTTAATGAATCATCTGGTTGACTGGGCCCAAATTGCGTGTAGAACCACCGCGCGTAGTTTACCTGTGGATCTGTGTATACCGTCAAATCCATTACCGGAGATATCAATGTTACAGATCCTCCATCCACGTCGTCTCCATCAACATCTACACCTGCAGCATTTCCTGTAACGAATGCGCTCTCACCACAATCTATTGGAGCATCGAAGGAAGGGGTTCCACCACCATTAGATCCGTTTGGCTTACCGCGTTCCCAATGTCCTGTTGCAGCCAAGTTGTTTGTTGACCAACCAAAGTCGAAGGTGAAATCGTCATAGAACCCTGGCTCTAAGGTAACGGTAATTTCTCCCGTATTTTGATCGATTGCTTGATCGAAGCATTGAGTGACGTATCCCCATTTACCGACATAAATGCGGTATGGTTCTTCATAATACAACGTAAAATTGCGTTCACCCAAACCGTTCGACTGACCTGAAGTTTCGAGTAGCGTACATTCAAGCAGGATATCCGCACCAATAATTGGGTCGTTCGTTCCGGCTTCTCTCACTTTTACCGTTAAGTTAAATGGTGGGATTGGCACTAAAGCGACATCTTGCGTCGTAATTACACCTTGTGTAAGACTCACCGAAACCGTTTGTGGGAAATACCCCACTTTTGAAAAGGTAACATCATACGTTCCTGAATTAAGAACGCCTGCTGCGTAGAAACCTGTTACATTGGACGTTCCATTTTGATCAGAACCTACAATTTCAATATCAACTAAATCAATAGGTGATGTTGTGGATGCGTCTGTAACAATTCCTTCCAAGTACGCGCCCTGCTCGTAAGTAGGAGACAATAAAAACAAGCCTTCTGTTCGGTCTGTTGCCAATAACAAGCCCGAAGGTAAGTACGGATATGCTCCCCAACAGCCATCGTAATCGAGGTTTTGTGCTGGATAAGTATCGTAGTCCCCCACTTCAATTAAGTTGTACGGATAAGTCGCATCATGAATCACGACTCCATCAGAGTAATGACTTGTGATCACGAAATCACCCATAACATGTGCATTGTGCGGAATCGTGCCGACCCCTGGCGAACTTTGAATTCGATCTACTTCCACGATATTCGCGGGATCAGAAATATCGTAAGCTGTGATGTAAGAATAAGGTAATTCGTCCGTTGTATATGCATATTGTCCATCAGCAGAAACCCAAATATTGTGCGCGAAGTTGCTCGGGGTATTTTTTGTTCCCATCAAGACAGGGTTCGATCGGTCTGAGATATCTACGATACTAATGAAACCATCATTGATATGAGCGAGGTACATCGTATCTCCCAGCACATAACCGTCGTGAACGTACCAATCATCAAACACGCCCACTTCAATTGGGTTCATTGGATCGGTAGCCACATCCAAAATGATCACACCTCCATTTCCTCTATTCGCACCAAAAATGTATGCATACCCGAGTGAATCAACGTATATATTGTGCGCCGATTGCCATTCTTGACCTGTGGGACCGAAATAATAATTCGTTGTGAGTGCCGTGGAGGCTGGCAATGGAGAAAGATCAACAATTAAGAGTCCATTCAACGCTTCAGTTGTAACGTATGCATAATCCCCAAACGATTTTAAATCACGCCAAACGGATTCCATACCTGGCTCCCAAAAAACTTCTACAGGATTCGACGGGTCTGTTACATCGACCACTCCTGTTCCTTTTTTTCCTCCAACGAGGGCATATTCGTTGCCATTTTCATCTACATACCCCCAAATATCATTCAACCCTGTATTGTGCAATGCCGCATAATCGACATGCCCAACCGAATCAATATTCACCTGAGAAAGAGAAAAAAGTGGAGAAAGTGTAAGAAGTAAAAAGTAGAAAATTTTCATTCGAGCGTAATTTCTCGAAAGTTACGAATTACCTTCTTAACTATAAAATGAACAATGCTGCAATAATAAAGATCAAAATGATCACCAAATATTGCCACACGTCAACAAAATAGGGCGCGTATTTCTTTATTTTATCCTTGAAATCCATAATGCAAAGTTAGAATTGAATCGCATATTGTTGAGTCAAATGTTTAAATAATTGACTTAAAGGATGAAAACGTTCAAAAAAAACGGATGAAAACACACCCTTTTCAAGGGCTTTATTTTTACCGCTCAAATTCGTACTTTTGCACCACTCAAATTGAACACTATGGCAAAAACATCCGTCAAAAATCCAAAGAAAAGTGCAGAATTCGAAAGATTCAAAACGCAAGTACTCGAAGATTTCAAATTAGCATCCATTTCACGTGAAGCGTCGTTACTCGGCAGGCGTGAAGTTTTGACGGGTAAAGCGAAGTTCGGAATTTTCGGAGATGGAAAAGAATTGGCTCAAATTGCATTGGCCAAACAATTCAAAGATGGAGACTTCCGATCAGGTTACTACCGCGACCAAACCATCATGATGGCTATCGGTCAATTGGATGTTCAACAATACTTCGCAGGATTGTATGCACACACCGATATCGAACACGAACCTCAGTCAGGTGGTCGACAAATGGGTGGACACTACGCTACTCGAAACCTAGATGATAACGGGAATTGGAAAAATTTGATGGAGCAGAAAAACAGTTCCGCTGATATTTCTCCAACTGCAGGACAAATGCCTCGTTTGCTAGGATTGGCGCAAGCTTCAAAAGTTTACCGTGAGCACCCAACGTTGAAAGACTTGGAGGAATTCAAAAAATTCTCAAACGGAGGAAATGAAGTAGCATTTGGAACCATTGGTGACGCTTCTACTTCGGAAGGTCCATTCTGGGAAACAATTAATGCCGCTGGTGTTCTACAAGTACCAATGGTTATGTCTGTTTGGGATGATGGTTACGGAATTTCTGTCCCTCGAAAGTTTCAAACGACAAAAGGAAGCATTTCTGATGCACTTTCTGGAATGAAGCGAACTGAAGGAGACACCAACGGATATGAAATCTTCGTGACAAGAGGTTGGGACTACGCGCACTTGTGCAGCACCTACGAGCAAGCGGTAAAGATTGCAAGAGAAAAACACATTCCTGTGCTTGTTCACGTGAAAGAAGTGAATCAACCGCAAGGTCACTCTACGAGTGGATCTCACGAGCGCTACAAAGACGAAGAGCGTTTGGCGTGGGAAACAGAGTTCGACTGCATCAACAAATTCAGAAATTGGATTACCGATTACAGTACGCCAGATGGATTAACAATTGCCACAGCAGAAGAACTTGACGAAATTCAAAAAGAAGCGAAAAAGTCCGTTGCAGAACAAAAACGAGCAGCATGGACAGCCTTTACCGCACAACTAAAAACGGATTTAAAAGATGCTGTTGCATTGATTCGAACAGTAGCAAATGCTAGCGAGAATAAAGTTTTCATCGAAAAAATTGCGTCTGAACTAGAAAATGAAATGGATCCAATCCGACGTGATATTCTTGGGGCTGCCCGAAAAGTATTGCGCATGGTTCGCTATGAAAATATTGCCGAAAAAGCACTATTATCAAGTTGGATTCAAACTCAAATTGATACAAACTTCGACCGATACAGCTCAAAATTATACTCTGATTCGGAGCACTCGGCATTGAAAGTGGAGCCAATTGCTCCAACATATGACGATTCAGGAAAAATGGATGACGGTCGAATCATTCTTCGTGACAACTACGACATCCTTCTTCAGAAATACCCACAAGCACTTGTCTTCGGAGAAGATGCTGGAAAAATTGGAGGTGTAAACCAAACCCTCGAAGGAATGCAAGAAAAACACGGCGAACTCCGCGTATCGGATACTGGAATTCGCGAGTGTACTATCCTTGGACAGGGAATCGGAATGGCAATGCGTGGTTTGAGACCGATTGCTGAAATTCAGTATTTGGATTATTTACTTTATGGAATTCAAGTATTGTCTGATGATCTGTCAACTGTGCAATACCGTACAAAAGGTGGACAAAAAGCTCCATTGATTGTAAGCACGCGTGGACACAGATTGGAAGGGATTTGGCACAGTGGCTCTCCAATGGGAATGATCATCAACTCGTTACGAGGAATGTACGTATGTGTGCCTCGAAACATGACGAAAGCCGCTGGTTTCTACAACACGTTAATGGCAGGAGATGATCCCGCGTTAGTTGTTGAGCCATTGAATGGATACAGAACCAAAGAACGTGTTCCATCTAATATTGGAGAGTTCAGAGAGCCTTTGGGAATTCCTGAAGTAGTAGCAGAAGGAACGGATTTAACGATCGTATCGTACGGATCAACGTTCAACTTGTGTGAAATGGCCTTGAAGCAATTGGCAGAATTGGACATCTCAGTAGAATTGATAGATGTGCAAACTTTGTTGCCTTTCGATATCAATCACTCTATTCAAGATTCATTGGCGAAAACAAACCGATTGTTGATTGTTGACGAAGACGTAAGCAGCGGAGCAACGGCATTCATGTTGGATCAAATCTTAGTGAAACAAAATGGATACTACCACTTGGATTCAGCTCCAGAAACCTTGAGTGCGAAAGATCACCGTCCAGCGTATAGCTCAGATGGAGATTACTTCTCAAAACCAAGTGTAGAAGATATTGTTGAAAAGGCATACGCTATTATAAGCGAAGCTGATCCAGAGAACTATCCTGCTCTTTACTAATAAAAAGAACTGCGTTCTATGGCATTGACAACATCTTCAACCTTCGAATTGGGTACGCAAGCACCTGACTTTGAATTATTGAATACCGTCGATGGACAAATGGAGTGTCTTCAAGATCTGAAAGGAGAAAAAGGAACAGCCATCTTCTTTATCTGCAATCATTGTCCTTTTGTGATTCACGTGATGGATGAATTGATTCAGCTCGGAAAAGACTACGCCAGTTCAGGAATTAACCTAGTTGCGATTAGCAGTAATAATGTTGAGACGCATCCACAGGACGGTCCTGAATTCATGAAAGCTATTGGAGAACGTTTGGGATATCCTTATTTATACGATGAAACGCAGGAAGTTGCGAAAGCGTACAATGCTGCGTGTACTCCTGACTTGTATGTTTTCGATGCTGAATTAAAATTGACGTACCACGGACAATTCTCGGCCTAGCAATGAGGTTCCAGTAACGGGAAAAGACCTTCGAATGGCATTGGATTGCTTGTTACGCGGAGAAACGAATACAGCGGTTCAAAAGCCAAGTATCGGCTGTGGAATCAAATGGAAATAATCCCATTATTGCTATGCAACCAATATTACCGAATGAATTGTAAGAAAGTCCGTTCTTGTACGATCAAAATTGACAAACAAAAGACAAATGAACTGGAATACATATATCTCCCTTTTTGAGGACATCATCGCTAAGAAGAACACTGCAACTCCTTACGACAACGAAAACTTCGTCAACTACGTATCCTTGAATTTAACCCGTCAGAATCGTTGGTTCAAGCGTGGTGTTATTTTGGATGAGTTAAAAGAGGAAATCGAGAAAATTTCAGAACCACAAGAATGGATTTTGATTTCCGAGCCTTGGTGTGGTGATGCTGCTCACTCTACTCCATTTATTTACATGGCTTCTCAATTGAACGATAAAATTGACTTTCGTGTTAATTTACGCGAT
Organism: Flavobacteriales bacterium; assembly: GCA_013373595.1. Taxonomy (GTDB): domain Bacteria; phylum Bacteroidota; class Bacteroidia; order Flavobacteriales_D; family Crocinitomicaceae; genus UBA4466. The sequence continues at coordinate 42,590 of JABXHO010000001.1, read as the reverse complement.
GGCAACGATTCTCTGATTGATCAATACTTAACGAACGGAACGAGTAAATCCATCCCAATTTTGGTAGTGCGTGACAAAGATGGAAATGACCTTTTCGTTTGGGGACCACGTCCGAAGAAAGCTCAAACACTGCTCCTTCAGCACAAAGAAGATGAAACGAAATCAAATGAAGACAAAAAGATTGAGTTTCAGGCGTGGTACAATAAGAACAAGGGAGTTGACTTGCAGATGGAGTTGTTAGAAAAGTTGAGATCACTTCGATAAATCCCGATCGTGAAATTCTTTTGTTAACTCGATGTATTCGGGCGTATAGTTTCCATCGATATTTCGGATGGTTAAACTAGCTGATTTGAAAGTTTTTTCTTCCTTAGAAAACGCCATAATTCGACGTTTTTCGCTCTGACCTTCTTTTCCAATAATCGCAATTGACGTGTGTAGAGAAAGTTGATTTTGCTCGGCCTCGTTCATCCATGTTTGAGCATTTTCCGAAGGAACAATCACCCAAAATGATCCGCTCTCGGTTAGAATGGAGGCAACTTTACGCAGTAATTGATCAATCGGAAGAAATTCGGCATGCTTGGCGCGAGAAGTACGTTCATTTTCGCTAATGAGTGAATTCTCGTAATACGGAGGATTCGAAACGATGAGATCAAATTTACGGTTGAACTGAATGTTCAAGATATCGCCATGAATGGCTTCGAGTCGATCTTTCCAGGTAGATTGCTCAAAATTTTGCTTTGCTTCTTGGGACGCTTCTTCATCTATTTCAAGACCAGAAACGTTAGCATTTTCGAAACGCTGAGCCAGCATCAGTGCAATGACACCTGTCCCCGTGCCAATGTCCAAAATGGAAGATGGATTTTCGGCTTCCACCAACGAACCGAGCAACATGGCGTCCGTTCCCACTTTCATGGTCGCGTTGTTTTGAGAAACAGAAAAATGTTTGAATTGAAAGGTAGACATTACCCCAAGTAGAGTTCGATCAGACCTTCTGGTGCAAGAATATGCAACTCTTTTTTGTCTCGATCTACTTTTTTGATCACGCCTTCAATCAATGGAACGAGTATTTCAATTCCGTCCTTGTCAATTTGCAAGAGTGGATTCACTTTCAAGTCGATAACTTGTTGCATCTCTCCTACTTCACCGAACCGTTCATCGATTACTTTGAATCCAACTACTTCATGATCGTAAAACTGAATCCCATCGAGTTCCGGAAGAATCTCAGCTGGTAAGTAAACATCTTTTCGTAGGATTTTCTTAGCGGTATTCTCATCATCTACGCCTTCTAGCTTTAAAATTGCGAAGCCACGCGCATTCAGACGCATGCTATCAATAAAAAAGGGCGTAAGATGATTGTTGATGTCAATGAAAATCGCGTCGAGACCGCGATAATCTTCAGGGTTTGTGACATCTAAAAACAGCGAAACTCCACCTTTAAATCCGTGGAGTTTCGCAATATATCCTAGATGAAAGCAATCTGCTTTGTTCATCAATGGTATTTTTTATTCTTCGTCTTTAGCTTCTTCTTCAGCTGGTGCTTCTTCAGTAGCTTCAACTTCAGGAGCCGCTTCTTCAACTGGTGCTTCTTCTCCCTCTGCTGCTGGAGCTTCTTCCGTTGCTTCTTCTACTTCTGGAGCGTTTTTCGCAGCGATTTCTTTCGCACGCGCTTCGTTCAATTCAGCTTCTGCTTTCAAACGATCAGCTTTCGCTTTTTCTTCAGCACTCATCAAAGAATCTTTCTTTCCTTGAATCTTACCTTCTTTCTCTTCCAACCATTTTGCGAATTTTTCTTCCGCTTGTTCAGTTGTCAAAGCTCCTTTTTTCACACCGTTCAATAGGTGATTTTTGTGAAGGATTCCTTTGTATGACAACAACGCACGCGCTGTATCTGTCATTTCAGCTCCAACTTGTACCCAATGTAATGTACGGTCGAAGTCCATTTCAATTGTTGCTGGATTTGTGTTTGGATTGTACGTTCCCAATTTCTCGATGTAACGTCCATCACGTGGTGCGCGGCTATCCGCTGCTACAAGGTGAAAGAATGCTTTTCCTTTCTTACCGTGTCTTTGCAATCTAATTTTAGTTGCCATATTTGTTTATTGTTTGGAGTGCGAAACTCCTATTCATAAATTAAAAAATCCCTTATCCTGTGAGAAGGGAGGGCAAAGATAAGGTATTTAACTGAAATTGATGCCTTAAGTGTTCATTTTTTCGATTTCATCACTCTTCGACAAGATCACTTTCTGTAAACAGAATCACGCGAATTCATTATTTTCACCACATGCAAAAAGACCGTCAAGCTGAACTGTTTGAAATAATCAAGCGTAAAATTAATGGCGAGCAATCGCTTGGAGCCGCTCTCAGCAGTGTTCTTTCCATTAGTGAAGATGCTGTTTATCGGCGATATCGTGGGGAAACACAATTTTCGATCTACGAACTCGAAAAAATTTCCAAGTACTATAATATATCATTGGATCGTTTGTTTGAGAGCGATGACAACAAGGTGATTTTCGACTTCCAGCCAATTGCGCACATCGACTTCAATATGGATTCGTACCTTGAAAAAATTGCCTTTGGATTGGAAAATGTGCGAAAACAAAAGTCGCCTGAACTCATCATGGCAATCAACAATACGCACTTTTTGCAACTCCTAAACTTCCCACATCTTACGCGATTCAAGCTTTTCTTCTGGGGACGAACATATCTACGCGTTCCTGAATTAAAGAAGCAACGGTTTGCTCATCACAAAATGACACCCAATCAAGACAAGGTTGGAAGACAAATTTTAAGAGACTACACGTCCATTCCATCCAAAGAATTACTCGACCCTGAATTCATGCTCGGGTTCGTTAGAGAAATTGTTTACTATTTCAATGCCCGTCTGTTTGAAGATCCAGCGTATGCCGTTCACCTCCTCAATCAACTGATGTTATTCGTGGATCATGTGCGCGAGCAATGCGAAATCGGGAAGAAATTTGTCTTCAGGACTTCTCCTCCCGCCAATGGAAATGAACTGGAAGTGTACCTGAACGATACGATTAACGGCACAACAATTACGTATTACAGAACAGAAGAGCGTGAAGGCTTGAACATGGCACACAACCTTATGAATACAATGAATACCTTCGATCAGCAATACATTCAAGATGCAAAAGACGTATTGAGCCGCCAGTTCGAAAATGCCAGTCTCATCAGTGTTAATAATCCAAAAGAAAGAAATCAATTCTTCTACCGACTTCGTGATCATATCGAGAAGGTGAAAAATAAGATTGAAACTGAAGTGAATGAATTAAGTTAGTTGCGAAATTCGCAAGTCGCTTTTTTGTAGTTGCGTAATTCCGTTTTGGTCTGCGGTGATCTGCTCATACATTTGACTCATACAAATCAAATGTTATGAAAAAAAGATACTACACACACTCCGCTTTACTAGCCATTTGTTTCCTATTCGGGATGAAATCATTTGCGCAAGAAACACACCCCGACAAAATTGCTGTTGCTCGACCCGCAGTAACAGGCATGCAAACCCAAGCCATCACAGCTGAAAAAATGCTGCGAATAGAACTCGCTAAACTCGATTTATACTACGTATATGATGCTTTTGACATGGCCGAAGTAACCGCCGAAAGCGAAGAGTTCGAGTCACAATGTCAATCGAAATTTTGCTTGACTCGCCTTGGAAAAAAATTGACTGTTAATTATACCATTTCTGGTTCCTACGACAAACTTGGAAACAAAATCGTAATCCAACTCAAGCTCGTGGATGTCTCCAAAGGTGAAGTTATTCGAACCTCTATGCTCGAATTTGATGACCAGGAATTGGAACTTCAACGAATGACACAATGTGCAGTACGAAAATTGCACGGTTTAGAAATCGATAAACTGCTAACCGATCGTCTTTATTTTAAGGATGAACCAGCAACGTTGAACAATGTAGGGAGAATCAACAATTCAGGACCACGAGTTGGATATGCAATTATGACGGGAGACTTGATGGAATTTGCCCTACGTCCAGAAGGTCAAGGTGGATTGGACATCTTCCCCGGTGTTAGTATGATCGGTTATCAATTCGAGAAACAATACATCGGAACAGAAAATTTTTCCGCGCTATTTGAATTTATCCCGAACGTTTCTGGTTTGGAGCAGGGACGATTCATTCCAACAATGAGTTTTTTAAACGGGTTTCGATTCGGAAAAGCAGGATGGGAGTTCGCCTTTGGACCAGGAATTGGACTGAGACAGACTACCAAAGGATTCTTTGACACTCAAGGAGCTTTCGGAAATGCAGGTGACTATATTTCTGAAGCAGATTGGAACGATTACGCGGACAGAAAGTATGTAGACGATCCTCAATTTCAAGTTAACGGTGTGTACTCTCGTCCTGCACCGAGCGAGTTTGTTGAGTCATACAACTTTGATTCGCGCTTCGCTGATACACGAGGTAGAACGCAATTAACCACAAGCTTTCTCTTTGCCTTAGGAAGAACATTCCGAGCTGGATCGCTCAATATTCCCGTTAATGCCTTCTATTCAGCGAAAAAAGACGGTGGAATTGTAGGAATAAATGTTGGGTTTAACGTGATCAAATCAAAAACGTCTGTTAAGAACTGGCCATAAACAAAGCCTCACCGTACAACTAAACCTTGAAGTCTCGTCAGCATCTGATGGGACTTCTTTATGGGAATTCATTCGAACAGTTTCAGCTATTTCTGCAAGAGTTTTGACGACAAAACGTTGAAATCAATTAATTTTGTTTATATTTTCGATTAAATCATTAAACAAAACACTTTAAAATGAAAAAAATTCTCTCATCTATCTTCCTTGTCTCCACTTCTCTTCTTGCCTTTGGTCAAATAAATGCGCCAAATGTGACACTTAATGAAAACCTTAAAGTTAGAGGCGTTGCAGAGTTAGGTTTTGTGGGAGTACTCGATCATAAAATTCAGTTCAGCAACAACGGAACCTACTTCGATTATCGCAAAGATGGTGGACAGGATGTTCTATTTCCCGTAAGTCGATTATCGGTAGAGGTTGACTTTAAAAAACGAAATACACTCACCTTTCTGTATCAGCCCTTACGATTGGAAAGTCAAGTTTTATTGGATGAAGACTTAATTGTGGATGATGCGCTCTTTGCACAAGGAACCAGTGTTAAGTTATTGTACAATTTCCCCTTTTACCGACTAAGTTATCTGCGAGAGCTTCTTCCGAAAAGTGAAAAATACAAATTCGCGGTTGGAGGAACGGTTCAAATACGGAACGCCACCATTTCTTTCGAATCGGCCGATGGAACACTCTATCGAACGAATCGTGATGTTGGAATTGTTCCAGCACTCAAAATCCGAGGAAGAGCCAACTTGAATGAACGCTTTTACTTGGGACTCGAAGCTGACGGAATTTACGCTCCTGTGAGTTATCTGAACGGAAGCGACAACGAAGTTGTAGGAGCCATTTTGGATGCAAGCGTGCGAGGTGGAGTGAAAATCAACGATCCCGTTTCGGCATTTCTCAATTTGCGTTACTTGGGCGGTGGAGCTGTTGGTACGTCTGACGACACCAAAGGGCCAGGTGATGGTTACGTGAAAAATTGGTTGCATTTCGCAACTGTTTCCCTCGGATTCATCTATGAATTTTAGAGACGAATGAATGAATCCATAAATTCAATCGATTCAAAGCCAATCTTGATTCAATTCAAAAGAGAACGATTATTTTTGAGAGAAACAGACAATACATGAAACTCTTTTCTCTCCTTCTATTTTTTTCATCTCTCCAGCTTCTCGCGCAACAAGCGGAAAATAAATCCACTTTAAAAATCGAGGAAATCATGGCTGGAAATGACTTTATTGGTCATCAGCCCGAAAACATTCGATGGTCGCTCGACGGAAACCACATCCTTTTCAATTGGAATAGATACAATCAGTCAGGGAGTTCGACCTACTCCTACTCGATCAAAGACAAATCGATTGATTCGGTAACACCCGATTTCTATAAAACGAACGCGGAATACCAAGGAAACAAACTTCATCCCGTGGAAATCTACGCGTGGCAAGGAAATTTGTACCGCTACGATCAATCGTCACAGAAAACAGAACTCCTATTAAAAACAGCTTCATCTATTGGAAATGTTCAGCGGAGCGCAGATAAATCATTTGCTTTCTACCAAGACGGAATGGGATTTTACGTGTATTGCATCGAAGCGCGTAGTATCAAGCAATTGGTAAATTTTGAGAATGGCGAACTTCCCAAAGAAGCTGAGAAAAATTACATGGAACAAGAAGAATTAGAACTGTTTCAGTTTTTACAGGAAGAAGAAGCCGATCAAACATGGAGAGAAGAACAACGAAAGGCGTTTCAATCTTCTGTTCCAACCGTTTATTTCCAAGGAACATCACTGAGCAATATTCAAATAGACGGAACAGGAAAGTTTATCACCTACCGCGTGAATGATTATCCTGAAACAACAAAAACCCACGTCGACCATCATATTTCGGCTGATGGTCACACCTATGCTCAAACTGCGAGAGCGAAAGTACATGATGAGGACCCGTCACACAAACTGGGCATTTACGATATTCAAAACGACACGAGTTATTTCGTCGATTTCTCTACGCTTCCCAACATTCGAACAAAGCCAAAGTATTTGACCGAAGTATATGGAGATACAAGCGATGTTTACAGCGAAGACCGAAAGATCATCATGCACCAACTTATTTTCTCTGAAAATGGAAAACGAAATATTCTAGACGTCCGCAGTTATGACAACAAAGATCGTTGGATTGTGGAAGTCAACTTAGAAAACGGTAAAATCAGCGTCCTCGATCACCAACACGACGAAGCGTGGATTGGCGGACCGGGCATTTCAAATTGGAATATGGTTCCTGGAAACGTGGGCTGGATCGACAATAAAACCTTCTACTTTCAAAGCGAAGCTACAGGCTTCTCTCATTTGTATTCAATGGGAATTGACGCAAAAAAACCGAAGCAGCTTACGCAGGGGAATTGGGAAGTCTACGATGCCAAAGTTTCATCAAAAAAAGATCGTTTTTACATTACAGCGAACAAAAATCACCCTGGAAATCGAGCCTTTTATCATTTGATCATTCAGACAGGGGAACTCATTCCTATTCTAACACTTGACGGTAATCACGAGGTTGCTATTTCTCCCGATGAAAAGAAATTAGCCGTACGCTATTCTGGGAAAACATCGCCATGGGAAGTGTACATTGCGGAAAACAAGAAAGGGGCAACACTCACCCGATTAACAAATTCGACTTCGGAGCAATTTAATGATTACGATTGGTATTCTCCCGAAGTGATCACCTTCTCCGCTTCCGATGGTGAAGCCGTTCATGCTCGATTATTCCAACCTGAGGGATCTGCAAAAAATGGTGCAGCTGTCATCTTTGTGCACGGCGCAGGCTACCTTCAAAATGCCCACAACTATTGGAGCGGATACTACCGTGAATTCATGTTCCACAATTTGCTACGAGATAACGGGTATACAGTTCTAGACATCGATTACCGCGCGAGTAAAGGATATGGTCGCGACTACCGAACGGCAATATATCGACACATGGGAAGCAAAGACTTAAGCGATCAAGTCGACGGACGACAATTTCTGATTGATTCTCTGGGAATTGATCCCGATCGCGTCGGTATTTATGGCGGATCATACGGTGGATTTATCACGATTATGGCCTTACTTAAAGAACCGGGAAAATTCCAATGTGGCGCTGCCATTCGCTCCGTTACCGACTGGTTCCACTACAATCACGAGTACACCTCAAATATTCTGAATTACCCAACATCAGATCCCAAAGCATACAAACAAAGTTCACCGATTTACTTCGCCGAAAATTTAGAAGATCATTTATTGATGTTGCACGGAATGGTGGATGACAATGTTCAATTCCAAGATGTCGTTCGCCTGTCTCAGCGCTTCATCGAGTTAGGAAAAACGAACTGGGAAATGGCGATTTATCCCGTTGAACCACATGCCTTTAGAAAAACATCTTCTTGGGTGGATGAATACCGAAGAATCTACAACTTATTTGATCGAGAACTGAATAAATAATCAGAACATGGAAGTAAGAGAGCTCAAAACAAAGGAAGAAATGCTTGAAAGCCTCGAAGTTCTTCGAGAAGTATATCCAACGATTACGCAGGAAGAGTACGATCGCGAATTGGATGCCATGATTCCCCACAATTACGGACAAGTAGTTGTGATGGATGGAGAAACCATCGCTGGGTTAACAGGATACTGGATCGGATCGAAGCTCTGGTGTGGAAAGTATTTGGAGCTAGATAACGTAGTTGTTGCAGAACGCTACCGAAGCAAAGGTGTCGGTAAAATGCTCTTCGACTACATGGAGGAACGAGCAAAAGAAGAAAAATGTACCATGCTCGCACTCGATTCGTACACGACCAATTTCAAAGCGCATAAATTCTTCTACGGACAAGGATTTGCTCCGCGTGGATTTCATTTCATCAATATTTTGGATAAGTCGAAAGTGAGGTAACAATTGATAGAAGGATTGATTAGCTTTCCAAAGACAATTTTCAATATCTTTCAACAATAATCTCCGAATTCTTTAAAATACGCCCGTTATGACCAACATTCTTTTCGTTTGCTCTGCTAACAAAGAACGATCAAAAACAGCAGACGACTATTTCTCTGAAAAATATCCGCACATCCAGTTTGATTCAGCGGGAACAAATTTGAAAATTTGCCAAAAAGAAGGAACGAATCCAATGACGGAAGAACTGGCTGATTGGGCCGATGAAATCATTGTTATGGAGCAAAAACATGCGAACCTCATCAACCAACATACAGATAGAAATTATGCTCGCAAAATTCGGATTCTTCACATTCCCGATCACTACAAATACTACCAGAAAGAATTGATTGAATTATTGGAAGAGAAAGTTTCTTTTTAGAACCGAAATCAGACTACATTCCTTTCCGCTTCACTTAAGAATTAAATTTCGAGATGATTTCCAAGAACTCATCTTTCTTCGTGTTCTCTTTTTTCGCTAATGTGAAGTGAACATCTGTTACGGTATTTCCACTCGTTACGGGCTTTCCATGCTCCGCGAAGAAAATATCTTCCACCGTTACCAAATCTTCTCCTTCAAGCGCAATTAAACAATTGCGTAAAGTATCCCCGATGTGCTCCTCCCGCAGAAATGACGGTTGTCGGACACCAATCAATTTCATGGTCAAATTGCAGAATTTATCTTTCGAAAACTGAAAAGCTTGTTTCATGGCATTAAGGTAGTAAATTAACTGCTCGATTCTACATTTCGAAAGCCGTTTTCTACTCCTCAATTGGAGAGGTGAAAATATCCAAGTTGACAACCAAATTTCCGTTTACATCTTCCAAAACAACAGGGCGAATACGCTCCCGCGCTTTTTCTTGAGAAGCCCACGGATCTTTCGCAATATGAGGATCGCCCATAAAATACAATTGAGAAACCAACTGTTGTGACGTCGGAGATGTTACAAGAAAATGGATGTGTGCAGGACGGTACAATTTTCCGTTCAGGTATTTTCCGGGTAAAATAGTTTTGAAGGAGTACTCACCCGTTTTGGAAGTTGTTTGCGATCCACGATGACGGTATTCACTCGAATCATTATCGTATTCACCTTCGGTATTGCAGTGCCAAATTTCAACCACTGCATTCTCCACCGGAGTAATACAATCTATACCAAGAACGCGCCCCTTTACTTCAACTACCGAACCTTTTAATCCAGCGAAAGTCAAATCTGATCGTTCGGGAGCGTTAGCGCGATAAAATGGACCAAGAATATCACTAGACGTAGCGCATTCGCCAATAAATCCAGCTTCTCCCTCTCCTTCTTCGATTTTTCCAGATTCCCCTTCAATTTTCACATGGGCACACGCCGAAATAGAAAACGCCGCCAGCGAAGCTGTCATTAAAAACTTTTTTCGATCCATAATTGTTTCGTTTGCTTGTTGTTACATAGGTACAACTTTCTTACCAATTAGTTCAATTTACGTAACGTAATAACTAATGCTTCGATGGTAAGTGCCATTCGCTCAAAATCAATCGTGTCGACTGTATCGGAAGATTTATGGTAGTTTTTATTGCGATAGAATGCCGTATCGGTAAGCATAATCGCGTCGTAATCAAAGTCCCAATAATTTCGATGATCCGAGAAATCAATTCCTGTTAGATAACGCGGTCCCGTGAACTTCTTTGTTCGAATGCGATCCGATCGTTTGTATTTTCCAGAAAACTTTCGAGCGAATTCTCCCTTCTTGAATTTCCGAACAACGGTAATGTAATCTCCTTTATTTCCGTAGAACAAACTCAAAATTCTGAGCGGATAATCTTGTGATTTCTTTTCGGTCGAAAAATAACCAATCATTTCTAGTGACACCATTCCGAATACCTCTACGTTTCTTTCATGCAACGATTCCGCATGTACATAGCTTCCCATGTATTGCGATCCAAAAAACGGCGGTTCCTCCAAGGTGTATGCAACAAACTCAAAACAATAATTCCCGAGCGTATCTCCCTTCAATTGCTTAATTGCCTGCAACAGACCAACCACTCCAGTTCCATTATCATCGGCTCCGGGTAGACTTTCGCAAACATCATAATGCGCACCAACAACAATACGTGGCTTCGTGGTATCTCCAACCAAACCAACTACGTTGAAATATTCTTTATTCTGAATGATGAAACGTTGTCGATATACCTTCGTCGTATGTTTTTTGAATTCATTTTCAATGTATACACCAACAGCATTTAGTGTCGCTGTATCCTCATACATTCGGAATCCCTCCCGATTCACAATAGTATCTAGCTGCTTTCGAATTTCTAAGCGAGATGTTTGTCCGAAGACAGAAAACACTCCGAGAACAAACAGTAGGTTCAAGGCAAATTTCATAGGTTAGATGTGTTCATTTTCAATTATTTTGCATCGCAAATATCACTTCAAGAATCGAATTTAATAGTATTTTTAGAGTTCAACTATCTCTTATGGCAAAAACAGCTCTTTTATTCGCACTCTCTTTTATTTCTGCACTAACGCTCGCTCAAAACGAAAATTCGCACATGTGTTCAAAACGTGATGCTTTTGGAGTTCAAATGAAGAGTGCATCCTTATCCGTAAATCAAATTGCCGAAACGGAACGTTACGACGTTCATTTCTACGCACTCGATTTGGAAATGTCTAACTTGAGTACCGACGTTGCAGGAACAGGAGAAATTCATGGAACTGCTCGGGAAGCGCTAGACTCTGTGCTCTTCGAATTATATGACGGGTATACGATTTCTGATATTCGATTGAACGGCGTTTCTTCGACGTATTCACGTGTGGGAACAGCAATTAAAGTTCCAGTAAACATTACACAAGGAACCAACTTTGCTATTGAAATTGATTATAGCGGAACTCCACCAAATGGAGCCTCAACGCCTTTTGGCGGATCAGGAATGAGCAATGACTCTTCTCCCACATGGGGAAATCAAGTTACGTGGTCGCTTTCAGAACCGTTTTCTGCCTACGAATGGTGGCCGTGTAAACAATCACTAACAGACAAAGCTGATAGCTGCGCGGTAAAACTAACCGTTCCTGACAATTGCATGGCAGGATCAAATGGTCTATTGGAAGCTGTTGTTGATTTAGGAAATGGGACAAAACGATTTGAATGGATGCACCGTCATCCGATTGATTATTACCTTATTTCTGTTGCTGTTGCGGAATATGTTGAATACAATGTATACGCCAACCCAACAGGAGCACCAAACCCTATTTTGATTCAGAATTTCATTTATGACAATCCAGCGACGCTGACAAATTTCCAAAATGAGATCGACGAAACAGCTGATTTTGTAGAGCTATTCTCTGATCTCTACGGAATGTACCCGTTTGCAGATGAGAAATACGGTCACTGCATGGCTCCACTTTCTGGAGGAATGGAGCATCAAACAATGACAACACAAGGTTTCTTTGTGAAATCGTTGACAGCGCACGAACTTGGACATCAATGGTGGGGAGATAACATTACGTGTGCATCGTGGTCGGATATTTGGGTAAACGAAGGATTCGCCTCTTACTCGGAATACCTCATGTTGGAAAACATGTATCCAAATGAAACCACACTCGATATGCAAGACCGTCACGACAACATCATGTCTTCGCCAGGCGGAAGTGTTTGGGTGTTGGACAGCTTGAATGAAGGACGTATTTTCTCTGGAAGATTGACCTACGACAAAGGAGCAGCCATTCTACACACCTTCCGATTCATTCTCGATGATGATGCAGCCTTCTTTAACGCCTTGCAAAACTTACAAGTGAATTTTGCTGATAGTACCATGATTGGACTTGACGTAAAGGAAGAACTCGAAGCAAGTTCTGGACTCAACCTCACTGATGCGTTTCAAGAATGGTATTTCGGAGAAGGATATCCGACATACTCTGCACGATGGAACACCATTGGAAGCGATTTAATTTTGGAGGTGACGCATACTACTTCAAGTTCAACACCAACTTTCACCAATCCATTGGAGATTCAGTTTTCTAGAGTGATTGGAGTCGATACCACCATTCGCGTAGACATCGCTTCGAACTTGGAACAATACGTAATTCCCAACTTGGGGAACGCAAATAGTTTAGTCAGTATTGATCCGAATAATTGGATTATCAATGAGGTAGGAACTACGGTGAAAGACCCGAACTTCACCTTGGCCATTCAAAATTTAGAACTGAAAGATGATTATGTGATTTCGCCCAATCCTTCCAACGGAAACTACTTGATTGAAACCGAAATGAGTGGTGAACATGCCTACTCCATTTTTGATACACGTGGAAGACTGATTGAAAACGGTTCGTTTGAAAATGCCATCCAACTTGATCTCACACAACAATTGAATGGAAATTATATCGTGCAATTGACGAACAATAGTGGAGAAAAACGCGTGAAGATTTTAGTGAAAAATTAATTCACTTACACGAACACTTTGCCTTGCCGCATTCTGCGCAAACAACGAAAATGTTTTCCGTCAACTTGGGAGATACGACGCTCGTTCGGTTTCCGTAGGTAATGGTTGTTAATCCGTCGAATGCTTCGCGATGCTCAATTGTGACTTCCTGGTTAATTTTTAACTCGATTCGATCCATGTATTGCAGCACTTCCGTTTGATCGCGTACGGCACTAATCCGATGACGCTTCCCGACTTCTATTTCGGAAAGTGTTCGTCTGAAAGGCAAAAGGATTTCTCCTTTCTGGTTGGGAATCGCATCACCATGCGGATCGAACTCAGGAAAATCGAGAAATTCATCCAGTCGGTTAATCAGTTTCTCCGAGTGAATATGCTCCAACTCCTCTGCTAATTCATGTACTTCATCCCACGAAAAACCAAGTTTACTGGATAGGAATGTTTCCCACAAACGATGCCTGCGAATTACCATCATTCCTTTCAATCGCCCTTCTGAGGTGAGCGAAACTTTTCCGTATTTCTCGTAGTTCACCAAGGATTTATTCCTCAGCTTACGCACCATATCACTCACTGTAGCAGGTTTCACCTCCAAACAAGTTGCCAAACGATTGACTCCAACCTCATCTGAGTCCGCATCGAAAACGGTCAATTCCACCAAAGCCTTTAGGTAATTTTCTTCTGTGAATGATAACATGAAACAAAATTATCAAAAATACCGAATAATAATTGTTAGACTAATCTAACTTTTATAGTTTTGCAGCACGAATATTTATTATGAAACATCTTATTGTACTGATTCTTGTTTTGATCTGCTCTCCATTATTTGGACAGTACGATGTTCAAATACAGCTCATTTCTAAGGCTGATGGCGCGCCAGTTCCCTTCGGGAAAGCAATGATTCGTGCCGCCAATCGTCATGTAGTTGTTGACATTGACGGAAACGCCACTTTGTCGAATGTTCCTTCCGGTTCACATCTACTCGAAGTTAGAGCGAGTGGTTTTAAGGATTTTGCAAGTGATATCACCGTATCACAAAATGAGCAGCTTACCATTCAACTTACTCCTGTAATCCAATCGATGGACGAAATTGTGATTTCAGGAACGATGAAGGAAGTTTCAAAAAAAACCAGTACGGTTAATGTGGAAGTCTACTCTCCAAGTTTCTTCAAGAAAAACCCGACTCCATCTGTTTACGATGCACTGCAAAATATCAATGGTGTTCGCCCCCAATTGAATTGCAACATCTGCAATACTGGTGATATTCACATCAATGGTTTGGAAGGTCCGTACACGATGTTTTTAATCGATGGAATGCCAATTGTGAGCAGTTTATCAAGTGTTTACGGTCTTTCTGGAATTCCCAATGCGCTCGTCGAACGCATGGAAGTAATCAAAGGTCCCGCTTCGACCTTATACGGAAGCGAAGCGATTGGAGGCGTGATCAATATCATTACAAAGAAAACGAGCAATGCACCAACGCTTTCTGCAGATGTCTTTACCACGAGCTGGCTCGAAACCAACGTCGATTTAGGGTTTAAGTTTGGAATCGGACAACGTCCACAAGAAAAAAGCATTTTAAGCACGCACTTTCCTAAACGCTCTGTGTGGGAAGTCTTAACGGGGATCAACTATTACAATTACAGCCACCCACAAGATCAAAATAACGATGGCTTCACCGACGTCACTTTGCAACACCGTATCTCGATCTTTCAAAAGTGGAAATTCAATCCGAAAAACCACAAAAAACAAGCATCCATTGCCGGTCGATATTTCTACGAAGACCGCTGGGGTGGACAAATGGACTGGAATTCATCATTTCGAGGTGGCGATAGCTTGTATGGAGAAAGCATCTTCACTTCTCGTTGGGAACTTCTGGGCTTGTACCAATTACCTGTGGATGAACGGATTTTCATTACTGGATCGCTCAATCGACATCAACAGAACAGCTACTACGGAAACGTTCCATACATGGCGGACCAAATCACAGGATTTACTCAAATATATTGGGATAAACGCGTCAAGAAGCACGACTTCATCCTAGGAGCTGCTACTCGTTATGTGAACTACGACGATAACACTCCCGCCACGGCCACAAATGACAGTTTGAACCCGCAAAACATGCGCGACATCCAATGGATTCCAGGGATTTATGCACAAGATGAAATCAAGTTCAACAAACATCATAAGCTATTGCTTGGATCGAGATTGGACTACCATTCCGTTCATGGAATTATTTTTACACCGCGCATAGGCTACAAATGGATGAGCGAGAGTTTGCACATTTTACGCTTGAATGCAGGAACTGGATATCGCGTAGTCAATATTTTCACGGAAGATCATGCAGCGTTAACTGGCGCGCGAGAAGTGGTGATTGAAGACAACATCTCTCCAGAAGAATCGTACAACGTGAACCTGAATTATTCCAAAATCTTCATCACCAAGAAGGATCGGCAAATCGGGATTGATCTTTCCGCATTCTACACCTATTTTACGAATAGAATTATTGCCGACTACGACAGTAATCCCAATGAAATCCGCTACGCGAACCTAAACGGATACGCCATTAGTCAGGGTATTAGCGCCAATTTCCATTTGAAGTTACGACCAGAATTATCCATTCGTGGTGGAGCTACATTGATGGACATTTATTCGATGTCTAACGGAGTAAAGAAAGGTCAAATTTTAACGGAGAACTTTACAGGAACATGGACGGTTTCCTACGAAGTTCCCACAACTGCTTTCTCAATTGATTACACAGGAAACGTTTACAGCCCGATGCGTTTACCTCTGCTCAACGAACTCGACCCTCGACCAGAATACTCGCCTTGGTGGAGCATTCAAAACATTCAAATTACCTACGACGGTTTCGATAATTGGGAAATCTACGGCGGCGTCAAGAATCTCTTGAATTGGACACCTAATCGGGATGCACCTTTCTTAATTGCACGCGGAAATGATCCATTCGACAAAGAAGTAACATTCGATGGCAACGGAAATGCCGTAGCGACACCTAATAATCCGTACGCACTGACGTTTGATCCCTCATATGTGTACGGACCGAATCAAGGAATTAGAGGATTTTTGGGCGTGAGGTATACCTTGTAAAAAATAAAACTGAAGTGATTGATTAGGTTTTGGTTAGGAACGAACACTAACTAATGTTGCGTGCTTTTGCGCAAGGACCTAAAAATCACATCATGAAAATAAACACAAGCCAAGAAGAGGCAAGCAAAAAGCTGATTGACTTCGTCAATCTCGTTTCGACACCAGAAGAAATGGTCCGTTGTATCTACGACGACCCAAACAGTGGAGGATCAAAAGGAAAGCCACAAACAATCTCGTTGGAAACGGCGCAATCCATTCTCAAACAGCGCGAACAATTAACAGCGTTCAAGTCTATCGAAGAGCTATCCGCAATAAAAGGAATCGGAAAAGATACTCTCAATGATCTATTGTATTCCATGAAGCTGTATCCACTTTCTGCGGAAGACCATATTCGATTGCACGACGAGCAATTCAGAAAGACCCTTCAAGAATTGAATAAGGATGAATACCGCTCATCCGACTGTACTTTTTGCGCAGCAAAAAAAGAAGAAGATTGTGGATGTCACGAAGAAAGTACACGAAGCCTTTCCGATCCTTCCAGTGGCGTTTCAATCAGTAATCCCAACACGGGTATTGGCGTTTTAAATCCTGGCTCAGGAAATCCATTTGCTTCCAATCCATGTAGTGGAACAATCATGAACGATTCGTTCTTCGCTCCTATTAATTCCACGCCACCAAAAAACATCCGTATCAATTTGGTGATTATTCAAAAAGAAGACGGTACAGCCAACTTTAATGAATTCGATCCAAGTCACAACAACGCATTGAACATTGCCGAATCGGAATGTAGCCGAATCTACCAAAACGTTCACGCTACGGGGACAGGAAACACGTGTAATACGCAAGCCGATTCACGTGTTCGCTTCGATTTTCGGCGCATTTATGTACGAGATTCAGAGCTTTGGAATATCGATGAGAACTGGACGCGAAACAACGGCAACCCAATTACCCCGTTTGCTTGTCCGAACCTATCTGCCAATTGGCCTTGGCGTGATCTCTATTTTGAATTGAGAGATCAGGAAGAATGCAAAGACGAAGCGATTACCATCTTTCTTGTCAACTCAGGAATCTACCTGAATGATATTCAAAGTCAATTACAGTATTTTGAACAACCCGCGGGATCACCACAATGGCTTGTCCCTAGTCCCAACTACACCCTCACGAACTGGTCGGGACACTCACCTTGGGTAGGCGGATGTTCAATTCTTCCTTCCACGAATCCACACAACACCAATAGAGGACATGTTATTCTTTGCAAAAACAGTTATTACGACTATATCCGTGTTAGTCGCTTAGTTCGATTAAATGGTGGTCCCACGAATGCAGATTGGCATATCGGAACAGGTTTGGGCTCTCTCCTAGCTCACGAACTGGGTCACCTCATTATGTCTCAGCACCATACACAATCAGGAGGATGCGGGACAAACTTGATGAACAACGGAGGTTGGCAGCAGTACTTAAATACCTCCCAATTAGCTCGATTACACCGCGTTTTATCCACAACAGATTTACGTAGAACCGTTCAAGAAGATCATCCACGTCTAGAAGTAATCACGAATGAAACATGGGACAGAAGCGTAAAAATGTTTGGAGATATTATCATTCGAACGGGAAATACCTTAACTGTGACCTGTGAGTTGGAGATGCCTGCGAATGGGCGAATCATTGTAGAACGCGGCGCCCGTTTGGATGTTATTGATGGAACAATAACCAGTCGATGTCTTCCGTGGGGATCGATTGAAGTTCATGGTAACGCCTCTAATCCACATCCAGCAATCAATGACATTCGGAGCGGTGGATATCCTTCATCCAAAAAGGATCATGGAGTCGTTTACCTCGAAAACGCTACCATTGAAAATGCAGCTCATGCCATCACAACGGTAAGACAGGAAACTTGGGGAGCGAATTTGAACTTTGGTGGAGGAATCGTTATTGCGAACGAGACAACCTTCCGAAATGTGAAAAGAGCTGTTGAGTTCATGAAGTACGACTACGAGAATGTAAGTCGATTTTCAAGGTGTACTTTCGAAACAGACCCTACGGCTGATCTCTATTTTGATCATCATCTACTCGCATTCGTCACAATGTGGGCAGTGAAAGGCATTCAGTTTCTTGGGAATACGTTTATCAATAGAGATGCTCAAGGTGCTATTTACGGATTGGGCGAACGAGGTAGAGGTATTTACTCTATCAATGCAAGTTACTCCGTAAAACCGATCAAGCACAATGGAAGTTACCTCCGTAACGAATTCATCAACCTTACCACAGCTATTGGGTCAGACAGTTCAACCCATTTCAACTCGAATCTTGTGATTTTACACACGCTATTTGATAACTGTTATCAAGGAATTAATTTACGCGGCATCACAGGAGCGAGAATTGGATTTATGGAATGTCAAATTGGCTCGGAGCTATCCAATATCGGAGAGCAATATGCTTATGGAATTCGTGTGGAAAGCGGCCGACTCATCGCAATTGAAAACAGTCAGTTTACGAACGCCTTAAACTCCACAGGATCGCAATATGGTGTTCTCATGCAGAACTGTATCGATGGTTTCAACTGGGTATACGGATGTACTTTCAGTTCGATCACAGCAGGAGTTCGTGCAGGAGGAAAAAACAACTGGTTACTCGTAAAATGTAATCGATTTGACACACGTGTTGGGGACATGTATTTGGATCGTGATTTTGCCTCTCAAACCCCTGGTGAAATTGGAGTCATTCAATCATTCCACCCTTCTTTGGGACCCGCAAACAATCAATTCACAGCTTCAACGAACAATTGTGCACATGTTGGACATCACATTCACTTCGATGCCTTCGCTTCGCAATCATTCTTTTATCTCTTACCAGCAGCAATTGCGGGAAGCAGTTACGTTCCGACCTGCATTATTAACGGAAGTCCGAATATTTTCCAAACTGGATTCAATCCGTACTGTCCAAAGTCAATAGCTCAGAGTAAAAAGTTGAAGTTGAAATCGACCGATGATAGCAGTGAACAGTTCGAAGAATTAATGAAAAGTTTGTCGAAAGAAGAGCAACTACAGGTTGAGATGCTTGCAAAGGTCTCAAACACGCTTGATGCATCAGAAGAAGCTGAAATTGATTTAAATAAGATGTACGAGTCATTATCTCAACTTGTTCAAATTGGAGAAGCCGAAAAAGTAATTTCAGAAATTACTCAGGCCACCTCTTCAGATAAACAATTTAAAATGACAGAAGCCATGCGTGATCAAATCCATTTCTTGCAAACAATCGGAAGTGTTGCGCAAGCACGATTGGATTCGCTCAATGCGTTGGAAAATCTATTAGCGTAGAACACATGCAATTATGGGAGTGCGATTTCGTGCTCCCATTATTTTTTCGGTCCACTCTCAAAAATCAGCTTCTTGTATTTCACCACCGCTTGATCTCGTGAACAGGCGTTAAAGTGCCACCATTCACTTGGAATATTTCGAAAACCTTGTGATTTCATCACTTCTCGAAGGAGTTTTCGATTCTCATGTTGTTCTTTGGTGAGTTCTCCCGAAGCAAGAAATTTCCACTCTTTGCTTGGAAACGCAATGTCTCGAAAGTCATCATATCCTGCTCCCATATCGAGAGGAACACCGTTTTCATCGCATATCGTGAGGTCAACTGCGGCTCCAAAATTGTGCACACTTCCGTAGGAAGGATTTGAAACGAATTTACCTCTGTTCAACGGAGGGATTGAATCCAAAGCATTCCACATTTCGCGCTGTACTTCAAGTGGACGGACACCGTCATAAATCAACAATGAATAATTCGGGTGAATGGACTTCAGATAACTCTGGCATTCAGAAATCCGTTCCGCAACATCTTCTTGCAGGTATAAAGCATTCAAGGTATCATATAAAACATGCCCCATAAAATTGTTGTCCGTTGCATATCTCAAATCTACCTGAATGGACGTATCAATCGATTGAATATTCACCAAATTGAATGTTTTCAGGTAACTATCCGTGAGAGAATCTCGCTTTACACGATCAATTGAATCTTGGATGAGCTGAGGATCTTTTTGAACAATCTCCTCCTCTATTTCTATTCTTTCTTTCACAGGGACAGGGACTTCGGAACAAGCAACCACAAACACTCCAATCAAAATGGGAACAATTAGCCTTTTAGCAATCATGGATTGAAATTAACAAAAAGTAAATGGAATTCGGTGAAATACAACTTTCTCCTTAAATTCGCCGCAAAATTGATTTTATGCCAAGTATCTCTCGCAAGGCTGTAACAATGCCCGAGTCACCTATTCGTAAATTGGTTCCTTACGCTGAAAAAGCAAAGGCGCAAGGAAAGAACGTTTACCACCTGAATATTGGTCAACCTGATATTGAAACGCCACAAGTTGCGTTGGACGCGATTCGAAACTTCGATGAATCAGTGATCGAATACAGCCATTCGGCAGGATTTCAATCATACAGAGATAATTTGGCGGCCTATTACCAAAAAGTGGGGATCGATGTTTCTTCTGAAGACATCATGATCACCACAGGAGGATCGGAAGCGCTTAGTTTTGGATTCATGTCAACGTGTAATCCAGACGATGAAGTGATTATTCCTGAGCCATTCTACGCGAACTACAATGGATTTGCTGTAGCGGCAGGATTAAATGTAGTGCCCGTAACGGCGAACATCAACGATGGATTTGCCTTGCCTCCAGTAGAAGAATTCGAGAAGAAAATTACGCCGAAAACCAAGGCGATTGTGATTTGTAATCCAGGAAACCCTACGGGATATTTATACTCGCAAGAAGAATTGGAGAAGCTACGCGATATCGTGAAGAAGCATGATTTGTTCTTGTTTGCTGATGAAGTGTACCGCGAGTTTTGTTATGATGGAGCAACGCCTTTTTCTGTGATGAATTTGGAAGGAATCGAAAACAATGTAATTATGATTGATTCGGTTTCGAAGCGTTACTCGATGTGTGGAGCACGAATTGGAGCCATCGTTTCGAAAAACAAAGAAGTGATGACATCTGCATTGAAATTTGGACAAGCGCGATTATCCCCTCCAACAGTTGATCAAGTTGCTGCAGAGGCTGCGTTGAAAACACCTCAATCGTACTTCGACAATGTAGTTGAAGAATACGTGGAGCGTCGAAATATCATGGTAGACGGATTGAACGCCATCGAAGGTGTATTTTGCCCAAAACCAAGCGGAGCATTTTACTGTGTGGCACAATTTCCAGTCGATAACACAGAGCGTTTCTGTCAATGGTTGTTGGAAAGCTTCGAATACGAAGGAGCAACAGTAATGATGGCACCAGCGAGTGGATTCTATTCAACCGAAGGTTACGGAACTCAGGAAGCCCGAATCGCTTACGTATTGAACAAAGAATCGCTGAAGAAAGCGGTAAAATGTTTGGAGGAAGCGTTGAAGGTGTATCCAGGTAGAACTTTTTGTTAGGTTGATTATCCGAGTACTGGTTGTTCGATCGTCTGATTTTCCGATTTTCTGATACGATAGTTAGGAGATCAGATTTTGGATAGTTCAGGGATATTGATCGTCAGGTTTTTCGACGAGGTGGATCTGTTTATCCTTTCCTTTATTTTTCCAGAAGGAAAGTGTTGTACATTATAGCTTCAAAAGCCTCAGGAGGATCATTACCTCGGATAAACTATCGGCTGAGTACACATCGCAATACTATTAGATAATGATGAGTACGTAGAAGCTAGGGCTTCTATCAAAAATTAAATCCCTATTGCTTCGAGAGTTCTTCCTTCTTTCTCTCTTCTGGCTTTTGGTAGCCAATAAAAAGGTTAATCCAAATAATTTTCGACAATGCGTACATGTATGGCGTCAAGACAACCGACGAAACTGCCACGATGGTCACTTGCATTCCCGTTGACATCTGCGGAAACCACAGGTTAAACGACACCCAAAGCGTAACGAATAATGCTACTCCGAGCGCATAGGAAACATACATTGCGCCCTGGAAGAAACCGAGTTCTCTTTCGTATTTCAATCCGCAATTGGAACAATGTTCGTGCGTATTCCCTGCATTCTTTAAATCGTATGGATGTGAAACAAAGAAATCTCCCTCTTGACAGCGAGGACATTTCATTCTGAAAATACTATAGAGTTTTGAACCCTTTCCGATTAATTTTGCCATCTGATTGTCGTTTATACAAAGATACGTCCTTAAATGGAGCTAGAATGTAATTTTTGTTACTCAATTCAACGGAATAGAAGGATTTTTCTCAGTTTAACTCAAGCAAAGATTATTCGCAATCTGAACCAGAATGACAGCAATCCATTTTCACTGGCGCTTGTATTTCATTATCAACTTGTTGCTCTTGCCCTTCATCGACTACCGTAGCCGTTGGAACAGAAATGCGAGGACTTACAAATGGAATACCCAAGTTCATTCCTCTCAAGGCGATCATCAATCCTACAACCGTTAAAACATATGGAATCGTTCGATTTAACTTTTTACGTGTTTCCACGCCAATTTTGTTCGACATAAAAGGAATGAAAATCATTACAGGAAGCGTTCCTACTCCAAAAGCGACCATTGCTAGCGAGCTGGACACCAAACTATCGGCTAGTAAAGCATTCAACAACGCTACGTATACCATTCCACAAGGCAGCAAACCATTGATTGCTCCAAAAGCAAACAAGCGGAATCGCGATTTAGATTTCATTGATTTCCCCATTAACTTTTGGATTCCAGATTGAATCCCAAACGGATTCGACACGTGCGGAAACCAAACTTTCAATTGCTTTCTCCAGGCGAAGATCACAAGCGCAATTCCAGCCAAAATACTGAGCCATTGAAGCACACCAAACACTTGGATCGTTACTCCGAGCAATCCAAAAAGGACTCCGAGCAATCCATACATTAACGTACGCCCAAGGTTGTACTGAAGGGTTCCTCCTAAAATCGTCCAATTATTGGAACGGTTCAAAGGAAGTACCATCGCGATAGGTCCGCACATTCCCAAACAATGGAAATTGGATGCGAGTCCTAAAATTAATCCGGTGACGAGTATTGTTTCCATACTAAACGTATATTCGATCCTTCTGCAAGCACGCTTTTCCTTTTGAGAAATAACGGTATTCAATATTGTACACGCCAGGATGCAATTTATCCAATGGAATTTTCTCCATTCGTTTGTCCCCTACTTCGATCACAAAGTCCTGCGTTTTATCATTCGGACGATTGAAAAACACACTGACATCTGTAATAAATTGATTAGAAGGAATCTCTACCACGTAGCCATTCTCCTCTTTCGTCAATGCAATTTGCTCTTCGAGACCATTCGCACGATTCATCGCTTCCATTTCTCCGTCGTACGCTAAGTCAAGCTGATAATAATCTTCTGTATCGAGCTGGACATCATGTGACACCAACGATACTACTAGTGTGACAATAAACGCCATAAACGCAATCATTGCCATCATTAAACCTTTTCCCCAATTCATCTTCTTAGAATTTTAGATTAATGGACCAATCATTCTGGCCCGAACTCTTTCTATTTCCTTGCCGTTTCCATAAACGATCACATCAATATCTACTTTTCCATTCTTCAGGCGGTTGATCGGAACACTCATTACAAAGCGTTCTTTCATTTCTCCACCTCCTTTCAATATGAGTGAATCAACAACGACATCAATTTTTGCATCTGAATCCTCTGTTTTCAATTCAACATTGAATTTTTCCTTTGTCTTATTCGTCAGGTTGATTTCGAAAATATTTCCGATGTTCCCTTCTTTTGTCACGTGATGCGTTGTTCCACGCTGACGTAAAATTTTCGCTTCAAAATCACTTCGTGTAACAAGTAGAACAATCAGAACGCCCATCAAAGCAATCAGCAAGGCTGTGTATGCTTTCACTCTTCGGGTCCATTGGAAACGCGTTCCATTCTTAATTCCATTTTCAGAAACGAAGCGGATCAATCCTTTTTCCAATCCCACGGCATCCATCATGTGATCACACTCATCAATACAGGCCGTACAGTTGACACATTCTAGTTGCGTTCCGTTACGAATATCAATTCCTGTTGGACAAACATTCACACATTGGTGACAATCGATACAGTCTCCTTTTCCCGTGGCAGCGCGATCTTCATTTTTACGGAATTTCGCTCTTCCTTCTTCTTTTTCACCTCGCACGTGGTCGTATGCCACAACCATTGAGTTTGGATCTAAAAGCACTCCTTGAAGTCGACCGTATGGACAAATAGTTGTACACACTTGCTCTCGCAATCGACTGAATACCATATAGAAAACCGTGGTAAAAATTACAATTGCGATAAATCCTCCATAGTGCTCGCTGAAGGTACCTGTTTGGATACTCCACAATTCATCAGAACCGATAATGTATGCCAAGAAGGTATTTGCGATTAGGAAAGAGATCAACCAGAAGATCGTATGTTTTAGCAAACGCTTTCTGATTTTTTCGCCATTCCAAGGAGCCGCAGCCAATTTTTTCTGTCGAGTCCAATCCCCTTCAATCCAGTATTCAATTCGACGGAAGACCATCTCCATGAAAATTGTTTGAGGGCAGACCCATCCGCAGAACAGGCGACCATAAATAATTGTAAAGAGAATAATTGATACAATTCCAATCACAAATGCAATCGCGAATAAGTACAGATCTTGCGGCCAAAATATCTTTCCGAAGATGACGAACTTACGTTCGATAACATTAAAGAGAAGTAACTGCTCACCTCCCACTTTTATGTGTGGAGCGGCGAAGAGAAAGATCAACAGTACGTAGCTCACGATCTTCCTGTAATTGTAAAACCTACCTGAAGGTTTCTTTGGGAAAATCCATTTTCTACTTCCGTCCTCCTCTACTGTAGCAATCCGGTCGCGGAATGCTTCTTCCTGGTGTTCTTCCTCTTCAATCATCTCTCACTTATTTTGTTTCAATCATTCATCTTCCTCAATGATATCTCCTTGAGGTGCATTTCCTTCCGCATATGGCAAGGACATTACGAACGAAGCAACTTGTTGTATCTCAACTGGGTTCAGTTTAGACTCGTGTTCAGGCATCTTGTTGTTTGGAGATCCTGCACGAATTGTTTTGTAGATACTTGCAATGTCGTAACCATAAATCCAAGACTTATCCGTCAAGTTTGGTCCAATGTTACCTTCACCATTTGCAGAGTGACAGGTTACACAGTTCGCTTCGAATAGCTTTTTACCTGCTGTAAGATCTGCTGCATCGGTCATTTGAACAGCGTTTGTTTCATCGATGTTCATTGCCATTGCTTTCAGGTATGCTTCTTTTTCAATTTCAGCTTGCTTTACTTCTTTTTCGTAGGCTTCAATCTGTAGATCAGAAGTACCTAAAATATGGTAGTTGAAGATGTAGATTACACCAAAAATGATCGTTCCGTAGAACATCCACACCCACCATGGCGGCAAGTTGTTGTCC
Source organism: Flavobacteriales bacterium (assembly GCA_013373595.1). Taxonomy (GTDB): domain Bacteria; phylum Bacteroidota; class Bacteroidia; order Flavobacteriales_D; family Crocinitomicaceae; genus UBA4466. Next base: position 17,110 of record JABXHO010000001.1, on the reverse strand, counting down.
AACTCTCGGATTCCATCGTACTCGTGGTGCAACAAGATTGTTTCCTCATCTTCGATGGCCACAGCGTCCGTGAGGATTTTGTTCACCTTCGTTACCACCGCATCTTCTTTGATTTCCTCTGGCGTTTTCTCCTCAGTCACCATTGATACGAAGTTGTTGAACAGTCTTCTCATGTAGAGCAATACACCCACTAACAAGACATTGAATCCAACTAATGCATACAAGTCCGAATTTTCGACTAACAACCAAGGCTGTCCATCAACCGCTTCTCCTGGCTGAAGGAAATCGAGGGCGTTACTACTATTTGCAATAAAGGTAGTTCCAATAATCACCAAGACTAGATTTTTCAATCCTCCAGACTTGCTGTCCTCGTCGCTCTCAGTTTCTGCTGGATTCATCTTCGCAAATCGCTCCTTGAAGTAATCCGAACCAATGAATCGTTTAATCGCACCTGACATCATAGCAATTGCGATAAGCAAAATAATCGCTGTGATCACCAATGCATAGAACACAGTTAGGTTGGTTTCGTAGTTTGGAAGAAGAACAACCTCTGGTTCTGCAGTGTTTGTTGGATCTGCTTTCTCGTCTGCCACAGGTGGCGTCCAATTATCAACGAAGTCCAAGATCGCATCTACATCTGCGTTCGTTACTACTTGAGGAGACATCACACTTGCGTCGTAATCTTTAATAGCCAAAGCCATTTGGCTCTTTCCACCGTCGATGAGTGTTTTCGAGTTTTTCACCCATTCGTACAAAAGGTCTGCTTCTCCAGCGTCAGCCCATTTTTGTTTTACTCCTTTTAAGTTAGGACCTGTCATGTCTCCACCGAGCTTGTGACATGTACTACACTTTGCTTTAAACAAAGCTTCACCATCTTGAGCGAAGATTCCTCCGCTGTTGATCCATAGAATGAGGATGACTAAATATTTCAATCTCGTTTTCATACTCGTTTATTTTTCAAGCGGGTGCTTAGGTTCAACATTATTGTCCTCTTCGAAAGGAAGTGCGCTTAGCTCTTCCACTCTTGACTTCTTCATTCGAGCAACATAGGTAAACATCACTACGAAAAAGATGACAAAGATGAGTAGTGAAATGATCGGGTAAATATCGATCCCATCTATTTCTGTCATATTATGTTTGATATATCGTAACATAGTTCCTGTGTTATTTCGTTAGTGTATCGTTTTCAACTTGCGTTTCTGTCTCCACAAGTTCTGCTTCTTTCTCTTCAGGAGCCATCTTCTTGATATCGGTTCCTAATCGTTGTAGGTAAGCAATTACAGCAATGATTTCTTTGGTTTTTAGATCATTCACAAGCTGCTCTTTGTTCATGCTCGCTTTCAAATCATCCGTTGTACTGTTCAACAAATCGTTGATGATATCCTCAGCGATTGGCAAGGCCTGTTCGTGCATGTCTGCAACTGCTCTTTGGTCATAATCCTTACCGTATTCTTTTTCGTAAGGAACACCAAGCGTTTCCATTGCGCGAATTTTCGCTGGCATCAAATCTGTATCGAAATCATCATCTTTCAACCACGTATAGGCTGGCATCACGGTTCCGTCAGAAATATCTTTTGGTCGGAGCATGTGCTCGTAGTGCCAGTAGTTACTACGTTTTCCACCTTCTCTCGCCAAGTCAGGACCGGTACGTTTAGATCCCCATTGGAATGGGTGGTCGTATACAAACTCACCTGATTTCGAGTATTCTCCGTAGCGTTCTGTTTCGAAACGCAATGGACGAATCATTTGAGAGTGACAGTTGTAACATCCTTCACGAACGTAAATGTCACGTCCTTCCAATTCAAGTGGTGTGTACGGTTTCACAGCTGAGATGTGTGGCACATTACTTTTAACGATAAGTGTTGGAATGATCTCCACGGCTCCACCAATAATGATCACAATTGTTGTGAAAATCATGAAACGAACTGGACGTCTTTCGATCGCACGGTGCCAGTACTCTCCACTCTTCACTTTTGCGTTTTTGGTTACGGCTGCTTCTGCAGGCTCATCTGCCAAGAAGTTTCCAGATTTCGCGGTTTTAATGAGGTTGTAGAACATCATAATGGCTCCAGAGATAAACAAGATCCCTCCGATTGCACGAAGAACATAGTATGGTTCAAGTGCTGTTACTGTCTCCAAGAATTCTGGGTGAGCGAGGTTTCCATCTTCTTTGAAATCTTGCCACATCAATCCTTGCATGAATCCAGCGATGTACATTGGAATGGCATATAGAATAATACCCAAGGTTGCAATCCAGAAGTGTTGATTCGCCAACTTCTTAGAGTACAATTTTACGCGGAACATTTTAGGGAACAACCAGTAAAGCATACCGAAGGTAAGCATACCGTTCCATCCCAATCCTCCAACGTGAACGTGTGCAATTGTCCAGTCAGTAAAGTGAGAGATTGAGTTTACGTTTTTCAAAGAAAGCATTGGACCTTCGAATGTTGACATACCGTAAGCGGTTAAGGCAACAACCATGAATTTCAACATTACGTCATCACGTACTCTATCCCAAGCTCCACGAAGTGTCAACAATCCGTTCAACATACCTCCCCAAGAAGGAGCGATCAACATCACAGAGAAAACAACCCCTAAACTTTGTGCCCAGTCTGGCAATGAAGTATACAACAAGTGGTGTGGTCCCGCCCAGATATAGATAAAGATCAATGCCCAGAAGTGAATAATCGAAAGTCGGTACGAGTATACTGGACGATTGGCCGCTTTTGGTACAAAGTAGTACATCAATCCAAGGTAAGGCGTTGTTAAGAAGAAGGCCACGGCGTTGTGTCCGTACCACCACTGAACAAGTGCATCCTGCACCCCAGCGTACGCTGAGTAACTTTTAAAGAATGATACTGGAAGTTCGAATGAGTTAAAAATGTGCAACACGGCAACCGTTACGAATGTCGCAATGTAGAACCAAATGGCTACGTACAAGTGCTTCACTCTTCTGTTCAAAATGGTTGCAAACATGTTCCATCCCCAAACTACCCACATGATAGCGATAAGGATGTCAATCCACCACTCGAGCTCGGCATATTCTTTACTTGCCGTAATTCCGAATGGAAGTGTTAACACAGCACATACGATGATGAACTGCCATCCCCAGAAGTTGATGTAACTCAATTTGTCGCTCCACATTCTCGTTTTGAGCAATCGTTGCAAGGAGTAATAGACCCCCGTAAAAATTCCGTTCCCCACGAATGCGAAAATCACTGCGTTGGTGTGCAGTGGTCGAATACGTCCGAACGAAAGATATCGGAATCCTAGGTACTCATTAAAAAAATTGGGAAACGCTAATTGCAACGCGGCAATAATCCCAACAAGCATCCCGATAATCCCCCATATGATGGTGGCATAGGCGAAATACTTTACGATTTTGTTATCGTAACTAAACTTTTGTACTTCCATCGTCTTCTAAGTAATTTGGTTGTTCATTGTTTTCATCATCAAAGAGAATTCTAATTGATGGTGTATGATCGTCTTCAAATTGACCATTCTTCGTGGCCCACAAGAAGGAGACTAAGAAGAAGAGTGCAATGATCAGACTCACGATTAACATCAAATAGATAATTCCCATAGTACAAAGCAACCCAGAATTTGATGCATTTTATATGACACATGTTACTGTAAAACCTGATTTATGTCATGTTTTTTGAAATCCCCATAAAACGGGGATTATCTCACTTTCTGAAGTGAATAAATACAGTGCTGATAATCACGATAGATATAGAACTAATGGGCATTAAAACCGCCGCAACAAGTGGGGTTAAATTTCCAGTAATTGCAAATCCCAATCCGACAATATTGTAGAAAATGGAGAAAGCCAAGCAGATTCTTAAGACTGTTTTTGCAAAATTACTTGTTACCAAAATCGAGGTCAATTTGTGCAACTTATTTGCTTCTAAGATTCCATTTGAATTGGGTGAAAACTGGAACACATCTTCCGAAATAGCAATTCCGACATCTGCCTTCGCCAAGGCACCCGAATCGTTTAATCCATCACCTATCATCATGACGTGTTTTCCTTGCTCTTGAAGTTGTTGCGTATAGGCAAATTTGTCCTCAGGTGATTGCTTAAACAAACAGTTTTCCAGCGACGGGAATGCTTCTTGCATCATTTGCGCATCTTTCTCAGAATCTCCCGAGAGCACGTGAACCGTGTAGTTTGACGTTAAATCAGCCATCATGCTTTCCAGTCCATCACGTAACTCCGAAGCGAACATGAATTTCCCTCGTACTTCTCCGTTTATGGAGATAAAGGTTCCATCTTGAGCGTCGAGTCCCATAAATTTCGCACTTCCGATTTTGATGTGCTGATCCGACACCTGTCCCTCGATTCCTTGTCCAACGGATTCGTTGTAATTCTCAACTTCAACGTTCGAATCGATACTCAAGTTCTTGTTTTTGATCCATCTAGCGATTGTCCGCGACAACACGTGCGTAGATGAATTGGACAAGATGAGAACACTTCCCCACTCCTGATCCGTAAGCATTTCACCTTCAAACGTCACTTTTTCCTGACTTCCTTTGGTGAGTGTTCCTGTTTTATCGAACACAATGTCTGTAACTTCATTGATATCTTCGATGACCTCCGTATTCTGTAAATAGAGCCCTGAACGTCCCATTTTACGCATGGTATTACCGTAGGTAAATGGTCGAGACAAGGCAAGCGCGCACGGACATGCCACAATTAATACGGAAACGACTGTGGACACAATTCGATTGGTATCAATAAATGCCCACGAAATTGCCGCAATTGAGGCTACAATGATCACTCCTACCAAAAAGTAGGCGGATAATTTATCCCATTTCTTCTGAGAGATAGATCGTTCTTCGGAAACATTACTCGATTTATTCCACAAGTTCGCCAAGCGACTTCTTTCTGATTTACTTTTTGCCTGAAAGCGCGTTTTCGCTCCAATCAATCTTCCTCCTGCGTATACCAATTGCCCTTTTTTGATGGTAACAGGAACGGATTCACCCGTAACAAAACTATAATCAATTTGAGCAGTATCCGAGACCAAAATCACATCGCATGGCACAATTTCATCGTTTCGAATCATGAGGTGATCGCCTTCTTCAATTTTCTCGATTTCGACGATCTCTTCCTCTTCATTCTTGATACGCAATACCGCTACGGGGAAATAGGACGCGTAATCACGATCGAAGGATAATGAACGATATGTCTTTCGTTGGAACCATTTCCCGATGAGCAAGAAGAAAATAAATCCAGCAAAGCTGTCCATGTATCCTGGACCTAAGCCAGAAAAAATATGGTAACAACTTTGTGCGTAGAGCGCGAGAATTCCCAAGGTAATTGGGACATCAATGTTGATTTGTTTGTATCGAATTGCTTTGAATGCTGACATATAATAGTCTCTTGCAGAATAAAGCAACACAGGAATAGACACGAAGAATGACAGGTATGCCGTAAGCGATCGGAAACCTGCAGGAGCCTCATCAATTCCTAAATACTCCGGAAAGCTCCAAAGCATGATACTTCCAAATGCGAATCCTGCAACGCCCATTTGGTATAAAAAGGTCTTGTCTATTGATTTATTGACTTCTTTCTTTTCTTCGAAGTTCGGTGGATATCCGATACGATCGAGCAACAAGGCTAATTCAGGAAACGGAAATGATTTCTTAAAAGCGATGGTTGCTGTTCGTTCCGTGAAGTTCGTTTGACAACTCAGAATTCGAGGCTCAATTTTATGAATGTTCTCCAATAAATAGATACACGATGAACAATGTATCGCGGGGAGAAATAGTTTTACGTGAACAGAGTTCTCGTCTTCAAAATCGATGTAGCGTTCGCGAATTGCTGGGAGGTCAAGAAAATCGTAGCGATGTACGTCCGAAGACTTCGGCTTCACCCCAGCTTGCTCTTCCATAGCGTAGAAAGAATTCAAGCCATTTTCATGGAGTAATTGATAGACGCTTTTGCATCCATTACAGCAAAACTTTTTATCTCCGAGTGAGTACCCTTTCCCGATTACATCATCCCCACAATGGTAGCAACTTTCGCTCATATTGTTCGTGAAAACACGCCTTCTTTCCTAGAGTTTGATTGTAAACTTCGATCGAAAATCATACACACATTGCGTACGAATGGAATTCCTGCTTCTGTAATTCTCAAGGTGTTTCCTTCCATCTCTACCAATTGATCTTCCACCATTTCTCCGAGTTTCAGCAACACGTTTAAATAGAAGTCAAACGACTCTTGCTTCCCAATTTCTGTCTCAAAGTGACACATTAAATCGAGAATATGTTGTCGAACAATCAAATCATCTTCTGTTAACAAATGTCCTCTAAAAATAGGCAATTGTTCATTTTTTATCCCTTCTAAATACGCCTCTACGCTCTTCTTATTTTGCGCAAAACCAAACCAGCTATCAGAAATAGCCGACATTCCGAGTCCAATTAACATTGGTGTGTTTTGCGTTGTATACCCCATGAAGTTTCGATGAAGGTTCTTCGACAAAAAAGCAATTGCCAATGAATCCGTCGGAAGTGCGAAATGGTCCATTCCAATTTCTAAGTATCCTGCTTCAATCAGTTTTAACTTCGACTGTTCGTACAATTCACGTTTCACCTCTCCTGTTGGAAGATCATCTTCGTTGAATCCGCGCTGACCCGTGCCTTTTACCCACGGAACATGTGCGTAACTATACAACGAAATACGGTCTGGACGCAATTCCAAGGTTTTATCAACAGTAAATAAGATATCTTTCAAGGATTGTTTTGGCAAACCAAATACAAGATCATGACTGATGGAGTCGTACCCCATTTCCCGTGCCATATCATGCACTTTTTTCACCTGCGCAAAAGGCTGAATTCGGTGGATAGCTTTCTGCACCACAGGGTTGTAATCTTGCACACCTAGGCTCAATCTTCTGAATCCCAATGCATGCAATTTTTCCAAATGCTCTTTTGACGTATTATTTGGATGTGCTTCAAATCCCATTTCAACTTCCGAAGGGGCAACTGTTTGGTCTTCGAGAAGTGCCTTTACCAATCGAACCAATTCATCCGCCGCAAAAAAAGTAGGTGTTCCACCTCCAAAGTGAAGTTCTTTAATTTGAGCACCTGCGAGCCCACGCTCTTTGTACAAGCTCCACTCTTTAATCACCGCATCGATATAAGGCTCTTCAACTGCGTGGTTTTTCGTAATTCGCTTGTGGCACCCACAAAACGTGCATAAACTCTCGCAATACGGTAAATGAACATATACACTCACCTCATCACTCTGGAAATGAGACTGATTCCTTTGAATGGTCTCCAACCAATCTTTACTCTGTAAAGGATCGTTTTTCCAATAGGGAACAGTAGGATACGAAGTATACCTTGGACCGGGAACATCGTACTTACGAATAAGCTGCGCACGTTTATCAGAATTCATAGACCAAATGTAGTTCCTTGGTTTCTGCAAAAAAATGACCTAAATCATACTTCTTAAAAAAAGTAAAATCACTACTTTTGATAGAGAAAACGAATTGACCGCAAATGTTGGAAAAATCACACAAGCACATCACGTGTAAAAATTGTTTATCACGCAAGGATTCCCTACTCTGTTCTATGACGGGTGAAGATTTGGAGAAGGTAGACTCCAGCAAATCATGCTCGTATTTCAAAAAAGGTCAACCTTTGTTTATCGAGGGTGGTTTACCCCGTGGTGTTTTCTGCATCAATGAGGGAAAAGTGAAAGTTTATTCTCGTGGAGAAGAAGGAAAAGAACAGATTATACATGTAGCCACATCTGGGGAAATTGTTGGTTTCCGCGCCATGTTTAGTGGTGAACCGTACTCCGTTGCTGCAAATACATTGGAAGAAAGCAATATCTGTTTCATTTCTAAAGATGATTTTCTTGATCTGGTAGATACCAATCCTAATTTGAGAAATGGAATTCTTCGCGAACTTTCAAAAGAACTGGCAGATCGTGCTTCTTTCATCAAAAATATGGCTCAAAAATCAGTAAGAGAGCGTCTTGCTGCTGCCCTTTTGATTTTGGATGATATCTACGGAGAGGACTTCATCAACTTATCGAGAGAAGATTTGGCCAACTTCGTTGGAACAGCAACCGAAACCTTAATTCGTTTACTGAAAGATTTTAAAGACGACGGTTTTGTTACGACGCACGTGCGTAAAATTGAAGTATTGGACAAAGAAGGTCTAATCCGATTGGCTGGAGTATAAGTGTTACTTTTTCATTCTCACCTCATTTTTTTGAACCCTTTCTCTTCATTGTTGTACTGAGTCAAAACAGTCCTCATGAAGAAAATCATTTCATCCATACTCAGCATCGCTTTTGTGAGTGCGGCCTTGGCTCAAGGAACACCACCATCCGACAAAAAAGTACAAGTTGCGATTCTTTTTGACACGTCGAATAGCATGGACAACCTGATCGACCAAGCAAAATCGCGTATTTGGAACATTGTCAATGAAATTAGTGAATTACGTTTCGAAGGGGAATTGCCCATCATGGAATTCTCCTTGTACGAATACGGAAATGATGGACTTGATAAAAAAGACAATTATTTACGTCAGGTATTGAACTTCACCTCAGATTTAGACGATCTTTCTCAGAAGATGTTTGCCTTAAGAACCAACGGAGGAAGTGAATATTGTGGTGCTGTTATTCAGAAAGCATTGGATGATCTCGCTTGGACAAATAACCAAGACGACCTCAAAATGATTTACATCGCTGGGAATGAAGAGTTCGACCAGGGAAAAATTGATTACCGAAAAGCGTGTACAAATGCTAAGAGTAAATCCGTTTATATCAACTCTATTTTTTGTGGAGATTATAACGAAGGAGTACGCATGAAATGGTTTGATGGAGCTGATTGTTCAGGAGGAGATTTCTTCAACATTGATGCGAACAAAGAAATCGTTCACATTCCAACTCCTTACGATAAAGAAATTCAACTGTACAACGATTCACTCAACAGCACCTACTATGGTTATGGAGTTGAAGGTATTCGCAAGAAGGAAATTCAAATGAGCGAAGATCTAAATGCTGGTGCCATGAGCACTTCCGTTGCTGCCGAGCGAAGCATTTCAAAATCGAAAAAAGGCGTGTACAAAAATGCATCATGGGATTTGGTAGACGCAGTAGAAGAAGGAAAAGATATTGCGGAGATTGAGGAAAAAGAACTTCCAGAAGAATTCAAAAACAAAACCACAGAAGAAAAATTGGCTCTTATTGAAGCGAAAAAAGAGGAACGCGAAAACTATCAAGCGAAAATCGGCGAATTGGCTCTTTTGCGTGAAAATTACATCGCTGACGAAAAAAAGAGACGTGCAGAACAGGGAGAAGAAGTAGATGATTTCGGTTCCTCTGTGAATCAAAGCATTGAAAAACGCGCAAAATCGATTGGTTTTGTAAAAGAAGCTAACACTCCAGAGTAGTATAGTGTTGCAAATTTCATGTTTGATGAACCTTGAGGTTCAGAGTCTGTCTTCGGGCAGACTTTTTCGTATCTTGTAATTATGTCTGCAACCTTTACCTCAAAAATTGAGTACCTCGACAAGTTAAAAATGTCGTATATCTCCGTTTCCGACGAAATCCTTGAAAGTTTTAGGGAAGAAGGCGACAAACTGTTGTATAACCAACGTTTCAATGTCACGATCAACAATGAGGTTACGTGGCAAGGTGGTACCGTTTCACTTGGAAATAATACTGCTTACATAACATTCTCCAAGGCGCGAATGAAAAAGATTGGCGTTACACTGGGAGACACCGTCACGGTTCACCTCGAAAAAAATCGTTCCGAATATGGATTCGATGTTCCTGAAGAATTCGAAGAAGTATTGCGGCAAGATCCACATGCCAATGAACGGTTCAGCAAACTCCCCAAGGGAATGCGAAGAGGAATCATCTACATTGTTCTTCAACTAAAATCAAGTGAAAAACGCATTGAAAAGAGTCTTTTCTTCATGGAAAACCTAAAACGAGCTCCGGAGAAAGTAACCATGCGTCATCTACTTGGTAAAGATTTGCCTTAAGAATTAACTACTTTTGCCCAAAGTTCGATTTCCATTTATGAAAACTCCCCAAGAAATTGTTGCTAGAACTCCAAATCGGATGGAAGTAAGAACAAGCTCACTCTTCTTTTTGCTGACGTTTTCTGCAATTTTATTCCTGACGACATCATCGTGTAAAAAAGACGCTGGTATCGTTGAAACTCGATTAGCGGTGTCCAAAAAAGACTGCTCAATTCCCACCAATTATGACATCGTTGAATTCAGCGTTGTAAATAAGAATCTATGTTTCGCTATTGGAAAGAGTGGAAACAACATGAAAATTTTTAAAACAGCAGATGGCGGGACATCTTGGTTGGAACTTCCTCTTCCCAATGGCGTCGTCTCCCAATACGAAATGGACGTACAATCGATTGTGTTTTTCGATGAAAACAATGGCGCCTTCACAGCAAATAACGAAGCCTACAGGACTTATGATGGAGGGCAAACATGGACAACTATCTTGACAACCGATTACACCGGAAATAACCCGATCTACGACTTTTGTTTTGTTGGTAAAAATGAAGCAGGTGAAATGATTCTTGCAGAATCCAACGAAAACGCATGGTACGATAACCACATTGTCACCTCACTTCCTTCTAGCGCAGACTATACAATAGTTCATCATTTTCCTCATTCTGGAATACATCCAGACTATTGCAACTACAGCAATGGAAGACTTCACTATTTAACTCGAAATTTCAACTTTTGGGATGGTGAGATCCAAATCTATGACTTCAACACGAACGATATGGAAACTTGGGATATTATCGGAAATATTCCCTTGGATGTTCATCATGCAGGTGGCAAAACCGCTATCGTGACAGAATACGGTAAAATCTATTTTCACAATTGGCATTCAAATGACTGGAATGTTTCGAGTTACAATTTTCACGATCATGATTATACAGCGATCGAATATGTGAACGACTTTTATATTGCTGTGGCGCAATCAAGCATTTCAACCAATTACACGGGTGTTTGGGAAGAGGCATTAGATGACAGCGGCAATGGCCATTCAGAGTATTTTATGCAAGTACAAAAAATTGACGATAAGAGCGTCTATATTTCCGGAAAGCAAGGACTTTTTATTCAAGCTACTTTTAAATGAGACGTGTATTTTTTATCCTGGTTCTGCTAAACGCGTATACCTCATTCGGCCAAGTAGACAAATTCAAGTATCATTTTGACCTATCCTTTGGATTTGTACAATATAACAAGGACAAAATTGAAAACTCAGGATACGGTTTTTCCAGCGTACAATGGAATGATACGGTTCATTCGCTAAATTTTGATCATAACTACAAGACATATCTTGGATTAAATGCTGTAGTTCATGCAGGTTTACACATTCCTATCGTAAAGGGTAAAATGTTCAGCACAGGAATGCGTCCGAAAGTTGGAATTGGAAGACTCTTCCAGATTGCACCGTCCCCTCGGAATCACACCGATATTTATGGTTATGAAGAGGAAGATAGTGATCGGATTACCTCGGTTACACTAGATGCCACACTGTGTTGGTACCTCCGCTACAACTTATTCGTCAACCATTTTCAACGAAGTCATATCACCTTATTAGCGGGATACCGATTTGTAAATACACACGACAACTACAAAACCCCTATTCTATCTGCTGAATATGGAAAAGAAAATTGGTCCATCGGAGCCTACGCCCATCTTTTTAAAATGGAATACTATCGACAATATAGTACTGGCGCCATTGATGTAGCGAAAAGTCATTACGAATGGGGGCTCACGCTCAACCTATTATTGGAACGTAAAGAAAAGCCAAAAAAGGAAGCAAAAAAGAATTAACCTACTGGATTACTAGGGAAAAGCATCCACATCCATCCATTTCCCAAAAGAACCCCAAAGAATTGGCTATATTTGCCGAAAATTTGATACCGATGGCAGTTTATCTTGACAATGCAGCAACAACTCCTATTGCTCCCGAGGTAGTAGAAGCGATGATTCCAGTTCTCAATAATAGTTTTGGAAATCCATCTTCTACCCATTCTTTTGGTCGTGAAACAAAAGCGCTGATCGAAACATCACGTCGATCCATTGCGAAACACCTTAATTGTCAACCTTCCGAAATCATTTTTACTTCAGGAGGAACGGAAGCCGACAACATGGCACTTACATCTGCTGTTGTACATTGCGGTGCCGAGCACATCATTACCTCTGAAATCGAGCACAAAGCTGTTGTTTGCACAGCAGATGCATTGAAAGCTCAGCGAAATGTGAAAGTTTCCTACGTGAAATTGGCGAAAGACGGAACTGTTGACCTTAACGACTTGGAACGTTTACTTCAAGAAGATAAAAAGGCAATTGTTTCTTTGATGCACGCCAATAACGAAATTGCCACCTTGCTTCCACTGAAAAAAGTGAGTGAGTTGTGCAAAAAATACGATGCTTGTTTTCACTCTGACACTGTTCAAACGATGGGGCACTATCCCTTCGACTTACAAGAACTAGGCATTGACTACATTACCTGTGCTGCCCACAAATTTCATGGACCGAAGGGAGTAGGATTTTTATACGTGAATAAAAACACAAAATCAGAAGCTTTGATTCATGGAGGTGCACAAGAACGTGGACTTCGCGGAGGAACAGAAAACGTATACGGAATTGTAGGATTGGCCAAAGCAATGGATTTAGCTTACGCTGATTTACCAGCGCATCAAGAGCATGTTCAAGGGCTCAAAAGCTACATGATTTCGCAACTTAAAGAGCTATTTGAAGACATCGAGTTTCACGGAGATATTCGCCCTGAATCTTCATTATACACAGTATTGAATGTTTGCTTTCCGCGCACGGAAAAAGCAGGAATGCTCTTGTTTACGCTCGACTTGAAAGGCATTGCCGTTTCGGGAGGAAGTGCCTGTTCGTCTGGTGCATCAGTTGGATCGCACGTATTAACAGGAATTGATGCGGACATGACCCGTCCAAACGTACGTTTCTCATTTTCAAGGTACACCACGAAGGAAGAAATCGATTTCGCATTGGAGCAAATTCGCGTTGTTTTCGAGAAAACGCTCGCCTAGTCCTTTTTAATATTGTAACTTAGTTACATGCCAAGCCAACAATTTCATATTGTTATTGCCAGTTCATGGTATCCAAACAAGTATCAGCCTTACGTTGGTAATTTTGTGAAGCGCCAAGCTGAATTGATTGCTACGAAGCATTTGGTAACTGTTGTTCACACTGTTTCACATCCAGAGGAAAACAATTTCCGTCTTGAACGAAAAGAAAGTGGAAATTTAACGGAAATCTTGGTGTACCATGAGCGCGGGAAGTCGCCTCTCAAAAAATTTGCCTTGCAGAAGGAAGCGCTGAAGCATGCACTTACGGACGTACTCGATGCAGATTTAATCATCTCGAACGTGGCCCTACCGAAAGGAATGCAATTCATTCAATTGAAGAAAGAGTTGAAATGTCCATGGGCACACATCGAACACGGATCTTATTTCCGAAAGGACTACTGGAAAAAACTGACTTTCTTTCAGAAGATGATCATCAAACGAACGGTGAAACGAGTGGATCATTTTTATGCGGTTTCTGAGACCTTAAAACGAGAAATTCTCAGTCATTTTCCGCAAAAAGAGATTGGAATCATTCCCAATCACATCGATACCGACATCTTCAAGTTTACCCCAAAACCAAGCAATGAAATCAAGAAGTTTCTACATATTTCTACCTTGGAAGAAGCAACAAAAAATCCGAAGGGAATCATTGATGCGTGTAAACTCTTAACGGACAAAGGAATTTTGAATTTCCATGTGGCCATTATCTCTGATGAGTCGACTACGAAGTGGGAAGAATACACCCGAAAACTCGATTTGGATAATCAAATTAATTTCGATGGCCCATTCGAGTGGGAAGATTTACCGCGTTGGTATCAACAATCGGATGCGTTTATTCTCAATTCCAATTATGAAACCTTCTCCATTGTTTTGGCCGAATCGTGGGCAACGGGAACTCCTGTACTCAGTACCCCAGTTGGAATCGCATCGAAACTACCAAAAGATTTAGGCATTCAAACGAAGGCCGATGATCCTGAAAGTCTCGCCGAAGCAATGGAAGAGATCATCCTCGAAAAACGCACCTTCGAAGGGGAGAAAATTCGCTCTTCCAGTCTGAAATATGGTTCGAAAGAAGTATTGGAACAGCTCGAAATGATTATTGCAAAACACGCCTGATTAACCCATTGATTTCAAGAGCTTAAAGTCTGATCAGAGTTCACTGTTTAATTGCATCCGAAAGTGAAGTAATCCGTAGACATGTATATTTACATACAAAAATGACACGTTAAAGTGTAAATAAAATTACATTCAAAGGAATAATTTCCTATTTTTGATCAACATTAATCACTTCTTCGTTGCATCAAGAAAACTATTATTCACTTTTATGAAACATATTCTTTTCACCAGTGCTTTTGCATTTGCAAGCTGGTTTACGCTAGCCCAACCGGAAAACTACCTACACAACGAGGTCATTGTTCGGCTCAACCCTCAATTATTGAACACGGATATTATTAACGATGAAGACATTACCGTAAGCTCAATTGACAATTTACTGAACGATGTCGGGCACAACTATCTCGTTGATCTACCTGAAAAACCTTTCAATATCGCTGAGCTAATCGGTCGAAAAATATTTCCGCACCTCGGCATTTCCGATTCAATTTCCATTGGTCGACAGGGACAGGAAGTTCCCGTCCCTCCTTTTTGGGCAACATTTAAAATTGCTGTTCCCGATGGTCTTCGGGTTTCACAATTCTGTAGGGATTTGGAAGATTTATACCCAATTGTACTATATGCGCACCCTAACTTCATTGTAAAAACAACAAGTGCTACCAATGACCCTGAATATCCGGACCAAATTGCATTACATCCTGACAATGGACAAATCGACCACATAAAAATGGATAGCGCTTGGAACATTGAAACCGGTAAGCCATGGATCAAAGTAGGTGTTTTTGATACAGGAATAGACTCTACGCATGAAGATATTGAGCTGTTGACGGGTTGGAATTATTATTACACGGGAGCATTCCAATGGGGATCATGTGCACAAAATGATCACGGCCATCGTGTAGCTGGTATTATTGGAGCGAAACGTAACAACGAACTGGGAGTCGCGGGTATTGCAGGTGGCAACGGACTGGATTCCACTGGAGCCTCAACAGGCGTTAGCCTCCTAGATTTTAAGCGGTATGTTGACCCTAATGGTGTAAGTAGTATTGAAGAGGTTGCCGCTGGAATAATTGATGCCTCAAGATGGATTGGCACCTACTTTGACTGGTCTGCCCTAGCAGGTACTTGGTATTACATTGAACACTCTCCTGGCTATGGTATTCATATTGGTAACCATAGTTATGCCTACACAATACAAGGCGATAAAAATGAAGAAATTCCAGGGTCGGGGTCTGGTGGACCAGGATATTATGACGGTTGTAATTTATGTCGAGAATCATTTTTATTCTCACTACACAATGGAGTGATCAATGTGGTAGGGCGAGGGAACAGACCCGATGTTGCTAGTTTTTCAACAAATCACGAAGGCCCCTATTTCCTGTACCCTGCACGCTATGACGATTCTTGGGTCGTCAGCGTATCTTCTTCAGGAACGGATGGAAATCGTTTAATTGGAAGTTATAATGGAACAGACGATTATTTTGGATATTATGGTGGAGATGTCGATTTGGTTGCCCCTGGATCGCAAGATATTATTCGGACGACTTATTCACAACAAAGTCCGAACAGCACCGAAGATTACGGCGCGTTTAATGGAACATCAGCTGCTGCACCTCACGTTTCCGGCGTTGCCGCACTGTTATTGAGTTATTACAACAAAAACTGTTATTCAAATGTCAATCTTGATCCTGCTGATGTAGAGTACATTCTACAAGAATCCGCTGACTGGACAGAAGAAAATAATGTGGACGGGAATTATAGTCCTGCTTCGGGACACGGAAGGTTGAATGCTTACCAAGCACTCAAAATGATTGAATTACCAAAGTACCAAATTGTGCATCCTGACACGCTTCCGGTGGGGGAATTATTGATTGAACAGGACACCATAAATGTGAGACTGGCAAGTCCTTTAAGTACCAACCCAGGTGGCCCTTATGGCGATCAGTTTCCCTTGCAGCCAAACACAGACTACAAAGTAATTCGTTACAAGTACCAATTAGAATATGATTTCAGTCAATACATGCAGCCATCTACTACCCTTTTAGATACTTGGGTGCGCCACAGTCAAACGAATTCACTGCGAAAGCACATTGATACGACATGGATCTCAAACCCATATTATTCCCTAATCATTGATACGATTGGTGTCGAGCCCATGTGTAAAATCGATTCGATTCTTGGAGATACCTCTATTTTTCTTTCAGGGTATTTCTACCATTTTATTAATGAATACCTGTTACCACTTGACTTCTATCAAACTCCTAGTTCAATTAGCTCAGATCCAATTGATTTTTGGTACCCTCTCAACCCAGACTCCACACAAGCCAAAATGGCATTCAGTATTTACATACATGATGACTCACTAACGTCTCAATACGACTTCCCCTGCTATGCGGACAATCCATTGATTGATTCACTTGCATCTTTGCATAAGATAGAAGGTGAACTGACTTTCGAAATTTTCCCAAACCCAGGAAGTCATCAACTCTCCATCCGCATTCCTGAAAACTCTCAAGGGAACATTCTCTTACACGACGTTTCAGGGCGTTTATTACATCAACTGAACGCTTCACACAACACCCTCTACTTTATCGATACGCGACACCTGAACAGCGGAATATATTTTGTAACTTACCTCTCAGAAGGCAAAAAATCTTCTAAAAAATGGATCAAACAATGAAATACCTAGCTCTATTACTTTTAGTTATCTGTGCGAATGTACAAGCCCAAACCTGGCAAACCATTCCACACGAGCACTATAATGCATTGACCTACACGGGGGCAAATTTTGTTTCAACCAATTACAGCCAGTTTGAAATCAATCCCTACGACGGAACGATGTGGTTCATTTCCAATTTATCACAATCAAATTTCAACATCAAGCG
>JABXHO010000176.1 GCA_013373595.1 Flavobacteriales bacterium | reverse complement strand
TTGAAATAGATGAGTTTGCTCGATAAAATTAACCGTGATACCATACCAAAACACATTGCCATTATTATGGATGGGAATGGTCGTTGGGCGCAAAAACAAGGAGAAGATCGCTTGTTTGGGCACAACTTTGGAGTGGAGGCTGTTCGCGAAACGTTGAAAGCTGCACAAGAAATTGGGGTAGAATACCTTACGCTGTACGCTTTTTCTACGGAGAACTGGAAGCGCCCAAAAGAAGAAGTAGACGGATTAATGGATTTGTTGGTCCGAACAATTAGTGGCGAGGTAGATGAGTTACACGAAAGTAATGTCGTGATATCGAGTATTGGTGATATGGATGGATTGCCCCCTTCGTGTAAAGAAGAATTGCAAGCAGCATATGACCGTACGAAAAATAATACGGGAATCAATTTGATTTTGGCGTTGAACTATAGCGCGAAATGGGAATTGATTCAGGCAACAAAAGAAATCGCTCGGAGAGTAAAAGAGGGAGAGCTGGAGATGGATGACATTAACGATTGCTTGATGTCAGATATGCTTTGTACAAAAGGAATTCCAGATCCTGAGTTACTCATTCGAACAAGTGGTGAAAACCGTGTAAGTAATTTCTTGCTTTGGCAAATTGCTTATGCAGAGTTTCATTTCACAGATGTTCTTTGGCCAGATTTTAAACGAGAAGATTTATACAAAGCAGTGCTCGATTATCAATCACGTGAACGCCGATTCGGATTGGTTTCTGCACAACTTGAAAAAAACACATAATGTTGAAACAACTTTCATTTTTACTACTACTGGCAAGCATTGCTTTCACGTTCAAAGCTTCGGGTCAAATAGACACCTTGAATCAAGGACCTCAGTCGGTTGGTGGTGATATTCGGATAGATATTTTACGTCCTGAAAAGTACCAAGTAGGACCTATCCGAGTGGTTGGTGCAGATAACTACGATCACAATGCGATTAAGTTGATTTCTGGACTTCGACAAGGAAGTACAGTTACGATACCGGGAGAAGATATTTCTCGTGCAATCAAAAACTTGTGGAATGAAGGCTTGTTCTCTGATGTAGAAATTAGTGCAGACAAGGAAATTGCAGGCGTAATTTACTTAGTGATTAAAGTGACGCCAAGACCGAAATTATCACGCTTCCGATTTAGAGGTGTAAACAAACGTGAGGCGGATAAACTGCGTGAAGAAATCGATTTATTCTCTGGAAAGACAATCACAGAAAACCTCATTTTTGCTACCGAAAGTAGAATCAAAGGATATTTCCGCGAAAAAGGATATTACTCGGTTCAAGTCAACATTGGAAGAGATACAGACTCATTGATTACCAACTCGGAAATCTTCACAATTGACATCGATAAAAATGATCGCGTAAAGATCGGAGAAATCAATTTCTATAACGTCGAATCGATCAAAGAATGGAAGCTTCGAATGGCGATGAAGGATACGAAGCAGAAAGCATTCTGGCGCTTTTTTAAACGTTCGAAGTTCTCACAATCAGCTTACAAACGCGATAAAAAAGCCGTAGTTGAAAAGTTCAATGCGATTGGACTACGCGACGCAACGATCGAGCACGATACGGTGTTCTTGGCAGACAGCAAGAATCTTCAAATTGATATGAAAATCAACGAGGGAGAGCTGTACTACTTTGGTGATATCGAATGGGTTGGAAACACTAAATTCCGTTCTTCTTTCTTGGATACCGTTTTAGGAATCAAAAAAGGAGATATCTACAACAAAGCTCTGTTCGATCAGCGTATTTTTATGAGTCCTGACGGTCGTGATATCTCTTCACTCTACATGGATCGCGGGTATTTGTTCTTCAATCCAATAGTGGTGGAAACAAGTGTGGTAGACAACCATATCAATTACCAAATCCGACTTAATGAAGGGAAACAAGCTCGGGTTCGACGTGTGATCATCAAAGGAAATACGAAAACCAACGAGCACGTAATCCGAAGAGAAATCCGTACGAAACCAGGAGACTTGTTTAATCGAAACGATATCATTCGTACGCAACGAGAATTGGCTCAATTGGGTTATTTCAATGAGCAAGCATTTCAAGTCAACCCAATTCCAAATCCACAAGATGGAACGGTTGATATTGAGTACATAGTAGAAGAGAAGTCTTCCGATCAAATTGAACTTTCTGGAGGATACGGTGGTGCCGGAATTAACGGTCAAGGTGGTCGTTTGATCGGTACGCTAGGTTTGGTGTTCAATAACTTTAGTGTGAAGAACATGTTCAAAAAAGGAGCGTGGACACCGCTTCCAGGTGGAGATGGACAGCGCTTACAAATTCGAGCACAAACCAATGGTCGTTTCTATCAAGGATATAATTTCTCGTTTACTGAGCCATGGCTCGGAGGAAAGAAACCAAATTCATTGTCTGTTTGGATGAACCACACAGCACTTGGAAATGGATATTTGCGTTCGAATGAGAATTACGCAGGATTGGGAATTACAGGAGTTGGAGTTGGTTTAGGTCGACGTAAAAAATGGCCAGATGATTATTTTCAGGCGTATTACGAATTGAGTTATCAGTACTACGATGTAGTGGATGACAGCCGTTTTGGAATCTTCGATAATGGTTATGCCAACGATATCGCATTGACGTACCGTTTACAACGAAGCTCGGTAAGTTCACCAATTTACCCTCAAGGAGGTTCAAGCTTGCGCTTCTCAGCTAAATCGACGTTGCCATACTCTTACTTCGACGGTGTGGATGATTACTCGGATTACACGAATCAAGAGAGATACAAATACTTGGAGTACTACAAAATCAAATTTGTGGGCGAGTGGTATTTGCCGCTTACGATGGACAAGAAACTCATCTTAATGCCACGTATTGGCTTCGGATTTATGGGAACATATACAGCGAGTAAAGGTCTTACACCATTCGACCGTTTCACACTTGGAGGAAGTGGATTGACAGGGGTAAATCAAATTGGAGGGCGTGAAATCATCGCGCTTCGCGGATACGACGATAACTCACTGAACTCTCAAAACGGTGATCCACTCATTGCAAAATATACATTGGAATTGCGTTACCCAATTTCATTGAATCCGCAAGCAACGTTCTTTGCCTTGGCATTCGCAGAAGCAGGAAATACCTTCCCGTCATTTGAGCGATTCAACCCGTTTAACGTGAAACGTGCAGCAGGTGTCGGAATTCGTGTATTCTTGCCAATGTTCGGAATGCTCGGGTTGGATTATGGACTTGGATTTGATAGACTGGATGCATGGTCAAGTGGATACGGTGGAGCGTCTGATAGCGCTATCGATCGCCAAGGATTCTATACGAAGCTCAACTTTACAATTGGTATGAATTTAGGAGAGCTCTAAACAAGAATCCCAAAAACTTCACAATAAATGTATTAACTTCGCGTTCCGCAGAAAACAATTTCTATGAAAGCACTTATTCTAGCACTCACATTGATTTTTGGCACAGGGTTTGCCTATTCTCAGAAGTATGCGTACATCGACTCAGATTACATCTTGTCGAATTTACCAGAATACACCGACGCAAAGGCCAAGTTGGATAAATTAGCAGACCGATGGACAAAGGATATTGAAAAGAGATACGAAATTCTGAAACAAAAGAAAGACAATTTCGCCCGTGAGGAAGTATTGCTACCGTCTGAGGAACGCAAGAAACGAATGGAAGAAATTGATAAGTTGGAGACAGAAGCAATGGAAATGCAAAAAACACGCTTTGGTGTGACAGGCGATTACTTCTCGAAACGTCAAGAACTAATCAAGCCGATTCAGGACAAAGTATACGATGCAATGCAAACGGTTGCCTCAAAAAGAAATTACTCGTTCGTATTCGATAAAGCCAATCAAAGTAATTTGATCTACGCTGATGACAAATACGATATTAGTGAAAGTGTATTGAAAGAACTTCAAAAAAATTAGTCTTAAAGAAGATTGATCACAAAACCAGAAATAAAACGGCAAAGCCGATAACAAAATCAATGTGTTTCCGTAAAGGTTGGAAATATCAAAGAAGCTAGAAAAGAACAATTAAAAAGTAGAAAATGAAAAGATTATTATTGATAGCAGTGGTTGTTTTAGGAGCAGGATTCGCTTCAGCACAGTCTAAAATTGCTCACCTAAATTCAACCGAAATTATGGAAGCAATGCCTTCATACAAAGATGCAGTAGCAAAATTGCAGAAGTTTGAGCAAGATGGATACACTGAGTTGCAAACCATGAAAGCTGATTTCGATAAAGCAGTTCAAGCATATTCGCAAAAGGCGCAAAGTGGTTCACTTTCTCCAGTTCTTGATCAAATTGAGCAAGAGAAATTGGCAAAGAAAGAGCAAGATTTAATGGCTAGACAACAATCACTTCAAAACGAATTACAAACCTACTCTCAAGAGTTGAACAAACCAATTTTGGAGAAGGTAGAGAAAGCAGTAAAAACTGTTTCTGATCGTAAAGGATATGATTACGTATTCGACGTAACAACTTTAATGATTGCGAACGGACCAGACATTACAAAAGAAGTGATCGAAGAAATCACAAAATTGGAAGCTGCATCAGCAACGACTCCTAAGTAGTCAGCAACTCATAAAAAAATACAAAAGGAAGTACATTGTGCTTCCTTTTTTTTGTGGCGTAATGGGTGGTCGTTATCTTCAATTCATGAAAAAATACTTCTTGATTTTACTTGCCGCAGTAGCGCCATATGTGGCATCTTCTCAGTCTGAAATGGCACATCTGAGTACGCAAAAAGTGCTTGCGGCAGTACCTTCCTATAATTCGGCAATTCAGAAGTTGGAAGCGTATCGAAATGAAGTCCAACAGGAGATTGAGGTGATGGTTGCCGACTACCGAAAAGTGGAGGATAATCTAATCAAGAATCAGCAAAGTTGGACGCCAATAAGAATCCAAATAGAACAAGAAAAGCTGAT
>JABXHO010000127.1 GCA_013373595.1 Flavobacteriales bacterium | reverse complement strand
TCGGTCACTACGAGCGTTTCCTGAATACACCAACATCTCAAGCAAACAACGTAACAACGGGTAGAATCTACCAGTCAGTGATTAACAAAGAACGTCGCGGTGAGTTCCTTGGAAAAACCGTTCAGGTGATTCCTCATATTACCAATGAAATCAAAGAAAGCATTCAGATTCTTGGGAACAAAGGAACATACGACATTGTTATCACAGAGATTGGAGGAACAGTTGGTGATATCGAATCTTTACCATACGTGGAGGCGGTTCGACAAATGATGTGGGAGTTTGAAAATGACTGCATCGTGGTTCATTTGACGCTTATTCCGTACCTACGTGCGGCAGGAGAGTTAAAAACGAAGCCAACACAACACTCGGTAAAGCAATTACTCGAATTGGGAGTTCAACCTGATGTTTTATGTTGTAGAACAGAACACGAGCTCGATTTGACTTTACGTCGTAAGATCGCACAGTTCTGTAATGTTAGCATGAATGCTGTTATTGAATCACGTGATGCTGAAACCATTTACGATGTTCCGCTTTTGATGCAAGCGGAAGAGTTGGACAAAGTTGTTTTAGAAAAATTGAGCTTGCCGACGAAATCAATTCCGAATCTGGATAGTTGGAAGAATTTCCTAGAGCGATTGAAAGCACCAAAATCTGAAGTAACAATAGGATTGGTTGGAAAATATGTAGAATTGAAAGATTCATACAAATCCATCAGTGAAGCATTTATCCACGCGGGCGTTTCAAATGAAGCGAAAGTAAACATCAAATGGATTCACTCCGAAAAGATTACCAAAGCAAACATGGACAGCGAATTATCCGGACTTGACGGTATTTTAGTTGCTCCAGGATTTGGATCACGCGGAATTTCAGGAAAAATTGAAACAGTTCGATTCGCACGCGAAAACAAAATTCCTTTCTTAGGAATCTGTTTGGGAATGCAATGCGCTGTAATTGAATTCGCTCGAAATGTACTTGGACTTTCGGACGCACACACAACCGAAATTGTTGATGACTGTAAAGAACCTGTTATCAGCATGATGGAGGAACAAAAGAACATTTCAAACATGGGGGGAACGATGCGTTTGGGAGCATACAAATGTCACTTGACAACAGGCTCACACGTATCTAACGCCTACAATACAGAGAAAATTTCTGAACGTCACCGTCACCGTTACGAGTTCAATAACGACTACTTGGAGCAATTCGAGGAACATGGAATGAAGGCAACAGGACGTAATCCAGAAACAGGATTAGTGGAAGTGGTTGAGATTGAAGATCACCCATGGTTCGTTGGAGCTCAGTTCCACCCAGAATATAAAAGCACCGTTAATAATCCTCATCCGCTGTTCGTCGCATTTGTTGACGCAGTGCTCAAGAATAAAAAGTAATATTGAAGATTGGTGAAATTCAGTTTGGAAACACTGAAATGCTTAAAAATGAATGATTGAAAAACAGAAAAGCGATTCCGTGATTCTGTTTTCAAATATTAATAGATAGAAAAATAAAAAATGGATAGAAATACCATCGTAGGATTAGTTTTAATCGGATTGGTTCTTACAACTTTCGCTCTTTTCAATCAACCTTCCGAAGAAGAAATGAAGGCTGCCAAGGAAAAGGCTCAAAAAGAGAGACTGAAAGCTGAGAAAAAGAAGAAAGAGGCTGACAAGAAAACAAACAAAGAGAAAGAAGGTAGCGATACACTCGAAATGGCGGTGAATTGGACACCGAAACTCGATGAAAATGATCAGTTCATGAAAGATTCAACTACTGGATCGTTCATTTACGTGGATACACTTGGAAAAGATACCTTGATCCCTGCAACGAGCAAAATGATCCCAGACAGCCTTCGTCCAAAGAAGAAAGTTGTTAAAGGAGAAATTATCACATTGACAACAGACAAGCTGATTGTTGATTTCGATACTAAAGGAGGACAAATTGCTCAAGTAAAGCTTAAGGAATTCGAATCATTCGACAATTACGTTAAGAAGGATGGTAAAATTGATCCGCTTGTTCTATTCCAACGCGGAGATGCAAAGCAAGGATTGACATTCCCGATGGGAGAAAAAAATGTCAACACAGCGAATGAACTCTTCTCTGTAAAAAGCCAAAGCGAAGACAGAATTGTTTTTGAATTGGAAAAAGGCGACAAAGGAACCATTGAGTATGTTTACCAATTGAAAGATGGTGCATACGATCTTGATTTTGACATTAACATTCGAGGACTTGGCGGTCAGGTTACTCCAAAGAACGTGATGTACAACTGGGAGTTGGCTTATCGTAAAACAGAACGATTGATGAGCGAGCAACGACGTGTATCAACTGTTTGTTTCAATTACGAAGACGAAGGTTTCTCTTACCTCAATGAAATGACAGCAGACGATGAAGAAGCAGAAGACGACATCGACTGGGTGTGTTACAAGCAGAGCTACTTCTCCTCTTTCCTACGTCCAGAAAAAGCATTTGACAAATCAGGTTCTTCTTTCAGAGTGAAAACTATTAAAGAAGGAAGCAAGCGCGACTCTTCACACGTGAAGGATTACATTTCTGAGTTGAATCTAAACTTGAAAAATGTTGAAAACGCTAACGTGAGCATGAACTGGTTCTTTGGTCCGAATGATTACAAAGTATTGACATCTTACGATCAAGACTACGACCAGATTTTGAACTACGGTTGGGGAATCTTCCGTTGGATCAACATCTACTTCGTTCAACCTTTGTTCAACGTACTTGGATCAACAGGAATGGCAATTGGATTGGTGATCTTCTTATTGACTTTGATCATCAAGTCGGCATTGATGCCAATTCAATGGAAAATGTACACGTCATCTGCAAAGATGCGCATCTTGAAACCAGAAATTGAGGAGATCGCTGCAAAGTATCCAAACAAAGAGGATTCAATGAAAAAACAAATGGAAACGATGTCTCTGTATCGAGAATCGGGCGCGAGTCCAATGGCAGGATGTGTTCCAATGTTGATTCAGATGCCAATTCTCTTGGCCGTATTCCGCTTCTTCCCATCTACGTTCGGTTTGCGTCAGCAATCATTCCTTTGGGCAGAAGACTTATCATCATACGATTCAATTGCAACATTACCATTCAACATTCCAGTATATGGTGATCACGTGAGTTTGTTCACATTGTTAATGGCTGTAACAACTTTGATTTACACGCATATCAACAGTAGTAACATGTCTGCACAGCAGCAACCGGGAATGCCAAACATGAAAATCATCATGTACTTCTTCCCTATTATGATGATCTTCTTCTTCAACAATTACTCTTCAGGATTGAGTTATTATTACTTCATCTCTACCTTGATGTCAATTGCAATTATGCTTATCATCAAAAAGTTCTTTGTGGACGAAGAGAAAATTAAAGCAAAAATGGCTGCTCGAAAAGCTGCTGCGGCTGCAGGAGGAACAAAAGGTGGTGGAAAATCAAAATTCCAACAACGCCTTGAAAAGATGCAGGAAGCACAACGCCAACAAATGAAGAATAAAAAGAAATAGATTCATTTTATACGATATCTAGAAAGTCCCATCTTCATTAGGTGGGACTTTTTGTATAATACCAGCCCTATTTCATTTATCTTAGGGTTAAATATTCATGGAAAATGAATAAATCGTATAATGAACGTTCTAAACTTGAACACATGACGAATACAGTAATTATTGGATCTGGATCATATATTCCAGAAGTAGAGATTGAAAATGTAAGTTTCATGGAGAACCCGTTTAGCTTTGACGATGGACGGCGTATTCAAAACAACAACACGGATGTAATTGCGAAATTCCAAGAGATCACAGGGATTCAATCGAGAAGGTATGTGAATAAGGACCAATCCTGTTCACAAATTGCATTTATCTCGGCAAAGAGAGCCATCGAAGATGCAGGCATTGATCCCGAAACGATTGACATGATTATCGTGGCGCATAACTTTGGCGATGTAATCAACGACGGCTCCAATCAAACGGATATTGTTCCGAGTATTGGCGCCCGAGTAAAGCACGAATTGGGCATTAAAAACGAATTTTGCGTTCCTTATGACATCATTTTTGGATGTCCAGGTTGGATTCAAGGCCTTATTCATGCCCATATTCACATTCAAGCAGGTGAAGCCAAACGCTGTTTAGTGATTGGTTCAGAAGTATTATCGAGAGTGGTTGATCCATTCGATCGAGACACCATGATTTTCGCAGATGGCGCAGGAGCAGTAATTGTAGAAGGTAAAGAAGAAGAGACCAAGCGCGGCATTCTCTCTCACGCCACTGTTTCACATTCCAATGAAGAGAAGGATTATCTGTATTTCGGAAAAAGCTTCAATCGATTTGGAAACGACCCAACAAAATACATCAAGATGAAGGGACACAAAATTTACCAGTATGCCCTCACCCAAGTTCCAAAGGCAATTAAACATTGCATGGACAAAATCGAGATGCCACTGGCAGAAGTAAATAAAATTCTGATTCATCAGGCAAATGAAAAGATGGACGCTGCGATCGTAAAAAGACTATATCGACTTTATGGAATCAAAGAAGTTCCCGAAGACATTATGCCGATGATCATCGAGCGACTAGGAAACAGTTCCGTAGCAACCGTTCCAACCTTGTATGACATGATTCAAAAAGGCGAACTTCCGAAACACTCTCTTGCGCAAGACGACAACATCTTATTCGCTTCAGTTGGTGCAGGAATGAATATCAATTGCGTAGCCTATAAAATGTAAGGCGGCTACCATCCCTCAATTTTTGGCGAGTTTTCCATTATGTGGTAAACTCGCCTTTTCATTTTCCTACAAAACCGTTTAGTAACTTGATCACAGCGTAAACCAATGGTTTTCCGCAAGAAAAAGGGAGTATTTTCCGCACCCAACCCTCACCTCTTAACAAACGTTAAATTACTGTTAATCAAAGCTATAATTATGCATTTAACCGATGATTCAGTACCGTTCAAAGAATAGTCAATTCCTATGCTTGCATACTTATTTTGGTCGGTCGTATCTTTGTAGTGAATCAAAACGTAAAAGAGTTTGAGACAAAACAACATCACAGTTCTAAATGGAATTTCACAAGTCACATTAATTGATAATGCGATGGTAGAAACACGCATTGAAAAAGACCGTGAGTTCGAATTAAAAGACGCTCAACAGATGGTTGATACTGTTCAGACGATTGGAAATTCAAGGAAATTTCTTCACCTGACAATATTTGGAGAACGCACAGTTCCTTCGAAAGAAGCGCGCCAGTTTTCAATATCCAAAAGCGGAAGTCAATTTAAGCTCGCCGAAGCGATTGTTGTACAATCACTTTCCCAGAAAATGGTATTCAATTTTATGATCAATGTGGAGCGTCCAAGCGTTCGAACAAAGCTCTTCACCTCCATCGATGAGGCGAAAAAATGGCTTTATTCGCTCTAAGAGCCAATTTTCTTTACAGAAAGTACGGATAACCATGTAGAATGGGAGTAAGTTTTTTTCGAAATGATTAACTTAGTTCTCCAAAAATGAAAAACATTCTACTCATACTTTTCTGCGGACTCCAATCATTGGTGTTTTCGCACGATTTTTACTTTTCTTTTGCAGAATTGGAGTACAATGATATATCCCAACGATTTGAATCCACCGTTTCGGTATCATCACATGACTTAGAGCGTATTTTTTACGAGAAAGGATGGTCGATTGATGATCTGGAAAATGAATCCAACAACGCCAATTTT
Organism: Flavobacteriales bacterium; assembly: GCA_013373595.1. Classification (GTDB taxonomy): domain Bacteria; phylum Bacteroidota; class Bacteroidia; order Flavobacteriales_D; family Crocinitomicaceae; genus UBA4466. The sequence continues at coordinate 10,659 of JABXHO010000127.1, read as the reverse complement.
GAGGCCATTTCGCAGTGGGTACTCAATCAATACACCTTAACCGTTGGGGAACAACAAGTTGATTTGAGCATCATTGGGTGCGAAATCGAATTAACTGGGTTGATCTATTTCTACATAGAATCTAAACCGATCGAAATTGGTGATTTAATTTCGGTGAAATTCAACCTGTTAATGGATGAATTCCCCGAACAACAAAATAAGCTCACTTTTTATTATCGTGATCAAACAATCACGAAATCCTTCTTGCAAAATGCCTTTGTTCAAGAAATTAAACTCGAAAACAGCTAAAATGAAACGTATACTTCTTCTCTCCCTTCTTTTCCCGCTTTCGCTCGCTGCGCAGCAAGATAAATTTGCTCAATTAGGCGAAGAAATTCCGACTCCAAACGAGTATCGAAATGCAGCAGGAGCTCCAGGACACGCGTATTATCAACAAAAAGCCGATTACAAAATCGACGTTAAGCTTGACGATGCCGCACAAAAAATAACAGGAGAAGAAACCATCACTTACACCAATAATTCACCTGAATCACTCGAATACCTTTGGATTCAGCTGGATCAAAACATGCGAGCAAAAGGCTCTGATCGACAATTGATCACAATCGAGCGCATGGAGGACTTTCGAAGCATCGATGATGTTTTGAGAAAGACCTTCGAATTTGACGGAGGATTTAACATTGAAGAAGTAACGACAACTTCAGGAAAAGAAATGTCTTTCTTCATCAACAAAACAATGATGCGTATCAATTTGGCGAAACCATTAGGTCCCAACTCAAGCATCAGCTTTTCCATCAAATGGTGGTACAACATCAACGATCGTATGAAAATTGGAGGTCGATCAGGTTACGAATACTTCGAAGATGAAGACAATTACCTGTACACGATCGCTCAGTGGTTCCCACGAATGTGTGTTTACAACGATGTGGAAGGATGGCAAAACAAACAATTCCTCGGACGTGGAGAGTTTGCACTTCCCTTCGGTGATTACGAAGTAGCGATTACCGTACCTTCTGATCACATTGTTGGAGCGACAGGAGAATTGCAAAATGCTTCATCGGTTTTGTCTAGCGAGCAACGCAATCGCTTGAAGAAAGCAGCGAAGTCAGATTCTCCGGTAATGATTGTTACCCAAGAAGAAGCTGAAGCAGCTGAGAAGAAAAAAGAACGTGGTGAGAAAACATGGGAGTTTAAAGCAACAAACGTACGTGATTTCGCTTTCGCTACTTCTCGAAAATTCATTTGGGATGCACAAGGCGTTGAAATGAGTAATGGAAAAACAGTTTTGGCAATGTCGTACTACCCAAAAGAAGGAAATCCACTTTGGGAGCGTTATTCTACAAAACTGGTAGCTCACACCATCAAAACGTACTCAAAATATACCGTTGATTACCCTTACCCTGTAGCCATTTCTGTACACTCGAAGTGGATTGGGATGGAATACCCAATGATTTGTTTCAATGGTGGACGTCCAGAGCCAGACGGAACTTACTCAGAGCGCACAAAATACGGCATGTGGGGAGTAATCATCCATGAAGTAGGACACAACTTCTTCCCTATGATTATCAACTCTGATGAACGTCAATGGACATGGATGGATGAAGGATTGAATACCTTCGTACAGTACTTAACAGAACAAGAATGGGAACGCGGATATCCTTCACGTAGAGGTCCTGCATACTTGATTACCGATTACATGCGTGGAGACAAGAGTCGAATTTCTCCCATCATGACAAACTCAGAATCCATTTGGCAATTCGGAAACAATGCGTACGGAAAACCTGCGACTGCTTTGAACATTCTTCGTGAAACAATTATGGGACGCGAACTCTTCGATTATGCCTTCAAAGTATACTGTGAGCGATGGAAGTTCAAACACCCTACTCCAGCGGATTTCTTCCGAACAATGGAAGATGCGTCAGCAGTTGACCTCGATTGGTTCTGGCGAGCATGGTTCTATACAAATGACCACGTTGATTTGAGTCTTGATCAAGTAACCTGGTTCCAACTCGATACAGAAAATCCTGAAATCGACAAAGCATGGGCCAAAGAACACGATGAACAAAAAGATCAATTCATTGGAGATACACGCAATAAAGAATCGATAAAGGAAACCGTTAACGAACGCGATTCAGATATTGATGATTTCTATGGAAAGCGTGACATATACAAAGTAGACGCTTTGGATCGTAAGGAGTATGAAGATTTGAAAGAATCGTTGTCTCAAGAAGAATTAGACTTACTGAATGCTGGAAAAAACTTCTATGAATTGCAGTTTTCGAACATCGGAGGAATCCCAATGCCGATCATTTTACGCTTTGATTTCACAGACGGAACCAACGAAGTTGTTCGTATTCCTGCAGAGATTTGGAGAAGAACTGGTGAAGACGTGAGCAAAGTATTTATTTTCGAGAAAGAAGTAAGCTCAATTCGAATGGACCCATTCTTAGAAACGGCAGATACTGACTTCAGTAACAATTCATGGCCTCAACAGCCAACACCAACGCGTTTTGAGTTATTCAAACAACGTCAAACAGGTGAAAACCCTATGCAACGTCAACAACGTGTAGAAGAATTGGAAAAATAAGCGATCAAATAGTTCGTAACCAACTTAACGCATCCTCAGAATTACCAAAAAATTTCAGGGGATGCGTATTTTTTCTCACTAAGACATAGAAACGTGCAATGAGTCGTTGCGCCAAACCATGAATCACAACGGCCTGAGCTGGTGTAGGCATATCTTTTTGTTCAGAATACTTTCGGGCGTTTAACTCCATTAAAGTGAACTTTCCAAAAATGATCAAGACTTTGTGTGAGTGATCTGGAGAAAATTCCTCATACAGGCGAAATGCATCCTGTACATCCTCGAGTTCTACTGTGAAATCCTCGCGATAATCAAAACAGAGAATACCTCCTTCCAATTCTTTTAATTGAAAAGCTCTCGATTCCGTTAACACATTATCTGAATGGACTTCAGTCATTTACAATTCTATTAGTAGGATGTATTGAATGTACCGTGCATGGTCTGACACTCTTTAAAATACAACTTGATACTCAGAATTAAAAAATATCGGGAGGCAAATGAACAAAACACACTTTCGAGTGAAAACTTCTTCACAAAAAGAAGATGAATCCTAAAAAGCGAAATACTTCAGCCTCCCTCGGAGTTCATTAATTCCGCTGTTCTAACCGATCGAAAACAGTTGTTTTCCCCTCACCTGTTGGGTTATTCTTTTTGATGAGCTTATAGTGTTCGAACTTATCTTGGATAAACGTAATCAACTCCATTTCCGAAGCCGTTTTCAAGAATTGCTCATCCATATTGAGGAAGTAAATGAACTCCTCGAATTCTTCGTCATTTAGTTCAATAACGTCATAGGCGACGTACGTTCTCAACAAATCACGTAAAACACCTGCCTGATTGTCTTTGTATTCCTGCTCTGCGATCCAACGTTTTGTCCGTTCCTTTTTGGAAAAAGCTTGATACAAAGCCGTAATTGGACTTTGAAGCATTTCTACTCCAGTTACCGTACGTGTTTCGCGCATCGCAAGCGCCTGACGCTCTTCTTTAATTTCCTGAAGGCTTTTCAGCGGACGTACAACCACAGGATCTAACTCTTGCGGATTTCCTTCAATAATAAGAATTCGCTTAAACTGACAATTCGAATCGGCCACTACACGCGTATGAACTGCTGGATATCCCGTAATAGACAATGAAATACTATCACCTTCGCTTGCATAAACCGAGAATGTACCATTCGGTTGACCAAAAACTCCTCTTCCTGTTGTCCGATTGATCACCATCAGATTGTAAAAGTTATTTGGACGTAAAGTATCCATTACTTTCCCCGTAAATAATACCTGATCACACTGAGCAGAAAGGAATCCACTCGAACAGACCAACGCAAGCGCGATAACAACATTTTTCATACAAAACGAAAATACAAAAATAGTTCCGCGATTGAATTCGTCAATTTGACAACAATTGTTAACGGTGAAATTCGTAAACCCGACACATTAGTAATTTACGTTTGTAAACTGCATTCAATCTTTATCAAGAATAGAAATAGTCGTATTTTTGCAGCATGAAACGCGTAGTAGTAGGATTATCAGGTGGAGTTGATTCAAGTGTAGCCGCACATCTCTTGATTGAGCAAGGTTACGAAGTAATCGGTATGTTCATGCGTAACTGGCATGACGAATCCGTTACATTGTCGGACGAATGCCCGTGGATCGACGATTCCAACGATGCATTATTGATTGCTCAACAGCTCGGAATTCCATTTCAAGTCATTGATTTGAGCCAAGAATACCGTGAACGTATAGTTGATTACATGTTCGCCGAATACGAAGCAGGAAGAACACCTAATCCTGATGTACTTTGCAATCGTGAGATCAAGTTTGATGTTTTTCTCAAAGCAGCCATGGAACTCGGTGCAGATTACGTTGCTACGGGGCACTATTGCCGCAAAAAGGAGCACGAAGATGGGACATTTGGACTTTTATCAGGTCTAGATCCAGGAAAAGACCAATCCTACTTCCTCTGTCAATTAACACAAGATCAACTTGCTAAAGCACTATTTCCGATTGGAGAATTACAGAAATCGGAAGTAAGAGAGATTGCACGCAAAAACGGCTTGCATACCGCAGACAAGAAAGATTCACAAGGGCTTTGCTTTGTCGGAAAGATCAGTTTACCCCAATTCCTTCAGCAACAACTTGAAGCGAAAACAGGTGATGTTGTAGAAATACCCAACAACTTAGCGATGCATACCGATTATGAGAATATCGCTGTATCTCCTGAAAATGTTGAAGAGTTGGCAAAACCGTTCCAATACAGTAAAGAACAAGGAATCGTTGTGGCTCAGCATCAAGGAGCGCATTTCTATACAATTGGTCAACGCAAAGGATTGAATATTGGTGGACGTCCAAATCCATCATTTGTGATTGGACTTGACGTAAAAAACAACTTGGTCTACTCCGGACAAACCGATGAACATACAGGGCTTAACAAATGGGCGTTAAAAATTCAAAATGAAGAATTTAACTTCGTTAACCTAAACTATTCATTGAAGGATTTAAACGGAGAGGATTTCTCTATTCGTATTCGTTATCGACAAGCGTATCAAGATGGAAAAGTGATTGTGAACGAAGCTGGGATTTTCATTCTTTTCGCGGAAAAACAACGAGGTATTACTCCAGGACAGTTTGCGGCTATTTACAAAGACGATGAATTAATCGCATCTGGTGTTATTGAGCACTAGGTTGATGTACGGTAAACGTTCCATCCTTGTAAAAAACGACAATTTTCTCAATGGAATCATTCGTTCCCTTCAATGGTACGTTCGTTGCGGCGTTTGTTTCTTCTGGTTGATTTGATTCTTCTTGAAACTCCCCTTCTCTCTGCGTTCCAGTAAGTAACCACGAAGCATTTACATTAGGGAAGGTTTCAACGATCTTGGCGAGAAATTCGGTTCCAGGCTTATTCCTGCCGCTTAATACGTGACTTAAGTTGGACCGTTTCACACCGATTTTGTCGGCAAACTCTGAGGAGCTTAAGCCATTTGCCTTCATGATTAGTCGAACTCTGTCGTTGATTAACATTTGTAAATAGTTTGATTTACTACAATTGTAAACCAATATTACAAAAATACATCTACTAAATCATAAAAAAAGCCCTCCAAAAGTGGACGGCTTTACAATTTGCTTCTACTCAAATTATTAGTTCCAAGAAAAGAATACAGACTTATGATTGGGTTGACTGAAGTCGTCCCCATTCTTTACAAGATCCATTAAACGTGCCACCTGAATGATTGACAAAGAACTTCTTTCTCCCTGAACACGATGCTGAGCTAACTTAAATTTAGCTGACTTTACACGATTTGTATTGATGAATTGCATTCTTAACTTGTTTTAATGTTTTGGCTAGTAGTACGCTACCCTTTCAGAATATGTTACAAAAATTTGAAAAAAAGTTTGTTAAAAGTAATTTTTCACTTAAACAAGTAAATCGAAAGAATAAATTTAAACGGTTAATTATCAAGTATATAAACCAAAAAAAAAGACAATAAAACACAACTGTAAATAATTTACAATATTTAATCATTTTTTGTGAACTTAAATGTCTTTGAATGACTCGATTTGAATAATTTCGAGTACTTTTTGAAGCACTACATCCACGTCAAATACGCGTTGTTCAATGTCCGATTCTACAGAAATATTCGGCATCACTCCCCTCCCATCATCTTTTTGCTCAGGAAGAACATCGACATGATACAGGGGTAAATTCATTCGAACACCCGAATTTGGTAAGGTGAGCGACCAGCTTAAAACGGCATTAAACCCGACAGCTCCTCCACCTGTTTCCTCACCAATTACGATCGCTCCTCTCCGTTCCTTGAGCTTAGAAGCCACAAAACTACCCGTTGAAAAGGTTAATCCATCTGTGAGAACGTAAATATCTCCATCAAAATGGTTCTTTTTTATTGGTTTATACTTGATTTGGTAGTTTCTGTCTGGATCTTGTTTATTTCGATCTGGAATCGTCGTAAACATAAAACGCGTCATTTTACTAGCGAAATCCATCGACAAGTGCTTGTTTCTCTTCGTAAAATGCCGAGGCTTCTGAAAATCCATCGTGAACTCCTCATCCATCAAATACCTCAAGAGTAAGTTTCCCGTAGGGAAATAACCTCCTCCATTGCCTCTCAGGTCAATCACCAACGGAATTGAATCATACACTGCCAATTCCTTAAACAACTCACGATAAAACTTCTTGTAGTCTTCACGCGGAAAACTACTCATATCAATCACAGCAATTTCCGTTGGCTCGTGCAGAATACCAAAATTCACATGATTGATCCCTAAATCAACCTCCATATCAATCGGCCAATCCACCTGATACGGTAAAGCAGCCTTTCCTTTTAACACTAATTCAATGCTTTCCCCATTTTCCTTCTCAAGTTCCACAGTATAAGTATCCTTTGAACCGTATAGAAAGGTGTAGTATGTTTGAAACAGACGCTCAACACTTCGTATCACCATGACTGTCCCAACGCCATCGTGTTCCGTAATGGACTTAAAATCAGAAAGAATATCACTTGAAGACCGACCATCGATTGAGATAATTTTATATCCTTTCCATTCAGAAACATTCGACGAAAAGATTTTCTTTACATACAACTGATCACCTTCAACAATCACATGCATGGGAATTTGCTTTGGGTTTTCCTTCACGTGCGCATACCAAGCTTGAGACGGACGCGCAGTTGTATGCCCACACCCTATATTCGCCACAAACTTTCGCACAAGAACGTGAAATGCAGATGGCTTCATTGAGTCTGAAAAGGCTCGTTGATAGAGCGCAGCAAGAGAATCAAATTCCGATTTTGGCGCAAAATCGTATAGCCCAGGATGATTTTCCCTAAGCGATTTTACTAAAATTTCAAAATCTTCTTGTAATTGACTGGGAGACAGATTAGAATCGATAGCTCGATTTTGCGACCAACATTGAACACTCAGTAGTAAAGCCACCACCAGAAAACTCAAGTTCTTTTTCATACGTTCACGTGCGCATTCATATTTCTAAGCTACGCTTTTCGAGAGATTTGTCCAAATACGTATACAAATTGATCCAAAAGAACAACTTGCATCAAGGAAAATACTTGATGCACAGTTTCCTTTCAACCGCTGATTTATTGTACGATCGAACTCTCTATTTTCGGTAGATCACTTACAAATTTTGCTATCTCCTCCTCGACTCAGGCTTCACCAATGGATATATCAATTCTTCCAGTCCATTAATTTTGATTTCCAGCATCAATTCGAGTTGTCGCCCCAATTTACCAGCAGGAAATCCTTTTCCACGGTACCAAACCAAATAATGCTCAGGTATATGAACTAGCAAACGCCCTTTGTATTTCCCAAAAGGCATTCGCATGTTCGCCAACTCTTCTAATTCATGAGTTTTACCTAGCATCTAGGCGCTTTTCTTTGGGATTCGCACCAATGCTTCCAACAAATACCCCCAGAATTTTTGAACTGATGAGATCTGCACTTTTTCATCTGGCGAGTGCGGTGCACGAATATTCGGTCCAAACGAAATCATATCTACCTTCGGTAGGTGTTGCAACAGAATTCCGCACTCCAATCCGGCATGACACGCTTTCACTTGCGGCTCCTCGTTAAATTTCTCCACGTATAGTTCATGCATCAAATTCAAGATTTCAGAATCTTTGTTTGGCTGCCATCCTGGGTAATCACCATTTTGAACTACCTGACAACCTACCGATTCGAAACTTGCACGAACAGAATTTGCCACATCTTGTTTTGTGCTTTCTACACTACTTCTTTGCAATGATTGCGTTGTAAATTCACCGTCTTTAACGATCACGCGCGCCAAACTCGATGAAGTCTCCACCAATCCTTCAATATCTGGACTCATTCGGTAAACACCATTGTGTACCGAATAAATTGAACGGACAATTTTGAGTAGATCACTCGGAGAAACCGCTTTCGACGCTGATGAAACCACAGGATTGAGTGTAAATTTCAATTCCTTTTCAATCGATTCAAACTCCGTTTTCAGGGTGAGCGACATTGTACTAAACTCAACATCAAGCATTCCTTCGAAATCATGATTGATTGCAAATTGCGCTACAGACTCGCGAGGAATGGCATTTCTTAAGCTTCCTCCATCAATGGAAATAAGCTGAAACCCTTTGATCGTCATAAGTTTTTCCAGCATTCGATTCATCAACTTGTTCGCATTACCGCGTCCTTTGTCGATATCCATTCCGGAATGACCTCCAACTAAACCACTCACCTTCAATTCAAAAATCGCAGCATCTTGCCACAAATCTACTTGCTCATACTCCAAGGACGTATTTGAATCGATACCTCCAGCACAACCAATCGACAATTCATCGTCATCTTCCGTATCCAAATTCAACAAGATTTCACCATCAAAATTTGAAGGATCAAGCTCCATGGCTCCTGTCATCCCTGTTTCTTCATCAATTGTGAACATCGCCTCAATTGCTGGATGTTGTATATCCGTAGAAGACAAAATGGCCATAATCGCCGCCACACCAATTCCGTTATCAGCACCAAGCGTTGTGCCATTTGCACGTACCCAGTCACCGTCAACAATCATTTCAATTCCTTGAGAATCAAAATCAAAGACAGTATCCGAATTCTTTTGATGCACCATATCCAAGTGCGATTGCAGGATCACCGTTTTTCGATCTTCCATTCCTTGAGATGCTTTCTTCTTGATCACTACGTTTCCAATTGCATCTTTTACGGTTTCCAATCCAAGTGAATTTCCGAAATCCATCATGAATTGAATCACTCTCTCCTCCTTTTTTGACGGACGAGGAACTGAGTTTAAGTCTGCGAAATGGCTCCAAAGAGCCGTTGGTTCTAAATTTTTTACGGTCATTTTTTTTTCGATTTTCTGATCTTCCGATTCTCCGACTACCCGATGTGTCAGCTAAGAGAATTAGAAAACGCAACTATTCATTCAATTATCGGACGACAATCTGATTTCAGACCATCCAATAATCACGATTACTTTACTAATTTCTTGTAGCGGATTCTTTTCGGTCCAGTATCTCCAAGACGTTTCTTCTTATTTTCTTCGTATTCTGAATAGCTTCCCTCGAACCAGTAAACTTCTGAATCGCCTTCAAATGCTAAGATGTGTGTACAAATTCTATCCAAGAACCAACGGTCGTGGGAAATAACTACGGCACATCCTGCGAAGTTTTGAATTCCTTCCTCCAAAGCACGAAGCGTATTGATATCGATATCGTTGGTTGGCTCATCAAGCAAGAGAACATTCGCTTCCGTTTTCAAGGTCATGGCCAAATGAAGTCGGTTTCGCTCTCCACCGGAAAGCACTCCTACTTTTTTATTTTGATCCGACCCACCGAAATTAAACTTCGAAAGGTAGGCTCTCGAATTGATTTTTTGATTTCCAACTTCGACGTATTCCAAACCATTGGACACTACTTCGAAAACTGTTTTATCTGGATGAATATCTTCGTGTGCTTGATCCACATATCCAATTTTTACTGTCTCACCTACGCTAAACGAGCCACCATCTGGCTGCAATTCATCCATGATCATTTTGAAAATGGTTGTTTTTCCTGCTCCGTTTGGTCCGATGATTCCAACAATTCCAGCTGGCGGTAATTTGAAGTTTAAGTCATTGTACAACAACTTATCTCCGAATGCTTTCGAAACATGTTCCGCATCGATCACATTTGTTCCCAAACGCGGACCATTTGGAATTGGAATTTCCAACGCTGCTTCTTTCGCTTTCACGTCTTCTGCCAACATTTTATCGTAGTTCGCAATACGTGCTTTGTTTTTGGCGTGACGTCCTTTCGGATTCATTTGCACCCATTCCAACTCGCGAGCAAGCATTTTTTGTCGCTTCGATTCTGTTTTTTCCTCTTCCTTGAGTCGTTTTCCTTTTTGATCCAACCAAGATGAGTAATTTCCTTTCCATGGAATACCCTCTCCTCGATCCAACTCAAGAATCCATCCTGCCACGTTGTCCAAGAAGTAACGGTCGTGCGTTACGGCAATCACAGTTCCTTTGTATTGTTGCAAGTGTTGCTCTAACCAGTGAATCGATTCCGCATCCAAGTGGTT
>JABXHO010000174.1 GCA_013373595.1 Flavobacteriales bacterium | reverse complement strand
TGGTACGCCAAACCCGATGCGGGGCGCTTGATGATTTCACCCGCCGATGCCGATCCGGTCGAAGCGCAAGATATCTATCCCGACGATATGGTTCTGGCCGAAGGATTGGACCGGTTTGAACGTGCGGTGACGATTCCCGTGACGCGCCCCTTGCGCAGTTGGGCGGGCTTGCGCAGTTTTTTGCCCGATAACACGCCCGCCGTGGGATTTGACGCCAATGCAGATGGGTTTTTCTGGCTGATCGGGCAGGGGGGATATGGCGTACAAACCAGCCCCGCCTTGGGGCAATTTGTGCGCGATTTGGTGATCGGGGCGCAGCAACCGTGGCATGACACAGTCCAATCAGCACTGGATCCAAATCGCATTATGTAAGGAAAGATATTCAATGGAGCGGGCGATGAGATTCGAACTCACGACCCTAACCTTGGCAAGGTTATGCTCTACCCCTGAGCTACGCCCGCTTTTATTTCAAATTCTCCGCGCTTCGCTAAACGCGGGCGACAAATGTAATAAAGTATTTTCGAATCTTTTCTATTAAATAGATTTTTTTGAATCCAGAAAAGCAAAATTGTTCAATCTGAGAAATCCTTTGGGCTACTTCCTCAAAATTCCTTGGATGCTCAAGGCGTTCAACGGGAATTCCACGATCACATGTAGAATGCTTAAGAAGAGTGAAAGTAGAAACCCGAGTCTGAAATTAATGTAATCACATTAGGAATTCGTCAATTTGTTGAATGAGCTGGTAATTTCAGTCCAAAACCATCGGTGAAAATTCTCCGGAATTAGAACTCCTCAATAGCTTCATTCATTCTGATCGACAAGCTGATTAGGAAGGTTGTCTTTAGGCATTGCCATCTGCACTAGGAGTCCTACCAAAATCACCACTGCACAGCCTATAAAGTTGTACATCAAGTAACTCAACTCGATAATCTCATAGGTTTTGAGGAAGTGAACTGTCAAAACGGTAATTTGTGCCACCAAACCACCGATTAAGGCAGCGTTCGCCTTTACTGATTTGAAGAAAAGTGCCAAAAGGAAAACCCCGAGAATCGTTCCATAGAACAACGAACCTAAAATGTTTACCAACTGAATAAGGTTTTCGAACATTCCTGCTGTAAGCGCAATCAAAATGGCGAGTAATCCCCAAGCAACCGTCAACAATTTACTCACGCGAAGGTCTTTCTTTTCATCATCCGATTTGGACCAAAACTTCTTGTAGTAATCAATCGTAGTGGTTGCTGCCAACGCATTCAACTCTCCTGCCGTAGAAGACATTGCCGCTGAAAAAATCACCGCCAACAACAAACCAATCAAACCGTGAGGAAGATAATTTAAAATAAAAGTCAAGAAGATGTAATCAGAATCCTTCGTTTCGTAGTCTGGATCAATCGAAAGCAAGGATGCTTTATAGGTTTCACGAAGTGAATCTTGTTGAAGTTGCAAGGACGCGATCTGTCTGTTTTCTTCTTTTGTTGTTTCGCTACTAAACTCCGTTAACAAGGTTTTCTTCTGATCGAACACTTGATCGTACTCCGCTTCAATCGATGACAATCCAGCTTCTTGTTCGGCTGTCATTTCTACCGTAAAGGGATTGAAAACAATCGGCGGTTTATTGAACTGAAACGAAACGAACACCATCACTCCAACCAACAGAATGAAGAACTGCATCGGAATTTTGAGCAGACCATTAAACATAAGTCCCATTCGAGATTCTTTGAGGGATTTTCCTCCCAAATACCGTTGTACTTGCGATTGATCCGTTCCGAAATAAGACACAAAAAGGAACAATCCGCCGGTGAGTCCAGACAACAAGGTATATCGATTTCCAAGATTTGTATCTAAGTCGATGATTTCCATTTTTCCGAGTGCTCCAGCGATATCAACACCATCCATAAAGCCAATATTCTCGGGAAAACTTCCAACCACATAGTACAAAGCGAAGAACATTCCCGCCATGATGATACCCATTTGCCACTTCTGTGTAAGCGAAACGGCACGACTTCCTCCTGAAACGGTATAAATGATCACGAGACCACCAATCAACAAACACGTCAATTGCAAGTTCCAACCAAGAATCGTCGAAAGAATAATGGACGGAGCATAAATGGTAATTCCAGCCGCCAAACCACGTGAGGCCAAGAACAAAAATGCCGTAAACGAACGTACCTTGACGTCAAAACGCTGTTCAAGGTATTGATATGCCGTGTAGACTTTCAGTCGGTAATAAACTGGGAGAAAAAAGATCGAAATAATGATCATTGCCAATGGCAAACCGAAATAGAACTGCACGAATCCCATTCCACTTTCGTAGGCTTGACCTGGCGTGGATAAAAAGGTAATGGCACTGGCTTGTGTTGCCATGATCGACAATCCGATGGTTGCCCAATTCTCTGAATTATTTCCTTTGAGGTAACTCTGGAGATTGCTGTTTTTTCGTGTTTTCCACGTTCCATACGCCACAATCAGCACAAGCGTCCCCATCAAGACGAACCAATCAACTATACTCATGATGCATACGAATTAGTGATCCACAAATAAATGCCAATTTGAACAAGTAGCACAACTACAAGTCCGATGTACCAAGCATTCCAGTTTGTTCCGTCCTTTTCTTCACTCATGGCGTGTAACTTAAAATGTTTGCGAACAATCGATACGCACCAACGACACCATTCGGCAGTTCTCTAAAGAAGGAAATTCCTGAATAAACGAACTGACCTTTGCCGTATTTAGCCACAATTAACGCACCTGTTTGAGGCTCTTCACCTTTATCTGACCATGAGAAAAGTGGCGCGTAATTTTCATCCCAATTGTTGGCGAAGTAAAGTCCGCGTTCCTGCACCCAATTATCGAAATCAGCTTGGGTGATCACGTTCGGAGACGTCATGATTTGATGTTTAGGCGCCAAGAAAGTCACTTCTGCATCTTCCTCTGTGACACGGTTTCGAGACAATTCAAACGGATAAGGTCCGTACGTTTTTCGATTATCAGCCGAGCGAGATGCCGTATTGTACTGCATCACTAAATTCCCTCCGTTTTTAACGTAATCATTCAATCGTTCTGAGTAGTTAAACAGTTCAGGGTACACGTTGTAAATTCGGATTCCCAACACCACCGATTGATATACGCTCAAGTCAACTGTTGGAAGGTCCTTTACTTCGAACACATCAAGCGTAAAACCAAGTTGCTCAATCGCCTGCGGAACGGCATCATCCACCCCTTTGATGTAGGCAATTCGTCCTTTGTTAATCTTTACATCCAACATTTTGCATTCCATCATCGACTTTCGGAATAAGGCCTGCGTTGGAATGTGATCGTAGGCAATCTCTTTGTAATTCAACAATGAATTTCCGTTGGCATCCATCGCGACAACCGCACCTGATTGTGGATTATCTCCAGCCTGAATGGTAAATGCGTACCACTCTTCCGCATATTTCGACTTGAGTGAGATCGAAAATTCTTGCGGCTCAACACGCCATCCTTCTGGAACAGAAAGCGACATTTTGGTGTTCAAATTATCCGAAAAGTTCTTCACTTTGATTCGTACTTCTTTTCGTTCTCCCGCTTTCAAAAGCAACTGTTCTTGCTCAAAAGTTGCTGTGTATTCGGGTGTTGCAATTAACGGACGACGTCTTTCTCCGTACGAAGGATCGCGCCATTTGTACGTTGCAGGCACATCCAAATTAAATTCATTTCCATCCAATTTCAAAGTGAGCTTCGCAGTGATACTTGGCTGACTTTCTGGCTCGCAAAAGTTCGCCGGATCTTTCACTTCGAACATGTTTGCGAATGGTGCATTTAACCAGTATGGGTTCGAAACATCCACTTTTCCATTGGATGTTAGCTCCAAATTAACTTCTTCATTTTGAGCAAGTACCTGATCGAAGCTCATCTGTTCACCAGTACTCAATTCAATGTTCGACAACGTTAATTTCAAATCTGATCGATTCACTAAATGCGCGTTCAACTGAACAGAATTGTTCTGAGTAAACGAAAACGATTCTCCAACCACTTCAACGTATAATCCAAGGCAATCTTTGATGATTTCTTGACAGCGTTCTATTTTTTCATCGATAACAAACGAAGGCGGCAAGGATTTCAATCGTTTTAAGATACTCAACAGACGTGGTACGTTGTTCGACACTTCAACAAAATCGAAATTTTTCAAGGCGTCAAGCAGCTCCCCTTCCAAAAGCTTATCACCATAATTGCTCCACTTATCTCCACGTTTTTCAAAAAACGATTCTTTCAACTTTGCGCCGGCCAAGTGCTTGAAATACTCAATTCGGCTGCCGCGTTCGATTACCGCTCCAAAACCTTGACACTTGTGTTCACTTCTCGCCAACGTTCCAATTTCATTGTATGACATTCCCAATTGTGGATTGTATCCACCGATATCCGTGATTAAGTAATTCGGATCTCCCTCGGCCATGTCCTTGATGTTTTCATCCCACCAATACGAAGTATTCCAATAAACAGAGGTTGCTTTCCACGTTCCGTATTCCTCAGCCATTGCTGGCTCATACCCTGAGTCTGCAGCTTTCTCAAAGGCTTCAATTGCCAATAACGCAGACGCCGTATGGTGCCCGTGTCCTGCACGCTCATCAGGAGGAAAGCGCGTTACGATTACCTCTGGCTTGAATTTTCTAATCACGAGCACTAGGTCGTACATTAATGCGTCTTTGTCCCAAAGTTCAAGTGATTCTTCCGCTGATTTCGAATAACCAAAGTCAACTGCGCGAGAGAAATACTGTTTCGCGCCATCATTTGAACGTGCCGCCAATAATTCTTGCGTGCGCAAAACACCCAACTCTTCACTCAACTCGTTTCCGATTAAATTTTGTCCTCCATCACCTCTTGTCAGTGAAAAGTACGCTGTTTCAGCTTTTTCTCCGAGCGAGAACCAAGCCAAAGCCCGCGTGTTCTCATCATCGGGATGTGCAGCAACATAGAGCACACGCTTAAGCGAATGCAATTTTTGCAGGTTCGTATAAATTTCGCCGCTTCCGTGATTTGCCGTGCAAAAGAAAGTCGTTAGTGTAATGAATAATAAGGTAAATTGCTTCAAGATCTGATTCGTTTAATTCCATTCAAAGCTACTGAATAAATGCTTAAAGCCCGAGTAAGATTTGTTAAATGGATAGGAATCCAAAATAGAAATCGCTTCAAATCAGCGTAAATACACTACCAAGGTAGATACCGTGGTAACAATAATTTCTCTTTCTTGAGATGAAAAGCCACGATTTCCCCAGAATTCAGCCAGAAATAGGAGTAGAAACGCATTAGTTTCAGTAATTTCGGGATTCAAACATGAAAAAAAACGAAAAAATGAAAAAGATAATGATTGCACTTTTGTGTATGGGAAGTTTCTCTCTCTCTGCACAAATCACAACTCCACAACCTAGTCCAGCGGCAAAGGTGTGGCAAACTGTCGGTTTAACTGAAGTTACTGTTGAATATTCTCGTCCAGCGAAAAGAGACCGTGTTATTTTTGGTGACCTTGTTCCTTACGACAAAATGTGGCGTACTGGAGCGAACAAGAACACAATGATTACTGTAAGTGATGTCCTCATTTTTGGAAAAGACACACTACAAGCTGGAACGTATGCGGTATTTACGAAGCCTCAAAAAGGGAAATCGTGGGATGTATACTTCTACACGAATACTGAAAACTGGGGAACTCCAGACAAGTGGGATGATACAAAAGTTGCGTTAAAAGCATCTGCTAAGGTGAGCAGCACGGAACCTGTAACAGAATCGTTTACAATTGGTGTTGACAACGTAATGGCAGACGGAGCAGAATTGACATTCACTTGGGACAAAACGAAAGCAGCATTGCCTTTCACTGTTCCAACGAAAGCTGTTGTAATGGCGAGCATCAATAAAGTAATGGCTGGTCCTAGTGGAACTGATTACTACAAAGCGGCAGATTACTATTTGACAGAAAAAATGGAATTGCCAACTGCGTTGGAGTATATTAACAAGGCGATTGACATGACAGAAGGTGACGCTCCATTCTGGTACTTACGTCGTAAAGCGTTAATTCAAGCTGAATTGGGTGATTACAAAAACGCGATCGAATCAGCAAAATTATCATTAGCTGCAGCGGAGAAAGCCAACTACGAAGGATACGTTAAATCGAACAAGAAGTCTATCGAAGAGTGGACGAAAAAATTGAAATAAGCATTGCTTAAATCGAATGAAACCCATCCTTTGTGATGGGTTTTTCTGTTTCTAGACGGAAATAATTAGAAAAGGCTCATTTCAAATCTTGACAAACACCATCAGAATTAAAACCTATGAAACTCATTACTTCATTGTCGCTCATCGTTTTGTTTCTCCTTCTTAGCGGCAAATTGTTGGCTCAGTACGACAACCAACGGCTCGTCGGTTCCAACTATGAATTTGAGGAAGGAAGCACTGAATATCTCTACGCCGACAAGGTTGTATTTCGCTCGAAGCCATCTTCTTCATCCGCAGCCATTGATACTTTAACCATTGGATTAAACATTCAAATTGTTCAGAAGATGGACGAAAAAACAGCCTTCAACGGACTTGATTGGAATTGGTACAAAGTGAAAGTTGGACAAAAAACGGGCTACATTCTGGGTGGACTCATTGCGTTGGATCAGATTCGTTACGACGACGTCGTTTACCTCGTTACAGTCGCAGGTATTGAGCATACGAAGGACGGCTATGCGTATACCGAGTATCGCGTTCGCTCGCGGGTTATTCGTGCTGATGGTGAATTTTACGGGCATGAATCCAAACTAAATACGGATCGATTTTACATTGAAGCATTCGGGAACAAAGGAGTTAAAGGAGTGGAAAATATGCTCCGCATTAACTTGTTTTCAGAAGCCTGCGGTGTTGACGGTGGAGAAATTTACCTATTCAATACAGGCAATCGCTTGGTCGAAGCTGCTAACCTATCGAGCGTAGTAGATGGCAGTGCTTTCTGGTTCAATGAGTCGCTTACCTTTCCGAATGACAAGAGAGGATACCGCGATGCTGTAATTTACGAACGTGAATTTGGAGAATCAATGGACGAATCGATCGATTGGACCAAAACAATCATTCATCGAGTGGTATTGAAGTGGGAAGGTGATCATTTCACTCCAAACCTTGAAACCTTTGATTTCGAAGAGGACGAATAACGGTGAATCCATGCCTTTTGTCGTTACTTTTTCCGTTTTTTGCTATTTATTACGTGTACTACATTCATCACAAAATAGAATTACCTTTATCTATGCTCAAAAAAGAAACCATGAAACATATCACCTCTTTACTCCTCTTACTTCTTCTTCCATTGCTTAGTCAAGCTCAACAAGACTGCTCAAAATTCAAGAATGGTCGGTTCATATATCCTGATCAAGACAAGGTGTTATCAGTTCGAAAAAATGGCATCCAAAAAAGTGTTTCCAACGGAAAAACAGTAGCTATTTGGAAAGTTGATTGGATCGATGACTGCCACTACAATTTGACCTGTAAAAAGCTTAAAGCTCCGATGCCTCCTTTTGAGAAAGGCGATGTTCTTGAGTGTAGCATTGTCGGTATTCAAGGTGATTGCATGAAAGTAGACCTCGTTTTTAAACGAAATGGAAAGTTAATGATGCCGAAGACATCCGGTGAAATGTGCTTGGAATGAAACCACTTTCAAATCAATCTGCAAAACACTTCCGAGATGTCTTTTTTGGAGGAAATTGGACAACGCGGAACCTAAAAGATGTTTTGTCGGACGTAACATGGGAAGAAGCAACGACGTCTATCCACGACTTCAATACAATTGCTACACTAACGTATCACGTTACGTACTACATCCCCGTTCTCATTGACGTGCTCGAAGGAAAACCGCTATCGGGAAAAGATGAATTGAGTTTTTCGCACCCAACAATTTCATCGCAAGAAGATTGGGAGTCCATTCAGGCTAGAGCATGGAAAAACGTTAAAAGAGCAGCTGATTTAATTGATCAGTTACCCGAAGACCAACTCAATCTTCCTTTTACAGATGAACGGTTCGGTACCTATTTTCGAAATATTCATGGAATTATTGAACATACGCATTATCATTTGGGACAGATTGTTATTTTGAAGCGACTTATCCAAAACAAATAATAAATGACAACCAACATTCACATTAATTACATCGAGTTCAAAGCAAACGACCTCGAGAAAATCAAAACATTTTACACTTCCGTATTTGGATGGAAATTCACTGATTACGGAGATCAATACATCGCCTTTGAAAACGCAGGAATCGAAGGAGGATTTCAGCTTACAGATGAAGCCATTGTAAATGGCGTTTTAGTGATTCTTAGGCATCCAAATCTGGAAGAAATCCAATCCAAAATTGAAGAAGCAGGCTGCACCATTAGTGTTCCCATTTTCAACTTCCCTGGAGGGAAACGCTTTCAATTCATCGACCCTTCAGGAAATGAATTGGCTGTTTGGACAGAGCTATAACGTGTGCTTAAACACCTTACTCCGCGTCTTTCACAATTAACTTGAAGCCTTTACCGTGAACGTTCATGATTTCGATATTCTCATCACCTTTTAACGCTTTTCTTAGCTTGGCGATGTACACATCCATACTTCGACCGTTGAAATAGTTATCATCTCCCCAAATGGCACGTAAAGCTGCTTGGCGATCGAGAATATCGTTTTGATTTTTCACCAAAAGCATCAATAATTGATTCTCTTTTGTGGTCAGTTTCTTTGTTTCATCTTTCAAGTGAAGCAAACGCAACTCTGGCTCGTATTTAATCGATCCGATCATTTTGGAACCATCACCTTCATCATCGGAAACATCAACTCTTCGCAAAATTGCATTAATTCTCGCGAGTAACTCTTCCATCGCAAAAGGCTTGGTTAGGTAATCGTCTGCTCCAAGTGAGAACCCTTCCAACTTATCTTCTTTCATTGCTTTCGCGGTCAAGAACAAAATTGGGGTTTGCTTATCGATTTCACGAATTTCTTTCGCTAACGAAAACCCATCCATCTCAGGCATCATCACATCGAAAATGCAGAAATCAAACGTTCCCTCGTGAAAGCGTTCTAAGGCAGTTTTACCATTCTGTGCAAGTGATACTTCAAATCCTTTTGATTTTAAAAATGTTTGAAGCAATTGCCCCAAATTCATGTCGTCTTCTGCGAGTAGTATGGAAGTGTTCTTTTTCATATTATTCGATTATGGTAATGGTAAACTCGGATCCGCTCCCAAACTTACTTTTCACGCTAACGGTCCAGCCGTGCAAGTCAGCAATTGCCTTAACGTAGCTTAAGCCTAGGCCAAATCCTTTCACGTTGTGAACGTTACCTGTTGGAATACGGTATAATTTATCAAATATTTTGTTGATGTGCTCTTTTTTTATGCCGATACCCTTGTCTTTTACAACGATTCGAGCACCATTTCCAGTGGAAGATAATGTTACATCTACCTCTGGAGCTCCTTGGCTGTATTTAACGGCATTATCGATCAAATTAGAGATCATGTTTGCCACATGGAAGCGATCTCCAGTTGCCATCACCAACTCATCAGGGACAGATACAGTTACCTTTCCATTGGGATTGGCTAAACCGAATTGGGCGCGCTTTGCAAGATCTGTGACAATTTCATTCAAATTGAGTTCTTCTTTTCTCATGCGCACTTCCTTCTTATCCAAGGTCGCACTTTGCAAAATTCGTTCAACTAACACCCCCAAGCGTTCATTCTCTACCGAAATCATATTCACGTAGGGAGATGTTGCCTCCATTGCCTTTTCTCCCATCATGTCCTTGTCATTCATTGCCTGACATGCCAGGGAAATGGTTGAAATGGGTGTTTTAAACTCGTGGGTCATATTTGAAATAAAATCGTTCTTGAGTTCCGACAATTTCTTTTGAGTAAGAATCGTTCTAAACATAAACATGAATGCCGCGACAATTAAAATCACCAAGGCTAAATTCACGAGCAATGGCCCCCACATCTCACCAATTAAGAATGACTTTTGCTTTGGAAAGGAAAGATGAACGTAGAGTTTTTCGTCCAATGTGTTTCCAGGAAACAACTGTGTGCGCTCTGCTTTGTTGGTATCCACTTTGGATGCATAATTCTCTGGTGTCGATTCGAAATCCAGTGGATGATTGTACGCATCTGTTACGGTAAATTCAAAATCCTTCGGGAAATCCCCTTTATGCAGCTCCGTTTTCAAAACAGAATCGAGGAACACTAAGTCTACGCGGTCACTTTGCTTTTGATAAGTATTGTTTTTGAAGGCCTCGATCATCATATGATTCACGAAGGTTGCTTTTCTGAAGATTTGTTGCACCACACGCTGGTCCAACTGAAGTGCAATATTGATCGAGTCACGATCGATATCTCTCGTCTGATTTTTGAATAAATCTTTGAGCTTTCGAATATCTCTCGCCAAAACACGCTGTTCCGCGCTTAATCCAGAGATGGAATCGTAGGTTTTTCCTTCAATGATCAGGTAATCTTGTACTTCACCACTTTCTGTATAAATGGCTGTATCACGGATGGCAATTTCTTGTTTGGAGGAAAAGAGATTTTGTATTTCTTCCTTTAGAATATCCTTGTACTTTCCACTGAAATCGCGGTCGACCACATGCATGTAACGTCGAATATCGTCTGCTTTTTCATGTGTTAGTGCGATCCGCTCCAAGGTTGTAGAAAGGTGTTCTTTAAATTCACCTGATTTCTGATCGTACAAAGCAGCCGTTTGAAATGCCTGAATAACAAGCAACGCGAGCATTGCAGCAACGACAAGAATGAGAATAAAATTTACCCGAATCCGCTTCATGATTGAGGACGAATATATAGAAAGGAATCAACCATAAGCTTTGCTTAACTTTTTTTAACGGCATCGTTTCGCCACGATTCTATCAAAAAAGCCCTTCCTCATATGAAATGAAGAAGGGCTTTTGCTAATATCTGATAGAAGTTTTTACTTCTTCAATACTCGAACAGCGTATGATTCGTTTGCATCTGAAATGTGCACGATGTATACTCCATTTTCGTTTCCGCTTAGATCAACTTGAGCAGAAGCATTTGGAGAAATCGTTTGTACCGACTCTGAAATCACTTTCCCTGAAAGGTCTACTACTCTAATTGTTGCTTCACCTGAATAGTTTGCTGAAGAAATGGCAACAAGACCGTTTGTTGGGTTTGGTGCGATGTTCAATACAGACTCTAGGTTCGACTCGTTCAATGAAGCAAAATCTACTGATGTACATGCTGAAGTGTCTGTACATCCATTCGCTCCAGTTACCACTACCGCGTATAACCCTGTTGTTGATGCCGTAAATGATTGGCTTGTTTCACCTGAGATAGGATCGTTGTTGTTTCCACAGTCAATCCATTGGTATTGTACGCCTGTACTCACATCGTTAGATGTTAAAATCGAATCATTTGATACCGAGATTGTGTTATCAACTGGTGCGTTTACCGTCAAATCCAATGTTACGATATTATCACATCCACCTACAGCACCACCTGTAAAAGTGTATGTTGCCGTGTTATTGTCTGTTGCGTAGGTATTTCCATCAACCCATGTAAATGCTCCACAGCTTACTTGTGTATCTGTCGCTTGAACATCTGTTGAGAATTGACCTGAAGCCCAATCCGTTGCAGGGTCCATATTTGTTAATGTAAGTATTGGTTAGTTCCGTCAAGCTCCACCGCTGTGATATATTGTGCTTCTGCTTGATTTGAATTGAAAATCGCTGCTCCAGCGATCACCATAGAGAATAATAGTTGTTTCATGTGAGAATATTATTTTTTGTACTTACAAGTACAAGTAAGGAATTCTAAGCGCTCTTACCGTCTTTCGGCTGGAGAAGTTTCGGAATCCCGCAACAACTCTTCATTTCTAAACAACTTATTTAAAATAAAATAGGAGTTTCACAATTCCACCACGGAATGCAAAACTCCTACTTTGAGTTTTATCACCTGTTCAAACAGCGTTTCACGTATGTGCTGCGACGTACTTCAGGTAGTCATCTTGACTTTGCTTAATCACACGTTGAGCTGCCTCTGCATTTTGGAAATCTGTCACCTCTACCGTTTTATTCTCTAGTTTGGAATATTCTTCGAAGAAGTTTTTGATTTCTTTCAAGTGGTGAGCAGGAAGTTCTGAAATATCGTTGAAGTGCGCTACACTCATGTCGTGTTCTGCCACAGCAATAATTTTATCATCTAACTCTCCTTTATCGATCATGTGCATAACTCCAATTACTTTGGCAGAAACGATACACATTGGAACCACTTCTATTTGCGAAAGGATCAAAATATCCAAAGGATCTTTATCATCGCAGTACGTTTTTGGAATAAATCCGTAATTCGCAGGATAGTATATGGAAGAGTACAATACACGGTCCAAAATGAGCATTCCAGATTCTTTGTCTAGCTCATACTTTGCTCGGGTATTTTT
Source organism: Flavobacteriales bacterium (assembly GCA_013373595.1). Lineage (GTDB taxonomy): Bacteria > Bacteroidota > Bacteroidia > Flavobacteriales_D > Crocinitomicaceae > UBA4466. The sequence continues at coordinate 14,586 of JABXHO010000174.1, read as the reverse complement.
CGGAATTTCAATGATTCCATTTACACATTTCGGTGCATTCTCACCTATTTCAACTTTGTGCCAAGGATTGTTTAAATCGATGCTCATTCTTTTCGTTTTGTATATTCTTGATTATTTAAATAAACGGCGTGCTTGCAAAAATCGTTTCGGATATCCTGAAGCTTCATAATCTGTTATTACGACGCCAAAGTGTCTTTTTGAACTGGAACAGTGAATAAATCGGATTCCATCTTCATTGTTTTCAACCACAATACCGACATGTCCAACCGTTTTGCTCCCCGGAGTGGTTCCTGCAAATAAGAGGCAATCTCCTTTTCTCACTTCTGAAAGCTTGATTTTTTCTCCAATATTGGCATATCCCTTGGAACTTCTACATTTTGTAATATCCAAAGAACCATATACATGAGCCGTGAAGCCAGAACAATCAAAACTTTTGCCTGGGTTTGATGTTGCCCATTTGTACGGGACACCGAGTTGTGCCTTCGCGATATCTACAAGAGAATCAGCCGTTTGCTCCCAAGATTCTTGGGCACTTCCCAAAAAGGAAGTCAATAAAAAGATACTCAATAGCCATTTCATAGTGCAAAAGTACGGGAAATGCGTTGATCGCGAATGATTTTAACCTTCTTTTGGAGTTTTGGTCACTGTATTGATAATACACGAAGCATTTCTTCGATAAAAATGATGTTTAGTATTCCATTTAACGTGACACCCAAAGAGCGGGATTAAGACATGTTACGTTGTTTCCTACTACTTTGTGCACCTCAAAATGCACGACAGAAAGTGTTTCACCATTCTTTGCCAACAAGGAACCGATTACCTTTTTCGTCGATACTTTCGATCCTGCCTTCACATATGTGTCTTGCAAGTTCGAGTATACCGTTCGGTAGTTCCCATGTTTAATGATCACAACTTTTCCAGCTCCTGGGATGTTGAGTACACTTGTTACTTCTCCCTCAAAAACAGATCGAACTTGGGCATGAAGTGGAGCACTAATGTCAATTCCACGATTGTTCGTAGATACATTTTTGAGTGTAGGATGAGGATTTTTTCCAAAGTTTTCTGTGATATTTCCTTTCTCTACCGGCCATGGCAAGCGTCCACGGTTTGCTTCAAAATTTGAGCTAATTAATTTGGATTCCTTCGTTTCTGCCAAGGTAACCGCTGCAGGTTTCGACTCCGTATTAGAAGTTGTTTCCTTCTTCTTCGCCGCCAGTGCTGCTGCCTCTTCCGCTTTTCGTTTGGCTTCGGCCTCCGCTAACTCCTTTTGAATCGCTGCTGCAATGCGGTTTCGGAGAATTTCCTTTTTCTTCTGATCCTCCTTTAGTTTCGCTAGAAGCAACTCCTCCTCTTGCTTAAATTCTTGGTATACTTTTTCCTTTAATGCACGATCTTCTTCAATTGCCGCACGCTCTTTTTTCTTCTCGGTGAGCACGATTAACTTGTTTTCTTTCTCCGCGTTTACCTTGCCAATTTCTTCTGTGATCAATTCCTGATTTTGCTGAATCACCAAGAACTGCTTGAGTTGTACATCCGACAAACGACGCAGATAGCCATTGCGCTTTCGTGCCTCATTGTAGCTATCGGCTGTAAAAATGTACATCAATTTGCCGTACTTATTGCGATGCTTGTACGCATAAATCAACAGCTTTTTGTACTGCGCCTTGAGCTGTTTTACTTTTTCCCGCAATTCAATAATTTGCTTTTCCTTTTGCTGAACAGTTAGCTCTGCACCACGAATTTGGTTGTCATAATTTTTCAGCAAGCGCTCACGGTACTCAATTTGATTTTGAATCACACGCAAATCATTCAATGATGCCTTCGTTTTTGTTTGAGATTTCTCCAACAACGATTGTGTACTTGCAATATTTTTCTCAAGTCTCTCTTGCTCCTTTTTGAGTTTGTCCGATGTTTGAGAATGCACATTCCCAACAAGTAATAACGAAAAGATCAGCGCGATTTTACTTACATGGATCATAACTGTCTGGAATTACGAAATGAATGGTCTCTGACTCATTTACTCTTGGCTTTCTGTATTCTAATTTCAATGAAATCTCTTGCTTCGGTATGTATATAACGATTTCCACCAACTCTGGTACAGCGTAGCCATCCACGAGTTGTCGCGTCTTGTAATCGATTTTGATTTCAGTGTTGTCGGATTCGCTCACTAATCGCGTTGACTTTAACTGATTGACATCACGATTGAAGTCGTAGTAAATTTTGAGATCATCACCTGAATCGCCGTCCTTTTTCAAGGTTGTTGAAAGCGTGTACGCATACGGATCTTTCTTACGCTCGTACTCGAGTTCACTCGAATACGCAATTGGGAATCCCATCAGTAATTCTTCCATGTTACGATGTGTGAAACTCACTCCAAAGTTCTCTTTCAAAAAATCGATGCTTTGCAAGGTATAACACCTGTCCTGACGATTGGTCATTTTTACAGAGTCGGGGCTGATTACCGCATTCACAAATGGAATGCTTGCCACTTTGATCGTTGCTCCAATTGCGCTGTCCTGCACCATTCTCAATGAAATTTTGAATGATACACTGCGTGAGGAATCTTTGTAATCCGTATTCAACTTCGCGTAGAACGATGAAAAATTCTGACCCGCCAAACTATCCAATGCTTGTTCCAGCACCACATCTTTTACCTTCGGTAATTTCCCTTCTCCTCCTCTACGATTTCCACAGGAAACAAGAATAAGAGCAAAAGCAACAACGAGTAATGTATTAATCTTGAGGCGCATAATATTTTTTATCAGCTATTTTTTTCTCTAACATTGGATTTGAATCAATGGCTTTCGCTTTTTCCCACCAAAGCAGGGCTTTTTCTACATCATTCAACATGAAATAAACATCACCGAGGTGTTCCAAAATCACCTCATCCGTTGTGTTGTAGGCGTACGCCGATTCAAACTCTGACTTAGCCTTTTCGTATTCTCCTTTTTGGAACAACACCCATCCGTACGTATCGAGGAATTGCGATTCGCTTGGCGCTCTGAGAACCACTTGAGCAATTAGCGACTCCGCCAAATCCAAATCCATTTTTTCATTTGCCAAACGATAGGCAAAGTTATTTTTGATCAATTGACTGTTCGGATCTAACTCCAATGCTTTCTTGTAATACGATTTCCCATCAGAAAACGCATTCAAACCAAAACTCGCTTCTCCTAACTGTCCTAAAAACTCTGCCTTAATTGCTTTGTCGTTGAATACCATTTCTTTTCCAACAGATAAGGCGTCAACTGCTTCCGCGTAGCGTTTTGTTTGATTCGCACTTACCCCATTCAACAAGTAGACCGTTGCAATTGAAGGGAAAATTTCCAAACAACGTTTACTGTCCTGGTACAATTGTTCGTGTAAACCTTGCTGGTATTCCATAATCAGTACTTGGTTCCAGATTGGGTAAGAATTCGCATCGATGTCAATTGATTTCTTGTACGCTGCCAAAGCTTCTTCTTCTCTTCCTGCGCTTAACAGGTAATCTCCGTGAATGGAATGAGATTTCGCGTTATTTGGATACTTTTCGAGCATGATATCAACCAACTCGAACATTTTAGGATCAATTTCGAAACTTGATTCATGCACTCTGATGAGCACACCCATTTTTGTGTCGATGTCTACATCTTCCGATTCAAAGGCTTTTTTCAACGATTCGAATGCTTGTTCTTCATTTCCTTCCTTTCGGTAGACATCTGCAAGGGCAAGATGCGCACGACCATTATTCGGGTCCGCCTTCACCAATTCCTCAAGCATATTTGCCGCTTTATCTGGCTGTCCTGTTTGGTAGTAATAATCGACCGTTGTTCCAATAATTGATGGCTCATCTGGAAAAATCTCACGTGCCTTAATCAACTCTTTGAGTGCTTCCTCGTTCTTCCCCGCCTCCATGTAAATCGAGTACTTCTGCAAGGATACTTGTGGGTTCGGTCCTAGTTGATCCTCAATTTTAGACATGGCTTCCATGCATTTTTCGAGGTTTCCACTTTCCATTGAAGCTTGTGCCGATCCGTACAACCAATCGATATTTCCCGGCTCTTTTTTTACGAGTTTATCGAAATTTTTGATTGCATTTGGATAATCCTTTTGATTCAAATACATGTACGCCAATTCCTGAATGTACCATGTATTGTTTGGATCAATTTCCGAAGCCTTTTTGATGTAGTTCGATGAAGCTTCCTTATGATCGAGCATCAATTCGAGTTCCGAAAGTGCATAATACACTGCGTCATCATCTTGTTTGATTGCCAAGCACTGTTGAAATTTTTCGATCGCTTCTTCGACCCGACCAGTGGTTTTCAACCGAACACCTTCGTGAAATGTTTCGATATAGGCATTGTTGGGAGGTGCTACGTCTCCTTTTGTGACCACTTCTTTTGTTCCCCCGCACGAAGCAAGGATAAAGACGAAGCCAAAACTGTATGTTATAAATTTATTCATCTATTGTAGAATAATCACCAATGCTCAAATCTCGCGCCAAACCTTTGAACTGAGCGAAAGAACCGATCATGGAGTTTTCAATAATCCCTTTCGAGATGTTCACATGTTGCTGAATGATAGAGTTGCTCACACGACTGTCTGAAATTTCGGTATACGCTCCAATGCTTGCATATGGACCAACGACAGCGTTCGTTAACTTCACCCCTTCGCCGATAAAACACGGCTTAATAATTACACTGTTTTCGATTTCACACGAATCGGGAATGAGTTGTTTTCCTTTTTTCGCTTCGTTTTTGAGTACTTGCTGGTTGGTTTCAACGGTTACTTTTTTGTTTCCGCAGTCCATCCACTGTTCCACTTCACCTGTTTTGAATACTTTTCCCTTTGCCATCATTCCTTTGATGCCGTCGTTGATTTGGTATTCTCCTCCGTGGATGATGTTATTATCGAGTACGTTTTGCAATTCATTCTTCAACTCCCCAACTTCCTTGAAATAGTAGATTCCAATAACCGCTAGGTCGCTGACAAACTCCTTCGGTTTCTCCACCAATTCAACAATTTCTTTGTTATCGTTGAGCTTTACCACTCCATATGCTTCAGGTCGATCCACTTGCTTCACCCAAATAACTGCGTCCGCTGCCGGATCTAATTTGAAATCGGCCTGGATTAAGGTATCCGCGTACGCAATAACTGCTGGTCCTTGCAACGAATCCTTCGCGCACATGATGGCATGTCCTGTTCCGAGCGGTTGATCTTGTCGGTAGATCGAAGCTTTTGCTCCTAGGTCATTTGCTAACTCCGTAAGACTTTCGACCACATCATCACCAAAAAAGGCTGGATCACCCAAAATGAATGCGACCTCCTCCACTTTTTCTCCGACAACCTCAGCAATATCGCGCACCAAACGGTGAACAATTGGCATTCCCGCAACGGGAACAAGAGGTTTGGGAACGGTTAATGTGTGCGGGCGTAAGCGGCTTCCTCGCCCTGCCATTGGAACTATAATTTTCATTGTCTTTGTTTTCTTTTGTCGTTTTGAAGTACCTTACTTCACTCCTGTGCTTCCAAATCCACCTTCGCCACGTTCTGTATCCGAAAGTACTTCGGTTTGTACCCATTCAGCCTGTTTGAATTCGGCAAACACCAATTGCGCTACGCGTTCACCATCATTCACTACAAACGTTTCATTGGAAAGGTTGATCAAGATAACCCCCACTTCTCCACGGTAATCTGCATCGATGGTACCCGGTGAATTGAGAACCGTAATTCCATTTTTGTAAGCCAATCCACTACGTGGACGCACTTGGCATTCGTAACCTTCAGGAATTTCCAAAAAGATTCCTGTTTTGATCAAGGCTCTTTCCAATGGTTTTAGCTCGATGGGCGCATCAATGTTTGCGCGAACATCCAATCCTGCCGAAGCGGATGTTTCGTAAGTTGGCAATGCGTGTTTTGACTGATTGATTACTTTAACTTTCATAGGCATTTTCTCGTTTGCACACTATTCCCAAAGGTACGAAAAACGATGGTTGAGACGGTTTGAAAACGCTTGTTTTACAGAGAAGTTACTAACGTTGGAACGTTAGTTAAACAGAAAACTGGCATTTCCTAGTATTTGGCAAACCCTTGAATTGAGGCGTTTTTTTCGACCCGATAGTTGTCAATTTACAAAGCGATTGTCGCGTTAAGGATGGAAGCGGCATCCTCCGATTATCCCACGGATGTCGGAGATAGAGTGGACAGCCTGACCCGATAGGGAAACGCCCTGTTGAAGATTGGGATTGGTGGTTTTGAACGCGTTCTTGCCAAATGCTAGGAAATGGAAATTAAGCTACTGCCACTTGCTTTGGACGGGTCGGTTTTTCAATGAACCAAACAACAAAGACGTAGAATAAAATCAGTGAATTATGCACGAAGAATTTTGTCCACGAAAAGATTTTCGATTGATTGAATAAGGTGTCCAACTCCAGCACTTCATCCTGAGTATTATTTTGAACTTCCGCATTCGAATACGGGAGCAAATCGCTTACATAGATTGTTGATGACTCGGTTGATTCTGCCACCATCTCCGTACCATCTGGCGTGCCATTAATCTCTGTAGGAATTGCACCAATATTCATCCACTTTGCGACAAAAAACAATACAAGCGCCAAACCAAAGTAGAGACCAAATTTCCGCAAATTATACTTGATTGGATAGTACTTTTGTCCGAGGACATACGACGCTATCATTTGCAGTCCATACACGATTAATGTTGCCCATGCACTTGCCCAATATCCGTAAATCGGAATAAAAATAACGTTGATCAATACGGTAATGGCCGCTCCACCAATGGCGATGTACGCCCCAAAACGGGTTTGTCCGCTTAACTTGTACCAAATGGATTGATTGTAGTAAATCCCCAAAAAGACATTCGCAACAAGCAGAATAGGCACAACTCCCAACCCAACCCAATAATCCGAATTGCGGATAAAGTGTTTGAAAATATCAATGTTGAGTGCCACTCCCAAAAACACCAAACACACAGCGGCAATGAAATAATTCATGATTTTGCTGTAGAGCTTGTTTCGGTCTTTGTTCTTATTCTGTGAGAAAAAGAAAGGTTCTGCTGCGTAACGGTAGGCTTGAAGAAAAATCGTGACAATCATTGCCAGCTTGTACACGGCGCTGTAGATCCCGACTTCAGACAATGCTTCGTCGGTTGTTTTCCCCGTACTCACCAACAACGGCTTCATCATTACTCGGTCGAGTGTTTCGTTGGCAATCCCTGCAAACCCTGCCACCACCAACGGCAATGCGTATTTAGACATCGACTTGGCGAGTTCCCAATTAACGGTAAACTTTAGTCCTAGAAAGTCTTTGTACGTCCCCACGACTTTGACACTTGACGACAGCAAATTGGCTATCAAAATGTACAAAATTCCCGTCATGGGTTCATCTGGATTGAACAACACCAACATGAAGAACAAGTTCAACAAGATGTTGACCGCAATGGCCGAAAAGTGAATGGTCGCGAAGCGTCTCGCTTGATTGTTTGCCCTCAACTTTGCCATTGGAATGGCCGTAATGGCATCAATACAGACCACAAATCCCAGAATCAAGATGAACTCCGTATTGTTGGGATAGCCCATGGAGCTTGCGATACTTGAACTGAAAATTAGGAGCAATAAAAAGAAGAGCACATTGATTCCGAGCACCGTCAAAAAACTGTTTCGGAAGACCGTGTCCTTATCGTCCCGTTCGTTCAGGTACTTGAAAAAAGCCGTCTCCATCCCGAAGGTGAGCAAGACAATAAGAAAAGCCACCCAAGCGTAGAGCTCTGAAATAATTCCGTAGTCGGAAGTATGGGCAAAAACGCCCGTGTAAAGTGGAACTAAAAAGTAGTTGAGCAGTCGACCAACAATTGTTGGCAACCCATAAATGGCTGTTTGCCCGAGTAAACTTTTTAGCGGATTCAACTTATTTTCTAAAGTTTGCTTTACGTTTTTCGATAAACGCGGTTGTTCCTTCTTTGAAATCTTCTGTTCCGAAGCATTTTCCGAATTCTTGAATTTCTACTTTGTAGCCATTCACCCCATCTTGGAAGTTTGCATTTACGGCACTAATCGCTGAAGCAATCGCACTTGCTGAATTATTCAAAATCTTTCCAGCAATTTCGCGTGCTTTGTCCATCAAGTCAGCTTGCTCTACTACGTAGTTTACCAATCCCCACTGCAACGCTTCATCTGCTTTCATCATTCCTGCTGTGAAGATCAACTCATTTGCTTTTCCACGTCCTACAAGCTGCGTCAAACGTTGTGTTCCACCGTATCCTGGAATCACTCCCAAGCTTACTTCTGGCAAACCAACTCGTGCGTTAGAAGAAGCTACTCGCATGTGCGAAGCCATCGCTAATTCCAATCCACCACCGAGTGCAAAACCATTTACAGCTGCAATTACTGGAGTAGATAGATTTTCGATGAAATCGAATAAGATATTTTGTCCGTTTTGCGCCAATTCTCCTCCTTCAGCAATTGAAAAGTCAGCGAATTCTTTGATGTCAGCTCCTGCTACAAACGCCTTTTCTCCAGAACCTGTCAAAATGATTACACCGATACTAGCATCTTCATCTGCTGCCTTCAATGCATTGTGCAACTCCTGGATTGTTTCTTTGTTTAGTGCGTTCAATTGTTTTGGACGATTGATGGTAATTTCAGCAATCTGTCCGTTCGTTTCTACCAATAAATTCGTGTACATAACTCTATTGTTTTAATTATTTCATGTCGAACTTCTCTTCGACGTTTTGACCGATTCCCCAATAATTGTCAGGATGCCGATCGGCTTCTAATTCGTTTATATATTTTGATGAGGATCATGAGTCCAATTGCAACTCCGAAGAACCCAACTGTTCCTTTGATCCAATTCAATCCGTCTTTCAATACGACCAAAAAGACAATTGCCACAAGGCAAAGTGTAGCCAATTCGTTCCACAATCGCAATCCGTTCGACTTCCAATTGAACTTTCCTTTTTTGAAATCGAATAGGATTTTTTGACACGTAAAGTGGTAAATCAACAAAACACCGATGAATGCCAATTTGAGTTGCATCCAAGGCGCGTAGAGGTAATATTCCCAGTTTAACACCACCATCCACGTTCCGAACACAATGGCTAACACCATGGCCGGCGTGGTAATGATCCACCACAAACGACTTTCCATCAATTCGAATTGTTTCGACAGAATGCGCTTTTCAGTTTCCTCTTTATCCTGAGCCTCTGTATGGTAAACAAACAAACGTACGATATAGAAGAGTCCTGCGAACCAACTAACCACAAATATGATGTGTAAGGCCTTGATTGTACTGAAGTCCATTTGCCAAAGATAGTTTGAATATTGAATAGAATGTCATACGAATGTAAGAGTTATTCATTGCGGAGTGTTAAATGGAAAGCGACAATAGTTTGTACCTTTCTCGAAATCCGAACCAATTAAAGAGCTAGATGATCTATCAGACATACCAACCACACACTGACTTGAGTTCTCTTGTGAAATTCTACTGGACGTTAGAAGTTCCTTTCGATCCGAAAAATGAAAAGCAAAAACTTATTCCTGATGGCTGCATTGAAATGACATTCAACTTTCGTGATCCGATCAAGAAGTACATCTCTGAAAACGAATATGTCATTCACCCCAGTTCCATGGTGATGGGGCAACGAACACGCTCTTTTTTCATCGAACCTGTAGGAAACGTTGAATCGTTCGCTGTTTGTTTTTATCCATTTGGATTTGCCAATTTCGTTCACCAACCGCTGGAACACCTTGTCGATAAAGAGGTGACATTGGAATCACTTTTTGGAGCCGCACAAGCGGAGAAACTGGAACGTGCTATTTTCGCTGCCCAAAACACAGATGAGCGCATTCGAATTATTGAAAGCTTCCTTTTGGAGCGACTTACCCAAAATGGAATGGTCGACAAATTAATCACCCAAACCGTAGATTCTTTGACTGAGACAAATGGTCGTGATTCAATCCGATCAATTGTTCAAAATAATCCTTCTCAAAGAAGACAATTAGAAAGAAAATTCAAAAAACACATCGGAATTAGTCCGAAGCAGCTTGGAAGAATTATCCGTTTGCAGACAGCTCTCAAACTCATCCTTTCCGAAGATCAAAGTCTCACGCGTATTGCGTACGAAAGCGATTATTTTGATCAGTCTCACTTCATCAAGGACTTTAAAGAATTCATTGGTTCCACCCCAAAGCAACTGCTAAGACAAAAAGGGAATTTACAACTATCCTCTCTTTTCTACGGAGAATCTTAATTGTCGTATTTGTACAATTTCTAAGTCGTTCTGTGCGCTAATTTTGCTCAAAAACCCACAGCAATGAAAAAAATCATCCTTCTCGGTGTTGCCGCATCACTCATTCTATTCGGCTCTTGTACACAAGATAACGCCCCATCAGAAGAAACAATCATTCAACAAGAAACAACACATATGAACCACACAGCTTCCCCATTAATCTCACTTTTTGAGATTCCCGCATCAGACATTTCACGTGCCATTTCCTTTTATGAAGAAATCTTATCCATCAACATTGAGCAAATGGATGTTGAAGGAATGAAAATGGGAATCCTTCCCTACGAAAATCAACCTGTATCTGGGATTCTCATTGAAGCAGAAGGATATGCACCATCCACAGACGGTAGTATCATTTACTTCAATGCTGGAAGTGACCTTCAATCCGTTCTGAACAAAGTTGAGAAAAGCGGAGGTGAAATCATTATCCCGAAAACCATGCATGCCGATGAAAGTGGATACTTCGCGATTATTCTGGACAGCGAAGGGAACAAAATTGGATTAAACTCTCCCAATTAATAGAGTACAAAATATCACTAAAGCACATAAAACGGCTTCAAAGATTCGGATTTCCGCAATCCCACTTTCGTCCATTACCACTTTTTGCCGAATCCTAGGAAATAGTCTCCGATTTCGATTCAACTTCAGAAATCAATGCTTAATTTTCACTATCAATAGTTCAATTTAGAAAATGTCATGTTTTGAGTAGTCATGACAATCTAGCCAAAAACCGAACGATCATTTTCTACCTTGATGATCTTCGAAACGAAGTCGAACGCATGCGCTTTCCTTGCTTTGAGTAGATATCTGCCAAAACCGCGCATGCTTCTTCGACTTTTATCACACGATTTTACCGTGTTAAATTCATCTTTCCATTTCCTTTCATCTGTTAAACCAACGATTTGGAGCAGAAATCGCCTTTTTTAACTGAAAAACATCGTACAAACTTTCTATCTTTGCCCATTCATTTTACAAAACGATTATGAGTAACATCGAACTTTCCGATTTGGAGGTACAACGAAGAGAATCGTTGTCGAAGTTGCGCGCATTGGGAATTGATCCCTATCCAGCAGCGCTTTACCCTGTAACTGATCTTGCCAAGAAGGTCAAGGAGGAGTATAAGGAAGGAAAGGAAGTATGCTTGGCAGGTCGACTAATGTCGAATCGTTTGATGGGAAAAGCAGCCTTTGCTGAATTATTGGATTCTTCGGGAAGAATTCAGATTTATGTAAATCGCGATGAGTTGTGCCCAGGTGAGGATAAAACGATGTACAATGATGTTTTCAAGAAGCTATTGGACCTTGGAGATTTTATTGGAATCCGTGGAACGATGTTCAAAACGCAAGTGGGCGAAATTTCTGTGAACGTAACAGAATTGACGGTACTCAGTAAAGCTGTGAAACCACTTCCACTTCCGAAAACAGATAAAGAAGGAAAAGTACACGACGCGTTTACTGATCCTGAATTGCGTTACCGTCAGCGTTATGCTGATTTGGTTGTAAATCCAAATGTAAAAGAAGTATTCATCAAGCGAACAAAATTGTTCAATGCGATGCGTAGCTTCTTCAATGAAGCGGGATACCTAGAAGTTGAAACGCCGATTTTGCAACCAATTCCGGGAGGAGCGGCAGCGCGACCATTTATTACACATCATAATGCATTGGATGTTCCATTGTACATGCGTATCGCGAATGAGTTGTACCTGAAGCGATTGATTGTTGGTGGATTTGACGGCGTGTACGAGTTCTCGAAGAACTTCAGAAATGAAGGAATGGACAGAACACACAATCCTGAGTTTACAGCTATGGAAATCTATGTTTCATACAAAGATTACAACTGGATGATGGATTTCACTGAGCGTTTGTTGGAGCACTGTGCCATTGCCGTAAACGGAACAACAAAAGCAACGTTCGGTGAGCACGAAGTGGATTTCAAAGCACCGTATGCTCGCGTAACCATGGCGGATTCGATTAAAGAATTCACTGGATACGATATTCTGGGTAAATCGGAAGATGAGTTGAGAGAAGCGGCGCTCGGAATGGGACTGCACGTGGACGAAACTATGGGTAAAGGAAAAATCATTGATGAAATTTTCGGTGAGAAATGTGAGGGAAATTACATTCAGCCAACCTTCATCACCGATTACCCGAAGGAAATGTCGCCATTGTGTAAACAACACCGCGACAATCCAGACTTAACGGAGCGTTTTGAGTTGATGGTTTGTGGAAAAGAGATCGCGAATGCGTACTCTGAGTTGAATGATCCAATTGATCAGCGTGAGCGTTTCGAGGAGCAAGTTCGTTTGTCGGAAAAAGGAGATGATGAAGCAACTGGCTTGATTGATCAAGATTTCTTACGCGCATTGGAATACGGAATGCCACCAACATCTGGATTGGGAATTGGAATGGATCGTTTGATCATGTTCTTAACGAACAACCAGTCGATTCAAGAAGTATTGTTCTTCCCTCAAATGAAACAAGAGAAATTCAATGAGAAGAAAGGTCCAGAATTGACAGAAAATGAAAAATTGATTTTTGATATTCTTTCCAAAGAGCAAACAATGGACTTGAATGATTTGAAAGCTGCTGCTGGATTATCGAATAAGCAATGGGATAAAGGAATGAAGGGATTAGGAAAGCACGGTTTAACGAAAGTTACGAAGACGGATGCTGGATTGACTGTTGAGTTGGCTTAATCCTGATTTTTAAAAATTACCCTTGGGTAGATATGGAAAGAGGCGTTTTGAAACGCCTCTTTTTCTTTGGTTGAGAATTCATCAATCGAAGTAAACGAACCAACGATAAGGGCGAAGAAAAAAAACTACAAACACCTGATTTTAACACCTCTTACTTACGCACACATCGAATTAATCGTTAATTTGGTAGAGCTATCATGATTTCAACTGTTCAATATCTTATCCTAAGCAGCCTAGGAATGTTTATTCTGACCGCTTGCTCTCTCAACGCCCCTCACAAGGCTTCAACAAGTCAGGATCAAACTCCACCATGGATAGAAACTATTGTCTCCTATTCCCAACCTAGAGTTCAAGAATCATCCATTGATTTATATGATGGAGAGTTTTTTGTGGAAGAAATTGACAGTAGTTTTTTCAAGGAGCACCTAGCCGGTTTTGAAACTAACTATCCGAGTAAACAGAAGATTGAATTTGACTCATATTCGCGTTATTTCTTTTTAGATTGTCAGAAATATGAATCATGGGTTTCGTTTACCATTATGCAGATCCCAAAAAGAAAAAATCACCTAATAACCGTTTACTCGTATACGTATGATTTAAAATCTGAGAAGATCACATCCGTTTCGTGTGTTGCGAAAACTGAAAATAACGGAGATACTTGGAAAAGGGAACATTTGCTTTATTCCGACTCAGGGAAAAAGTTAACCGTAAGCACTCTAAGCTACCGTGATCAGTTAATTGACTATGAAGGTGGACTCGACTATTGCTACACGCAATCTTTCGACAGCATTGTTTCTAACTATCATTTCTTTCCAAACAGGACGAGCTATTCGATGGACACACTGGCATCAAAGCTTGATACCATTTGTTTGTAGTTTATGATGGATTTGTCGTAGTTTTTTTTCCAATGTTCTCGGAATGAGATTTCATGATGAGCAAACACCTCTTTGGGTTCTAACGTCCATTTAAACCATGGGAGTCTTTGTGAACTCTGTGTCTTCATGGTTTATTTTTCCACCACTAAGACACAACTTGACTGCGTCAAGATACAAAGATGTGTTGTTTTTTTACCACATAGACACATAGAGTTGGATACTTTATTTCTTTGCGTTCAAACACCCATTTAAACCATGGGAATCCTTGTGTACTTCGTGACATTTGTGGTTTATTTTTTCACCACTAAGACACGGGCTTGACTGCGTCAAGACACGATGCTGTGTTTAGTTTTACCACGGAGAACGCACACCGCATTGAGCTTGTCGAATCCGATAACTATCGGGTGAAGACGCAAAGGTGTTGATTGAACAAATAACTCTTTGCATCCTATAAAACATATAAACAATGGGAACCTTTGTGAACTCTGTGTCTTCGTGATTTATTTTTCCACCACAAGGACACAACTTGACTGCGTCAAGACACAAAGCTGTGTTGTTTTTTTTACCGCATAGATACATAGGGTTGGATACTTTATTTCTTTGTGTTCGAACACCCATTTAAACCATGGGAAGCGTTGTGTACTTCGTGACATTTGTGGTTTATTTTTTCACCACTAAGACACGGGCTTGACTGCGTCAAGACACGATGCTGTGTTTAGTTTTACCACGGAGAACGC
>JABXHO010000168.1 GCA_013373595.1 Flavobacteriales bacterium | reverse complement strand
TTTTTAAAAAATCTTTTTTAGTAACTCTTCTTTCAATCCTTTTAGCTCTCTGGCTAACCATACATTCCGTTGAATGCGGGCTGCAAAGGTATGCATCTTTTTTACTTTAACAACACTTTTAAACAATCTTTTTTAAAAAAAATTAAACCAATTAAGCTAATCCATTCTAACAAACGGTTTTAAGTGCCTTAATTATTTTTAGATGTTCTAGGTCTGGTATCGATTCTTTGCTCACCGCATCCTTAATTGGGGTCAAATGGAGTTTATCTCCTAAAGATCCCACAACCATATTATTTTCTCCATTCAATAAACTTTCTACTGCATAAACTCCCATACGTGTGGCTAAAATTCTATCAAAAGCAGATGGACTCCCCCCTCTTTGTATGTGTCCGAGTATAGAATAGCGTAGGGTATACCCCTCCATTAATGGAACCAACTTGGAGTGAATCTCCTTTGCTCCTCCAGCATCATCCCCTTCTGCAACAATCACTATTAGGTTACCTCTTCGCTTTCCTTGGCTCCGTAAATCTTCTGCCAACAATTCTATATTGGACCTCTCTTCAGGAATTAGGACTGAAGCTGCCCCAGAAGCAATTGCCGTTTCCAAAGCAATAAAGCCCGCATCTCTTCCCATCACCTCAACCAAAAATATACGATGATGACTTCCCGCAGTATCTTTTATCTTATCTACTGCCGTCACAACTGTATTCATTGCAGTATCAAAACCAATTGTTCGATCCGTACCATATATATCATTATCTATTGTACCTGGAATTCCAATTACAGGAATACTCATTTCATCACCTAAGATACTTGCACCTGTAAATGAACCATCCCCTCCGATACAAATAAAACCATCGATTTCATTTTGCCTCAAACTCTCAATTGCTTTTTTGCGACCTTCAACCGTTTTGAATTCTTCTGACCTCGCCGTTCCTAAAACAGTACCACCTCTCTGAATGATATTAACGACATCCTCTGTTTTCATCTCCTTGAACCGATTATTCATCATACCATCATAACCATCATAGTATCCAACTGGAACAATTCCCTTTACTAAACATGATTTAACTATGGCTCGAACACACGCGTTCATTCCTGGAGCATCACCTCCCGAGGTTATCAGTGCAATTTTCTTCATACGCTAAAAATAGTTTAAAACCATCATACTATATATAGTATAGACTCAAATCAAATAAATTGAAATATTTTTATGGAATGATTATATCAAACACATCTATATAAAGAATGCTCTTTCGTAAACGTATAACATATCATCAACTATCCGATGAGGAACTTGTTTCACTATATAGAGACAAATCCTCGAGCGACATTGTAGGCGAAATTTACAAGCGCTATGGACATTTGGTTATGGGTACGTGTATGAAATACCTGAAAAATCAGGCAGATGCAGAAGATATGACCATGAACATTTTCGAAAAACTACCGAACAAATTAAAAAATCACTCCATTGAGCGATTTAAATCGTGGCTTTATATGGTTACGAAGAATGAATGCTTGATGCTCTTGCGAAAAAAAGGGCATGCCTCCACTGAAATCACAAAGGAGTTAGAAGCGAAGGACGAACTTCATTTGGCTGAAGCAAAAGAAATCAAGTATGAGATGTTAGAGGAAGCCATTCAGGAGTTGAAGGAAGAGCAACGAAAATGCATTGAACTGTTTTACATTGAAAGCAAATCCTATCAGGAGATCACTACCCTCTTGAAGCTTGACATCAAAAAGGTAAAGAGTGCGATTCAAAACGGAAAACGCAATTTAAAATTAACTTTAGAAAAGAGAAATGAGTTTAAATCGGCTATATAACATCTTTAAGTCTGAGCCACTTGAGCGATCGGATGTGGAGGCGTATGGCCGAAGCGAAGATCCGAGTGTGAAAAACAGCATTGAACAGAAGGCAATGGACGACTCCTTTGATCAGGATGCAATGGACGGATGGGAGGAATTATCCTACGATACCAGCGTCATGTCGAACTTAGACAGCAAATTTGCTCCATCCAAAGGTATTTCACCCTATAAGCTTATTGGGGGAACAGCCATTGTGGCTACAACAATTGTTGCCGTGATCTACTTCAGCGATCGTCCGAAAGAATCGACTCCTGTTGTGGCAACAACCGAAACAAAAGAGGAAGCGCCGGTAACGAAAATGAATGTGATCGTTTTGGATGAGTCCGACGTAAGCCTTCCCGAGCCTATCGAGCAAATGAAACAAGCTCCGAAGGAAGAACAGGTAGAAGCAAAACAAATCAGCAAGGAGTTTCAGGATATTGTTACGTTCCGAACTGAAACTCCTCCCGTTCCCATCCAAGAATTGCCCGTTGTGAACCCAATTCCAGTTCCCAAACCTGAAATTGTTCGTGACCACAAGGAAGCCAAAGAAATTTACTTGCATTCAATGAAGCTTGTGGACTATCGTAAGTACCGCGAAAAGCCTCAAGTAAAAACGAAGCAACTTCTACTCACGGGAACTCCTGCCGACAAAGAAGGAGAATATTCGGAAGATGAAGATCCTGTTTGGAGAGAAGTAGATGTACCTTATATTGATTTCATCGATAAATCAGTGAAAGTCTTCGAGCGCGGTAATTATAAGAAGGCTCTTTCTCGTTTTGAAACTATACTAGAAACGTATCCGGATGATGTCAACGCGAATTTTTACGCGGGTATATGTTTGTTCAACTTGCGGGAATACCCTAAAGCAATTGAATATTTCGAAAATTGCATGGATGGAAAATTCTCCAACTTCGATGAGGAAGCCTTATGGATGACTGCAGAGAGCTACGATAAATTAAAGCAAAAGTCGAAAGCGCAAACCATTTACCAAACCATTGCAGATGGAAATGGATTCTACGCATCTCAAGCAAAAGAAAAGTTAAAATAGGCGCATACCTGTTACCATCTTTTGTTTTCTCGTTATTTTAGATATGATATTCTGGCTATGCGAAACATCATTCTAATAATCTTCCTTTTTCCAACGTTGACCTTCGCACAGGTCAAAAGAGGTTCTGTCAAGAAACAATTGAAAGATTTCGAGGTATTCGAAAAAGTATTGGTTGCCAAAGAAGGACGTCTCGACTTGCATCAGTCAGCAGATACGATGTATCATTATTTATCCGAATTGGAATCCTCCCTTTCCGAAGAGAAAGATTTGCTGGAACAATATCGATTGTACAGTTCGACGCTCTCGAAACTGGGATGCGGACATACCCAAATTCACCCTACCACTGAATTGCTCAGAGCTTGGTTGAGTTCTCGTAAGTCTGTACCGTTTGATTTAATCATCCAAGGCAAAAAACTCTACACAGGAAAAATTGATTCGGACGACTACGATGTTGTTAATATGAACGGAGCTAATGAGAAGCTGGTCAAAAAAATCAAAGGCAACTATGAAGTTTTGTCGATGAACCACCAGACATTTCCTGAAATGATGGAAAAAATTGCTCCTTATCTTTCTTCGGACGAAGACAAAATCGACTTCAAATATCACCAAGCCTCCGAACTTTTTGAGTTTTATCGTCACCTGAGTGATCCTTACGATCTCGATTCTGTTCAAGTAATCTACGTAAAAGGGAGCGACACCATTTCGGCGTATTTCCAATTGGGCGCCGCCCCTGTTAATACGATCAATGAACGCTTGGAAGAATCAGCCTCGGAAGACGCCGTTAAGCAAGAAGAGATTGGCACCTTCCACATTGAAAAATCCAAAGTGGGAGTTTTTCGATTCCGATCATTCACTGCATGCACCGGAAAAGAGTATAACGCCTTCTTAGAAAAATCATTTCGCAAAATTCAATCAAAAAAGATTGAAAAAGTAATTGTTGACTTACGCGGCAACACAGGCGGGATTATGCAATATGATCTGATGCGGTATTTCGTTGGTGAAGATGTTGAATTAGGAAGGTACGTTGTTGAGAAACCCAAAAAGTTCTTTGAAACAACTCATTTAAAAAAGAGAAATGGCGACTACCGCAGACATAAATGGATGAGTCGCGTTCAGCGCCTTCGAAAATGGATGAATACATTCGAAGACGGAATTGTTCGTACCACTCCGATTGATGACGACTTGGTGTTCGATGGCGACATTGTAGTGATTACCGATGAGTCCACCTTCTCTTCTGCGTCTATTTTGGCCTGTCACTTAAAAACCTTGTGTGATGCAAAACTTGTAGGCAGACCTGCTGGCGGAAGTTTTTACCGAGGGAATGCAGGAACCCTCGTTGCGGTGCTACCAAACTCCAAGTTCCGACTATTGGTTAATCCCAACACGTTTTACTCTCATCTTCCAGATTCAACTACACCAACAGAAATCAAGGTTCCAGACCTGCTGATTGAACCCGACTATCTTGTTCCAAGAAAAGTTGAAAAGTTCTACTTGAAAGCAGCGATGGAAGCGTTTGAGTAGGAGGAGTATTCGATTTTCTGGCAACCAAGGACTGAACAGCTTTGAAGTCTGATGGTCCAACACTGAGATTAGCAACGATTCAACAAATTTCTTCGTAGATTAGTGCAACACTAACTTGAAAGCTATGTTTCGATTTGCAGTTTTACTCTCAGGAATGGCATTTTTGTATGCTTGCCAGGATTCTGAACCCATCACCAAAGAAGTGATTGAAATTGAAGAAATTCAAGCTGAAGTTCCTGAGGAAGATTTGTTCGACTACGCAACCTTGAAAGGAATATATGTGGGAGACTTCGGGGGAAGTGACATTCGCATCATCTTGAATTATGTAAGCAAAACAAATGCAGTTGGCTATAACATTCACAAAGGACTTCAACGAAATTTGAGTGGAAAGGTTGAGCGCAGCGGTGATTCGATTAAAGTATACATGGCTGAGCCAGGAGACCATGAATTTGACGGAGTGTTTGAACTTCTATTTATAGGAGAAGAATCGGAACCTCAAGGTGTATGGAATTCGAATAGCGGTATTATCTCTCCGAAGTCATTTGAATTAAAGCGCGTCAATACCAAAGACAAAATTGAATGGAGCGAGACTCCGAAGATTACATTTGAAACATTGCACTTTCATTTCTCGGATGCCTATGATACCTTGGGTGAGTATTCGTTTAAGCAAGATGGTTTGGTCATTTTCTCTTACTATCCAGGTGGATATTGGTCGAATGAAAGTGAAGTAGAGCGCAGTCAAAAACAGATGAAAGAGATTCAGGGAACTTGGTCGATGGATGATGATGTGGTAACTGTTGCTTGGGAGCCGAACAAAATCTTGCCAAAACCCAAAATGAGCTATAAAGTTCAAACTGGCGAATATGAAGCTTCGCTTTTCTGGGAAGGAAATCCGATTCACATGCGCATGTACCCGTAGGTATGGCCAATTTCACATCCATTTTATCCAAATTGATCAATAGCGCTGCATTCCTTGCGATTGCCTATGCGTCGTATTTATTGATTCTTCTTTCACTTCCCTACATCTATTTTGAACCGAATGTGGAGTTTTTGGGGACGAAACAGTGGATTTATCATATTGATCTTTGGCGAATCAGTTTCTACGTACATGTATTTTCGAGTCCAATTGTAATTATCGCTGGATTGTTTCAATTCAATAAGTGGATGATTCGGAATCGTCCGAAATGGCACAAAGCTCTTGGCTATACCTATGTAGTAACTGTTTTATTGATTTCTGGTCCCGCTGCACTGGTGATGTCGTTTTATGCAAACGGAGGAAGAGTTGCCCAAACAAGTTTCGTACTACTGTCCTTTTGCTGGATTATTTTCACCTTTATTTCCTTCTGGAAGGTGAAAAAGGGCAACTTTTTGGCTCACATCAAATGGAACATTCGAAGCTACGCACTCACTTTATCAGCGGTAACACTCCGTTTCTACGCCTATTTATTTGATGTATTCGAGGTTCAACTCGGACCAAAGGAAACCTACATTCTTCTTGCTTACCTCAGTTGGATACCCAATTTGATTCTTGCAGAACTGTTGATTGCCTTTGGATATGCACGTCATCTTCTGAAGTCAACTGTTAACAATTACTGAAGCTGCTCAGGATAACGACCGATTATTGCACCGTAAATCAGTAAAACGTCAAAATTTTCCTTCTTATTCTCATTTAATAGCTCTTTGTAATAGCTCTTTGTAATAGCTACGCTCAAGAATCTATTTTGGACTTAGATTTTGAAAAACTCGAAAAGCTTGTGAACTATATGTTCGCGACATCCTTATTTTGAGAAAGGTCAACGATTTTACCTGCATCATTCACTTTGTAACGCTTCGTATCTACTTCCTTTGTAGAAACAACTTGGTTCTCATAATAACCGAACTCATCTGGATCTTTCTCATAGGTTGGTTCGAGAATACGAATGTCGATGGTTCTGTCTTTATTGAAAGTAGTCTCCCAAATATCATCACTCAGGTATTCTTTTCCACCAATTCGCTTCTTATCGATGAGTTTCCCTTCATGCGTGAACGTTGCCATACGGTACAACAACGGTGCTGCCTCTCCCATAAATTCATCCTTCACGATGTACACAACCGCCACAAAATCATCAGTTTCATACATCTGGGCATAGTGGTAAAAGCCTTTGCTCACCTCACGAGAAAACTTCTCATCCCTCATTTCTGAAATGTACTTTTCGAAATCGTAGGAAATGTATTGCATTCCCGACATGATTTTTTCGTCTAACTGCGATTTGATTTTATGTGGAAACGGATACTTCGGAAACAGCTTTTTAAATTGAAGCCAAAACAGATTTTTCGAGTTCGACATTCCGCGCACACCTTTTTCGAGTGCTGGTTTAAAATGTTCGGATTTTCGCAACTCAGCAAGATCGGCATCCTTATCAATGTGGTCCAAATTGTTATATCCGGCTTGCAAAGCGTATTCTAAGTATTGTCCAGATAATTCGACTTCCTTTTGCAAAGAATACAAGCACGATTTGTTGTACAAAATCTTTGAGAAGGGCTGATAGTTTAAGTTTTCCGCTAAATCATACGCATTCAAAGCTTTACCGTACTGTTTTTTGTCCATGTAGACATTCCCCAATTCGTAGTATGCCTTTCCCGATGGTTCCTTGAGGATCGATTTGCGCAAGTAAAAATCCGCACTGTCTAAATCTTTCTTGTTTTTAAACGCATCCAAACCATTCAAGTACAACTTATTTGCTTCCTCAATGAATTTGATATCATTTTGAAGAAATGCAAAAATTTTGCTCGTTTCAAACAGATCTGCATCGGACAATTGAATATCGACACGTTGCTGCTTTTTAATGGTATTAATCACTTCGGTTGGCTCTCCGCACGAAGCAACGAGGAGTAGGAATGCAACAAAATAAATTGACTTCATGATTGTAGGTTTTACCTAAAGATACAGATTCGAACGATAAATGGTTCACGTTGAATGGAAAATGTGCGCATGGTGTGTCTTCGGCTTCGCTCAGACACCGAATGCTGATATTTCCATTCCTTGCTGTTATAAAGTGGCTCCGCTCAGACACCGGATGCTGATATTTCCATTCCTTGCTGTTATAAAGTGGCTCCGCTCAGACACCGGATGCTGATATTTCCATTCCTTGCTGTTAT
>JABXHO010000072.1 GCA_013373595.1 Flavobacteriales bacterium | reverse complement strand
GTGCGGATGACGTTGTTGTATTTTTCCAAATCCGAATAATCCCAAGTAACTCCTGCTCCAGTCGTTCCTTCGTAAGTATTCGCGAAGGAGTCGCATAGATACATTTGTTGTGATTCGCCAATTGCTGGCTCATTTGCTTGTGTTAAACTCTGCGACATTCCTGCGAATGATGTCGCCAAGGATGCAATGAGTAGTGTTCTTTTCATAGGGTAAAAATTTGTCAAACTTATATATTTCAATTTTAAAAGACAAAAGCTTCATCTTCATCGATTCAAATCCAACAAAGGCGTTATCTTTGTTCACCTAAACGAGCACAGAGTCGAAATGGTTGGTGAATCGAACTTTAAAAAATATGTTTGGGTTAGTTTGTTAAGCTTTTTAGCAATAACAATCTTCTTTGTTATCCAATCATTCAACCTTATTTTTGATTACGATTTTGAGAAGTTTTTTCCGATAGATGACTCAGAAACAGACTTTTTCTTTGATTATAGAGATAAGTTTGAATCCGATAATGACTTCCTGTTAGTGGCCATTGAGAATGACAATGGTGTATTCGAAAAAAGTTTTCTTCAAGAGGTTGATCAGGTAGCAAAAAAGCTAGAAAAGGAAAAATACATCCAGTTCGTGACGTCGATTACAATGATGGAAGAGCAATTCTTTCACATGGGAGGAGGGTCAACGTCGAAGAAATACATCAACTTCAACGATTTTGACCGCAAGCGAGATTCTATTCGAGTTTTCCAGAAAGATGAGATCATCAATGCCTTGGTAGCCAAAGATGGTAAGTCGGTTTGCTTGTTCTTGCGTCACGAGGATTTTCTGTCGAAGCGAAAAAGCGATGAGCTCATCACGAATATTCACAACATCCTTGATCAGGCGAAGTTTGATAATTACCGCGTAGCAGGTCGCTCTGTTGGACAGAAATTCTACATCGATAAGATGTCGGGTGAAATGCTCTTTTTCGTCGGGTTGAGTGCTGTTTTGATTGTCGGATTCCTATTTATTGCATTCAAATCGCCTTGGGGAATTCTGATTCCGCAAGTAGTGATCCTCGGCTCGATGGTATGGGTTGTTGGTGGAATGGGCTTGTTTCAGGAGCCTATCAATATTATCTTGATTGTATTGCCTTCCATTATGTTCATTGTTTCGATGTCGGATGTGATACACCTGTCCTCTCGCTACCTCGATGCTCTGCGTACGGAAGATTCCAACTTTAAAGCGATCAAACTAGCGGTGAGAGAAGTTGGGTTGGCAACACTTCTCACTTCGATTACAACAGCTATTGGATTTTTCTCGCTCTATTTCGTTCGCGTTCAACCGATACAAGTATTTGGTATTGTGATGGGAATTGGCGTTTTGATTGCATTCTTACTTACGTTTCTCACACTTCCTGCCTTATTCTATTTGTTTCCTGGACCACGGTTTGTGCGCGAGGAGAAGAAAAATCACTACTGGTACAAATACCTTCAAAATTGGTTTACGTTTGTTCTAAAGCATAGAATGAAAGTGCTGCTAGTCGGATTACTGGTTGTGATCGTGAGTTTGATCGGAACCTTTCAGGTGACAAGTAATAACTTCATCATGGACGATTTACGACCAGATGAACCACTTAAGGTTGATTTCGATTATTTGGATGAACATTACGGCGGAGTGCGACCTTTCGAAATGTCAGTTTCGGTAAAAGATACATCGAAAACGGTGTGGGATTTAGACGTGCTCCAGCAAGTAGATTCAGTAGAGCAATACATTGAGAAATATTACAAGGCTGAGATTAAAACGTCTTTGGTTTCATCGTTGAAAGTCTTCAATCGAAGTGCTCATTCAGGGAAGAAAGAGTTTTATGAGCTGCCAAGCTCCAAACGAAAGTTGAGAAAGTACCGTAGACTTCTTCGAATGGCGAGTGGGGGAGAATTCATTCGAACCTTTGTTGATTCTACCGAAAGAACGATGCGAATTAGTGGCTCGATTCCCGATTTAGGAAATAACGAGGTGACGAAGCGGAACAAGGCTTTGGAGAAATTTATCACAGAGAAGGAGAAAACAGGTCTGGTTGATTATCAGCTCACTGGAACGGCTCACTTAATCGATAAAAACATCAGTTATTTGTCAACGAGCTTAGTAATGGGATTAGCACTGTCTATTTTGGTGGTTGCACTTATTATCGGCTTGATTTATCGCTCGCTCCCTATTTTGGTGATTAGCATCATTCCGAATGTGTTACCACTCATTTTTATCGCGGGAATCATGGGATTCACTGGTGTTGAGTTGAAAACAACTACGGCAATTATCTTCACCATTGCTTTTGGGATCGCTGTCGACGATACCATTCATTTCCTCGGAAAATTCAAATATGAATTGATGAAAGGGCATAACAAGCTCTATGCGCTCAAACGCAGTTATTTGACAACAGGGAAAGCCATGATTTTGACCACGCTTATTCTGTGTGCAGGATTTATGTTGCTTGTCTTTTCGAGTTTCCTGGGGACTTATTACATGGGATTAATGCTATGCATTACCTTGTTTGTAGCGTTGTTGGCTGATTTAACATTATTGCCTGTTCTCCTGCTACTTTTCTACAAGCCTAAAAAGAAGCAATAAGATTTTCCTTACTTTAGTCGAGTTTTAAAAATCTAAGAACTGCTCATGGCTGCCAAAACGAAAAAAGAAGCTCACTTTTTACTCGCACTTGTTCCAATTGTCATTCTTGTCGGATTACTGTACTTAAATGTTGTGATTTATGGCGAAGATGCAACTTATGGTCCAAATCAAATTGCGTTATTGGTAGCAACGGCGATTGCCACAGTGATTGGTTTTTCACTCAATTACAGCTGGAAAAGAATCCAAAAAGGAATTGTAAAAAGTATAAAGTCGGCATTGCCCGCTATTTTGATTCTATTATTGATTGGTGCGTTGGCTGGAACATGGCTGCTTTCGGGAGTCGTTCCTACGATGATTTACTATGGGTTGAAAATTCTGAACCCAACGATTTTCTTGTTTGCAGCTTGTGTGATTAGCGCCATTGTAGCGATGGCAACGGGGAGTTCGTGGAGTACAATTGCAACAGTTGGACTTGCTTTATTAGGAATTGGAACTGTTTTAGGGATTCATACAGGGGTAATTGCAGGAGCGATCATTTCAGGGGCGTATTTTGGTGATAAGATGTCACCTTTGTCTGATACGACGAATCTGGCGCCAGCAATGGCAGGGACAGATTTGATTACGCATATTCGCTATATGGCATTAACAACGGTTCCTTCCATTACGATTACGCTAATTATCTTTTTGATTTGGGGATTTTCTATTGGTTCAGTTCCGAGTGAAGAAGGAGTGGATAATATTTTGGCTTTGCTAGAGTCAAAGTTTGTGATTAATCCTATTTTATTCATCGTCCCGGCTGTTGTCATCTTCTTGATTGTAAAGAAAGTGTCTGCTATTCCAGCTTTGTTTGTAGGTGTAGTTCTGGGAGCTGTTTTCGCGATCATCTTCCAACCAGATTTACTCAAAGAGGTTTCTGGAGAGAAAGATAATTATGGTCTTGCAGCATACACTTCATCGGTGAATGCAATGTTTGGTGAAGTATCCATTCTTGGGGATGATCATGGTGTATTTGAGGCAGTAAAAGATGAGAGCCCTAAGTTGTTTGATAAGGATAATCCTCAGCCATTTCATCCAAAAGTACAAGCAGCAATTCGAAATTCAGCCATCGAGTCAGATGAATACAGGGAGATTCTCGCTTCCAATTACTTAACCTACGGAGCGATTCACAAATTGTTTTCGGCCGGTGGAATGTCTGGAATGATGAATACCATTTGGTTGATTATCTGTGCGATGAGCTTCGGAGGTGTGATGGAGGCGTGTGGTTTACTTCAAAAAATCACGAAGTCCATTGTTTCAGTTGTTAAGTCTGTCGGATCACTCATTGCTACAACCGCAGCGACGTGTATCTTCTTCAATATCACAGCATCCGATCAGTATTTAGCCATTGTGGTTCCTGGTAGAATGTATGCAGATACCTACCGTAATCGCGGTTTAGCACCAGAGAACTTAAGTCGCACATTGGAAGATTCGGGAACAGTTACCTCAGTTCTAGTTCCATGGAACACCTGTGGAGCGGCACAATCCACAGTTTTGGGTGTAGCAACTGGAGATTATTTCATGTATTGCTTCTTTAATATTATCAGTCCAATCATGACCATCATCTTCGGTTATTTCAACATTCGAATCCGACGATTGGCAGAAAGTAAATAATGGTGCTTACCGAGTGTCTTAGTTAAAATCTATAGCTTTCGCTAGAATCCTTTCTAGCGAACTAACTAACCAAAACACCGCTGCGCTGGATTTACACCGCGAAGCAGCCACGAAGTGAATCCTGCGCGAATTGTTACTCACCTTTCTTCTGCGAAATTGAAACGGTTATTGCTGCAATAAAAGCACAAATCACAGAAAAATAACCTCCAAATGCGAATCCATCTAATAGTTCTGCGGGATCCATGATCAATTCAGTCAGCAGCAATGCAATGAAGAGAATAAGTCCTACAATGTTTGCCTTGACAGGTTCTTCGTACGACCAAAGTGCTAAGGTGAAATTGGTAATCGATAGAGCTAGAAAGGAAAGGGTATTGAGGGGAGAATAATCGTCAACTACGAAGATTTCGACAAGACCTAATGCTAGAAAAACAGTACCGATCAAAAGCAAATTGTAGCGACCATAATTGATGGTTTTTCTGATGTCTGACTCTCTTTCTTGTTCCGCTTCTTGTTCTGAAATATAGGCCTTTTCATCCTGAATGAAATCAGGGCAGGTAACTTCGAATGATGCAGGTTCTCCGGTTAAGCTACAAATTGTTCCGTGCTTCGGATTGAAGTTCCTTAATTGACAGATAGTGCAGTATTTTAGCCGTTCTTTTCGTTTCATAGTGGAATAGATTAATCTATGTTTTTTTTTGTCCTTACTGGCTTTCGCTAGAATCAGAAAATCAAATAATCGAATAATCGAATAATCGAATCAATCCTTCGCTAACACCTTCTTCATCATTTCTTCCAACTCTGCCACGCGACTATTCAGCCAGGCATATTCGAAGTTTCGTTCCCTAAAAGACAAAACGCCTTGCAAACGCCATACTTTTTTGATGGCATTCATGTCAATCTTTGCAATCGTAACTCCCTCTCGCATTCCGCGCAATTCAATTGTGGAACCATCGATGAAGCAAATTCCTGTGACAAATGCATTCTTGTGCCAAAAGGTGTGAATAAAGCCATGACGGACTTCTGTTGCTTTAATTCGTTCGAGAAGAAGTGTGTCGCCATCAGAAATTCCATCTATTCCTTCCAAGTGGTGTCCAGAGTGGAGTAGGGCAAAATCAGCTTTGTTGTGGGCTGGAATGGAAATTGACTCCGAGGATTTCCCTAAAGAAATATACAATTTGACTTCTTCTGGACTCACAAACGGAATGTGCGTAACGCGATTTTGTGATGTCTTCGTTTGTAGTGCATTTTCTTTCAGTTCATTAAAACCAGAAAGTTCATTTACACTCAGTTCACGGTTAACGAAATCATCTAAACTAATGCTAAAATAATTAGCTATTCGAGTGGCTGTTTCAATCTTAGGTTGGGCTCTTCCTTCTTCATATGAGCCAATATTTGCACGGGTTAAGTCAAATAATTTAGCAAAGTCAGATTGGTTTAATCCCTTGATATTCCTGAGTTTCTTGATGTTTTTTTGAATCGCTTCCATGGTTCAAAGTTAATTATTTTTAGCAAAATGCTAAAAAATATAGCTATTTATTTGAAAATTTAGTTATATTTGAATTGTTGTCAACACAAAATACCACTTGTTCTTCCTAATTTCGGCTGAACAATGATACTTGAAAATTAATTAACTAAAAGATGGATATACATTTTAATAAGGTGCGGGACTATCTGCTTGATCTTGACTATACAATTTCACTAGAAAATGAAGAGACAGGAGTTTTCGTAATTAACAAAGAAGACGATGGAATTAATAATCTCGTGATTGGTTGCTCGGATCCAATTTTGATTTTGGAACAGCATATTTTCGATGTGAAAGCTGACTCTATGGAGATGTACAAAACATTGTTGCAAAAGAATCGGGATATCGTTCACGGAGCATTCGTTCTCAGTGAATCGAACAAGGTGATTTTCAGAGATACACTTCAGTTAGAGAACTTAGATCAAAATGAGCTGGAAGGTTCAATCAATTCGTTGAGTTTGTTGCTTAGCGAGTTCTCAGATGAAATCATCGCATTTTCAAAAAACTAAAAAATACACGTAATGAACATATTTAGAAGATTATTTAGAATGGGGAAAGCAGAAGCACATTCTGCACTGGATAAATTGGAAGATCCAATAAAAATGACCGAACAAGGTGTTCGCGAGTTGAAAGAAAACCTCGATAAAAGCATTCGAGCATTAGCGGAGGTAAAGGCCTTGGCAATTCGTTCGCGAAACGATCATGAAACGTACTCGGAAAAAGCGAGTGATTACGAAAAGAAAGCAATGCTTTTGTTGAAAAACGCACAAGATGGAACCATGGATAGCGCAGAGGCGGATCGATTGGCTTCTGAGTGTCTGTTGAAAAAGAAGGAAAACGAGAAGTTGGCATCGGATGCCATGGCTGACAAGGAAAAGTTCGAAGCGTCTGTCTCAACATTGGATGGTAACATCAAAGGATTGAAGTCGAAGATTAGTCATTATGAAAATGAACTAAAAACGTTGAAAGCACGCGTAAAAGTGGCAACAGCAACGAAAAATATCAACAAAGAGATGTCTTCAATCGATTCGGGTGGAACAGTAGCAATGCTTGAACGCATGAAGGAAAAAGTGGCGCAGGAAGAAGCGTTGGCGGAGTCGTATGGCGATATCGCATCGGAAAGTCGTTCGTTGGACGATGAAATCGAAAAGGCAATTGGCGATGAGAACCGCATTAGTGCAAATGAAGAGTTGGAAAAAATGAAGGAGCGTTTGGGAATTAAATCAGGAGATTCATCTAGTAATTCGTAATTTTAACTTCCTATGATTCACATTTTCTTCCAGGCATCGAATATTTTCGTTACGCTGCTATTCTTTGTCATACTCCTTTACTGGCTCGTCGTTCTTTTTGGAGTCTTAGACTTCGATACCTTTGACTTTGATTTCGATATTGAAGTAGATGCGGATGTCGACGTGGACGCAGATGTGGATAGCTCCAATATTTTTGGACTCAACAAAGTACTTCACTTTTTTAACCTCGGGCGAATTCCATTCATGATTTTCATGACTTTCCTAGTGCTACCTTGGTGGTTCGGGACAGTGATCGTCAATAATTGGTTCGGATTCACGGGCTTTCTGTCAGGATTGATGGTGATGCTGCCCATGTTGATTGTGTCCCTTTTTGCTGCAAAATTGTTAACAACACCGTTCGTTAAAATCTTTGAAGCATTGGATAAAGAAGATTCTCAACGCGACGTACTCGGTACAATTGGAACAGTGCGCATGTCTGCCTCGGAATTAAAAACGGGACAAGCAGAATTCAAATTGGGGAATGCCTATCTGAGCCTGAAAATCCGAACCAAAGAAGGTACGGTCAAAATAGGAGAAAAAGTCATGATCGTCAACGACTCTAAAAAAGACGACTTCTACGAAGTAGAACAACATTTTGAAATCTAAACTAAACTAAATTTAATTATGATCCCTTTAGAAGTAGGAACGGGTGAGTTGGCCTCAAACATGACCATGATCCTAGTAATCGTAGGAGCGGTTATTATTGTCGGCTTGCTCGTAGCAATTGCCAAATTTTACAAGAAAGCAAAGCAAGGTGAAGCCTTGGTGAAAACAGGTGTAGGTGGAACCAAGGTGGCTTTCACCGGAATGATGGTTTGGCCAGTTATTCACAAGTTGGAACGAATGGATATTTCCCTCAAAACAATCATTATTGAGCGTATGGGGAAAGACGGACTGATTTGTAAGGATAACATGCGTGCGGATATCAAAGTTGCCTTTTTTGTGCGTGTAAACCAGATGAAAGAAGACGTTGTTAAAGTGGCGCAATCTGTCGGATGTGACCGTGCTTCAAGTCCTGCTGCATTGAATGAATTGTTTGAAGCGAAGTTTTCGGAAGCATTGAAAACAGTCGGGAAACAATTCGAATTTGTAGATCTCTACAACAAAAGAAATGAGTTTAGAGAGGAAATGAACAACTTAATCGGAAGCGATCTGAATGGATACATTCTCGATGGTTCGGCAATCGATTACCTTGAGCAAACACATTTGTCTTCGCTGAGCGCGATGAATATTCTAGACTCGGAAGGGATCAAGAAGATTACTGAATTAACGGCACGACAAAATATTCTAGCCAACAACATCAAGCGCGAAGAAGAAAAAACGATCACGCAACAAGATGTGGATGCACGCGAAGCGATCCTCGAAATGGAACGTCAATTGGCGGAGAAAGAGGAGAAGCAGAAACGTGAAATTGCGAACATTAAATCGCGCGAGGAATCAGAAATCAAAAAGGTGGCTGAGGAAGAGCGTTTGAAAGGTGAACGTGCGCGAATTGCTACGGAAGAAGAATTGATGATTGCGGAAGAGAATAAGCAACGTCAAGTAATTACTGCAGCGAAGAACAAAGAACGTACGGAAGCCGTTGAAACGGAACGTGTAGAGAAAGATCGCCAGCTCGAATTGAATGAGCGTGAACGAATTGTTACACTGGCTCAAATTGAGAAAGACAAAGTGGTGGAAGTTGAAAAACGAAACATCCAAGAAGTGATCCGTGAGCGCGTAGCGATCGAGAAAACAGTTGTTGACGAAGAAGAGAAAATCAAGGATACACGTGCATTTGCGCAAGCGGATCGTGAAAAAGCTGTTGCGATTAAAGCGGCTGAGCAGGAAGCGGAAAAGCAATTCGTACAGGAAATTAAAATGGCGGAAGCGAAGAAAACGGCTTCTGAACATGCAGCAAATCAAAAATTGATTGAAGCAGAAGCGGCACAAAAATCAGCGACGCAGGAAGCAGATGCGATTAAGATTTTGGCAGATGCGGAAGCAACAAAGCAAGCGGCTGTTGGATTAGCTGAAGCGAAAATAATGGAAGCGAAGGCGGAAGCACGCGAGAAACAAGGGGAAGCGGAAGCAGCCGTATTGGAAGCTCAAGCAATTGCTCGTGCAAAAGGTATTGAGGCTGAATCGCACGCTAAGGCAATCGGAGATCGTGAACTCGGAAAAGCGGATGCGGAAATCATCAACTTGAAAGCAGCTGCCGATAAAGAAAAAGGAATGGCAGAAGCGGCTGTTCTAGAGCAGAAATTACGCTCCGAAGCAGAAGGAATCAAGGAGAAAGCAGCAGCAATGAAGCAGTTGGACGGTGTTGGAAAAGAACACGAAGAGTTCAAACTCAACCTCGACAAGCAGAAGGAAGTGGAATTGGCGCAAATCAATATTCAAAAGGATATCGCATCTGCACAAGCTACGGTACTTTCAAGCGCGCTTGAGTCTGCTAAGATTGATATCGTTGGTGGAGAACCTGTCTTCTTTGATAAGATCATTGGTGCGATTTCAAACGCAAAAGTGGTGGATCAATATGCTGACAAGAGTGCGATCATCAATACGGTGAAGGAGCAGTTGTTGTCATCCGCGAACGGTGAAACAGTACTGGATAAACTCCGTGGATTGATCGCTGGTTCGAGCATTAAGTCGGAAGACGTGAAAAACTTGACGGTTTCGGCACTACTCATGAAGTTGATCAAGTCGGCGAAATCGGAAGATGACCAATCAATGCTGTCTGAATTACTTTCTATGGCAAAACGATTCGGAATCGATAATACGAATGCAGGAAGCCTCGGATTAGGAGAATAAAGAGATTTCGGCTTCATTTTCGAT
>JABXHO010000107.1 GCA_013373595.1 Flavobacteriales bacterium | reverse complement strand
GAGGATTCGAACCTCCGACCTACAGCATCGTTGTTAAGAGATAAGGATGAGCAGCATATCGCCGAGCAGGGCTGAACGATACTATGTGGCCATTTGAAACCATCATCGTGGGCTCATGAACTTACGGTTCTTAACTTCTTTTGTGCTAGTGCACAGTATTTTGATGTTTTAATACTCGCGATGACTGAGCGGAGTCGAAGTCCGCGAATAATAAATCAATTTCTTCAAAGAGCGTTTTTTGTCTTTCGACATGTCAAAGATTTAGATCAACTGCGCAACTATTTTGCGTAGTAATAAAAATCATTGGTTTTTGTACGGAGAGAGTTCCGATGGTTATCGGAACTAACTCTCAAAATCCTGATTCTAAATCAGGCGCGTATACCTATTCCGCCATCTCCGCATTTTTTGTCTGGGAAGCAGGACTAGCTTCGCTGGTCTTCGCTACGCTACGGCACGAACCTGCAACCTCCCGCATCCAAAGCGGGTAAACAACCAATCGTTATCTTCCCAGTGTTAGACACCGATTCGGATCTAGCGATGTAAATCCGAATGAACACTCAAGAGACAGTTGAATGTTCTGGCAGGTGCCACGGTGTATGTGGAAGTGATAGGACTAGCTTCGCTGGTCTTCGCTACGAAGAGGACAGATTTTAGCTCAGCTGATCTATTCTCTTTTTGTATCGCTGAACTCGCAAGCTCGGTTCAGTCAAGCGAGCCAACCTACCGATAGCTATCGGGATGCTCAACACTTCCATATTGTACGGAGAGAGTTCAGATGGTAATCTGAACAAACCCGAAAGCTCGATTCAATAATTCTAATAAGGAAGGTGAGAAAGTCAATCGTCATTGACTTCCCACGGAGATTATTAGTTCTGGTTCGAATCCAGTTCTATTGCGCAAATCTATCCGTCCTTCCAAAAATCATGGCGCAAAAAAAAGCACCTCTTTACGGAGATGCTTACGATTCACTAACCATGACTTTGGCTAGGTCAAACGTATCATCTCCTTCATTCGTTGCAGTCCATAAGCGAACCCAAGTTCTTCCATCAGCTTTCCTGTTGAGAGCTTTAATGCACTTCGGTAATCATGGACATGTTCGTTTGTCGGTATCATAATCGTTTCGTTTAATAATGAACTATATTTCTATAGTCCTGATTTGTGACGGTGCAAATATTGGATGAATAATTGAAACTATCAAACAATATTTCATTTTATTTTATTGATTATCAATTAGTTATGTTGATTTTAAGGCAGTATAATTCCTGCGCGCCTCAAGCACGTTTTTGCTCAATTTTCCAATTGACTGTCTCTCAATGGATCTATTGTTTTTCAATGACTATTTGCTATCTGTTCTTAACTATTCATTTTCTCTAAAAAATTTTCATCTTTTTTTCGATGTTGATTGATTCATTATTGGTTTTTGTAAAATTTTGACCAAAAAAAACGCCCAATTTTCATTGGACGTTTTGCTTATTTTGAATAATTCTGTTCTCAAATCATTGTTTCATGAATAGCAAATACCGTCCAGTGGTTGAAATTGAATCAACGCTAAAACGTCCGAGTTGTTCGCTCGGCAGCTGGTTATGGTATTTTAATATTTGCATCATCGGTTTTTAGACGTTTATCTGAGGTAATTGGTTGTTTCACCCTTCGAGTTTATCTTCCCGCCGTTAAAACTAAGCGTTGTTTCATTACTGGAGGAAGCTCGTATTTAGTATATCCATTCGATTTGAAAACCACTGTTTCGCGTTAGGGATATTAGCGGATAGCTTCTTTCGATGGCCATCGAAAGAACTAGCAGCGGGAAGCCCGACCAACAACCATGAGCCTGTCGAGTGGTAGTGGGAACGCCCAACTAAAGTTCTGGCTCAAATATACTCTGAGCAGAAAGTTAGACGACTAGAATTCTGTACCTTGTGATTACTGTATGTCAAAATTCAATTCTTTGATCCGTCGGAACTCTCAACTAATGCTCATTTCTTCAGTTGTGATGACACTCTTGAGTGTTTTTCTCATCTCTGGCTGCACAAGCACGGAGTACGTAGGTGGAATTCAAATCAATGAAGCAGATCAAGATGAGTGGGCAAAAACCCTTAAAGAGTCCGGAATGAATACAGCTCAAGTTACGGCATACGCCAAGCAGGGAGCGTGGAATTCGGACCATTTGTGGTGGGATGACGCCGATACAACTCACATCTTACATGAAATCCGCGCACTTAAATCGAACGGAGTGAAGGTTACCATGGTTTTGCGTGTGGCGCTTCAGCATAGCTTTGAGGAAAACATGTACAAGTGGCACGGAATGATTTATCCAACTTCGCAAGCAGAAAGAGACGAATGGTTCTATCGTTATGGCTACTTCGTGGAAATGTGGGCGAAACTGTGCGAACGTGAAGGCGTTGACGTACTCGCAATTGCCAGTGAAATGAATGCCTTGACTGCGACCGAACAAATTGACTCGCTGCCGCCACTTCTTGAATACTTCTCGAACCGAGAAAAGCAGCTTTACCGTGAGATGAAAATCATTCCACACGCTGAACGACTCCGAAAGCATAATTTATGGGAATACGGTCGACAAGTTGACACGAATATTCGCCAATATTTGTTGTCAGAAATCGAATCGAACATAGCCTGGTCGGAGGAGGCTTTTCACACGGATCAAGCTAATTCCATCGAGATCATCAACAAAGATCGCAAGTATCTGGACAGTATTTGGCGCAGCATTATTGTGAATGCCCGAAATCATTACTCGGGAAAGATCACCATGGCAGCCAACTTTGACAGTTATCACGAAGTTTCTTTTTGGGATGAGTTAGATTTTTTAGGAATCAACGCCTATTTCTCACTGCGACAGCCTCATCGAAAACCCATTTCTGAGGAAGTGCTTTATGAAGAATTGACAGAAGGTTGGAGTGAAGTCTTCTCAAGGATTTCATCATTCAAAACACAAAAAAACCTGCACAACATCCCCATCTATTTTACGGAGATTGGATACACCCAGAAAGAGGGTTGCACACTTGCTCCCTGGGGAGGAGAGGGATATACGCTCTTGTCTGGTGATGAGCTAGACACTCTCGTCATTTGGAAAGAAGCGCAGGACAAACCTTCTGAAAGAATTATGGCAATGGATGCATTGTACGAAGTTGTCAAACAAGAAAAAATTCCGCTAATCGGCTTGAATTATTGGAAGCTTACGAGTCATGCCTATCACGAAGGTTACGAGCCATTTATGCTGTATATCAACAAAGAGGAGAAGGATGGGTTGCAGTCTTCGATTGCTCGGTTTTTATCCCGAAAAAGGGGAAACCCACTGAAAAAGTAGACTGAAAACCGCCTTCCTAATGAAGCAAGGTTGTGCGGTGTGCTCCCTGATCAAACATCAATTCAATAATGTACATTCCTCGCGGTAAGTTGGAAACGTCATAACCCGACTCATCCAAATTCACCTCAAATTGTTTGATTCTTTTTCCAGAAAGGTCCAATACGTGGATTTCCTTTAACTCAGCTGAAAAATCGAAATCGATATAGAAATGATCTTCACTTGGATTCGGGTATAGCTTGATGTTCTGCTCTTCTAACTCTAAGGTACTTGCCGTACAATATGGGTTGGTTGAGCTTCCCCAGTACTGGTAACCATCAACGTAATAACAAGCTAAATCAAACGCATTCGAAATGGAGGTTGTCGCCGACTCGAAGCCTACTCCACAGATGTAAACGGCATTCACTAACTCGCTATTAGTCGTGGTAAACACAATTGTTTTGTGGTAGGTCGAATTGATTAAGACTGAATCCACGGAAGTCACCGTTGTGGTGTCAGAATCGGAAAGGTTGGTAGAGGAATATGAGTTCAGTGTCACAAAAGCTGGGCTTACCACTATTGTATCTCCAGGCATTGCGCTTTGATCAAAAGACGCGTCGAATTCAACATTTTGATCATCAATGTAATAGGTTTTTTCATTTGGAAGATCTTGTCGAACTCCAATCATATAAGACGACCCAAATACTCGAGTATAGGTTTGACCATTGATGGTTGTATCCGAAGTCCATGTTATGGTTTCCCAATCTTCTATTACGGGAGGAGCGGTATTCCCATCTACCGTGTGCACCGTCCATGATGCGTTATTTGAAGGGTAAGGTTGATAAACGTTTGTTTGGGCAAAAGTGAGTGCCACGCACATCACTGCGAGAATAGTTGTTATTGTAGATTTCATTTGGGCAATTTATGAAATTGAGATGATGTATGCAAAGTCGAAGTCCGAACCCCGAAATAAACAGTAAAACAGCTAAATCATCGTTCCTTAAACTTCTCTCCCACAAACACCCTCACAGCATTTCCTCGTTCGAGTTCCAAGTGATTCGACCACTGGTCAGTTATCTCGCCGTTTCGTTTGTTTTCATTGATTTCGTTGATCTTTTCTTTCAAACGAAGCAAGGCAGATTTTTTGTTTTGAAGTTGAGATCTGCTATCCATCGAAACCGCTTGAATTCCGGTTGGAATGTGAATGGCGCGAACGGCAGAACTCACTTTGTTGACGTGTTGACCTCCTGCTCCAGAACTTCGCATCGACTGAAATTCAACTTCTTTTTCGCTAAATTCAATGGATTCTTGCTTTTTTAGTTCGAAAAAGCCAATGAACCAGTTCTTGCGCTTGTGGTTTTTACGAAAGGGAGATTGCCCGATCCATTGGATGGTTCCTAACCACGAGGCGAGTAATTGATCGACCTCTTTTCCCTTCAGCTCAACCGTAGCAGAAAGTAGTTCATCGCTCGTTCTTCCCGTTTGCTGATCGACAACTGTCGCTTTGATTTTGTATTTAGTTGCTTCCTTCAAGAAGAACGCGAGTGTTTTTGCAACTACCCACTCGCATTCTCTTGGGCCCCTTCCTGAGGTAATTTGGATCGTCTTCATGATTGAAAGATTGAATAATTCAAGGATTGAAAAACTAGGAATCCATTCGGACGATTTTCGGTGAAAATGTTCCAACAACTTCTACTAACTCTCGCTGGTGATCCATCACCTGTTCGATATCTTTGTAGGCCATTGGCGCTTCGTCCACTCCTCCTCCAATCAATTCAACTTCTGCTTTTTTCAGCTCTGCTTTAATCGCACTTTGAGTGAACTGTTCTTTACATGCTCTTCGTGAAAACCTCCTTCCTGCTCCGTGAGAAGCCGACTGTAAACTGTTTTCATTTCCGAGTCCGCGCACGATAAACCCTGGCGCAGTCATGGAGCCGGGAATTATCCCTAACTCTCCTTTGGCTGCAGGCGTTGCTCCCTTTCGGTGCACCACACATTCCTTCCCGTCGACGATTTGTTTCCAGGCAAAATTGTGATGGTTTTCGATGGTTGCAACAGGTTTTGTTCCCAATTCTTTACTGATTCGCGCATGAATATTGTCGTGACATGCCTTGGCGTAATCACCTGCCAAATTCATTGCTAGCCAGTATTCTTGGCCGTCGTGCGTATTGAGGTCGAGCCATGCGAGGTGCTGTACCGGTTTTGGTAGCGGACATTGCTTGGTGGCGAGGTACGTATAATGCTTTGCAATATTTGCACCTAGCCCTCTTGACCCGCTATGCGACAATAAGCCGATATATTCACCTGTTGGCAATCCCCATTCATTCTCTTGATCCGTGATGGTCACCACGCCGAATTCCACGAAGTGATTTCCTCCTCCAGAAGTCCCGAGTTGTTTGTAAGCCTTCGTTTTTAAGCTTTTCACTAGCGGGATTTCACTGAATTCAGATCGAGAAAAGATCTCGTGATCGTGTTTTCGTTTGTGCGTTTCCACCATTCCAAACTTCGTATGCTCCGCAAGAATGTTCTTCAATTGACCGCTTTTTCCTTTCAAGTATGACACCTTGATTGGAAAAATGGAAAGTGCCATTCGACAACCGATATCCACTCCAACTCCATAAGGAATTACCGCGTTTTCTGTCGCCAACACTCCGCCAATTGGTAAACCATATCCCGAATGCGCATCAGGCATGAGCGCTCCAGAAACGGTAACTGGCAATTTCAATGCGTTGTACAGTTGGCGCTTTGCTTCATCCTCAATTTCTTCCTCTCCGAAGATGGAAAACGGAGCGCGTTGCGGTTTTAAGTCATGCATTTTCACTTCAACAGGCTTGATGAGTGCTTCTGCCACTTTTCCCCAAATGGGATCACCTTTGTATTCTTCTGGATTGACGAGAACGAGTTTCGCTGCGTCTAGATTCCGTTGTTTTGTTTCTTTTTTTCTGTATCGGTTGATCTGCCCGAGGGCGATGTTTACCGAGTTATTTTGTGGAAAGCCTAATTTGATTAGGTCTTTTCCTTTGAGTTTCTTTCCCATGATTTCTCATTTTAAATTTGAATTCGGTTTTGGCTTCGACTCCGCTCAGCCGCCAAACCTTCTAATCTTTGAATCACATCTTGAGCAGAGGTGTTCTTGAATCTTCCGAGTTTGTTCTTCGTTTTGATTCGTGAACGTTTCGTTTCTGGAGTTTGCCAGTCGTCGTGCCAATTACACCCGCATAGTGCCTGATTCGCTTCATACATTCCTGGACTTAACAAGCGCTCATCCAAAACATCCAGTCGACTTTCTAAGTCAGGATCTAACATTTTTCGGTGAGTGTTGTACGCTCTGGTGAATTTGATTCGATAGGCACTGTGTGGAAATCGGATGTAAAACCTGGTTCTTAAGCGCTTTTCTTCGCGGTATTGAAACGGTGTGCAAATTCGTTGGGCTTTGCTACTCAACTGGTTGAATTGCTTTTTACTTATGGTTGGAACATCTTTGTATATGAAGCTCTTGCTGCGTTGAGCATTCCAATGCTTTTGACATTCTTCCTTTGTTCTTCCCCAGTAATAGGTGCACAATACCTCAAAAATCTCTTCCACTTCAGGTTTGCTTTTGTACCGATCGAGGTTTTCCGTTAGTACAATTTCTTTGTACCACCCGTGACGTATCGGTTTTTCAAGCTTGATGAGTGGAAGCTGGCATTTTTCTTTCCAAAGTTTACGTCGCTCTTTCCAGATCCGACGGACTTCCTTTTTCCGCTGCTCTTTTATGTGTGCTGGTCTCATTTTTCATGTTCTTCTTGTTTTTTATGAGCCCCGACACGCATGTTATCTGAACTCTCTGTTTTCTTTGAGATGTTTCATGGGTTGTTTTTATGTTGTTCGGTTGTGCAGTCACGGATTTCAAACCCGCGACTACCCATCCGCTTAGATACTTCTTTCGTTATCCTCGAGTCGCTTTCAAATAAGCTTCGTCTCTTCGTTCAATTTCAGAAAACGGACTTCCCAGGACAGTTGCAATGTTTGAAAAGCCATTCAATTCTGTGATCATCGATTCAGACTCAGAAACGGCTCCGCGGTATTTTTCACCGTATGTTCCTGTTGTTTTCTTTGTTGCAGGGTCTACATCGCCCCAACTTAGAGGTTTGCCTTTCTCGATGGGCTCGACGAAATAGAGTTTGCCCGTTTTTAGCGACCGAACAATAAATCTTCCCGTTTCATCTCGATTGGTTAAAAAGTGCTTTACTCGCTTCATCTTTGTTGTTTTTAAATTGTTACTCACTTTGGCGCTCTTCCATTTTTAGCGCCCTCTATTCTTAAATTTTGTACTCCGTAGGGGAATCGAACCCCTATTCCCTCATAGAAAGTGAGGTGTACTGACCATTATACTAACGGAGCATTCAGTAATT
Source organism: Flavobacteriales bacterium (assembly GCA_013373595.1). GTDB lineage: Bacteria > Bacteroidota > Bacteroidia > Flavobacteriales_D > Crocinitomicaceae > UBA4466. The sequence continues at coordinate 3,212 of JABXHO010000107.1, read as the reverse complement.
TTTCTGAAGTTGCGCGGTTCATACGAGAATCGAACTCGTGGCCTTTGAGAGACAATCAAAGATGTTACCACTACACCAATGAACCGGGTCTGTTTAATCCATAAAATGATTGCTATGAATTAAACAGGCTAAAAACACATAACCGAAGCTTTTACAAAACCACAATCCCGGACAAAGATTGCGCGTGGTCCTCACCCACTCTTCAGTAACCGCCCGGCGTCCGTCCAGACAGCTGTTTTTAGATGTGCGCTTGTCTTGCGCGATGCCAGTGAGGAAAATAGACCCTATCATCACACTGGACTTTTATCGTTTTCGAATGTTCGCTTGGCCAAATTTGGCGCATAAAAAAAGCATCTCTTTTCGGGAGATGCCTAGCATGAATGGGTGTATCTTCTACATCATTCCATACAAATCTCCCTTGTTCCTTCATCTGGGTTTACTCCCTCTGATGAAACACATTTTTTTTGCGCTGAGGCAAAAATGAACTGTTCGATATTTAGTATTAATTCTATTTTCATGTCTTATTTTTTCGACGGTGCAAATATACTGGAGAGTTTTTCAATTATCCAAATAAAAATTCAATTTATTTTTCTGATTATCAATTAGTTATGTTGATTTTTAGGGTGTAAAAAGTCATCGCGCGAAATGCACGTTTTTGTTCAGTTCCTCAACTGACTGTCTCTCAACTGATTTCTTTGTTTCAACAACTTTCTCGTATGTTGGTTTATTCCATCATTTTTTTCACAAAAAAAACGCCCAAATAATTTTGGACGTCGCGTTTATTAGTTCGTATATGGGATTTTGTCTATCTCATTCTAACGGTTTTTTGTCCGCGACGTGCTTTATTTTGATTTGTTTCTTTCATTGTAGGTGCAAATATGGGGTGTTTTTAGGAGAAATCAAAAGGTGCTGACTTTGGGATGCTGACTTCGGCTGCGCTCAGTCAGCGCGCTAAGACCTTTGAGATATGCCAAGAAAGACACAATTCTCAGGACGTTTAGTCCCGGAAGTTTTTAATGGAAGAGCCCTGTTTAGCTGCTTCAAGCCTTCTTGCTTTGTTTTCAAAATGTGTTTCATTCTGACATTTCGCTAGATTATTTAATTGATCTTTCGTTCCGTATATCAGCGCCTCTTTCTTTTTTCTGGACCATCCCTGAACTTGCTTTTCACGATAGAAAGCATAATCAATCCTAGGGTGTTCCTCAAAATATACAAGTTTCACGGGGAGTCTTTTCTTCGTGTGGTTCGCGCCTTTTCCAGACTGATGCTGTTTAATTCTTAGCTTGAGGTGAGTTGTACTTCCAGTATAATAACTATCATCGGCACATTGTAAAATGTACATATATCCTTTCATGTGGTAGGTTTTGGTTTCTATTGAAGATAGGTATTATTTTTCAACTTTCGGGCTTCAGGCTTCTGACTTCTGACTTCGGCTGCGCTCAGTCAGCGCCGCTCAGTCAGGCGCCGTTCAGACCTCGAAGGTATGCTACGAAGCGTTAATTCTGAGGATTGAGTGCAGCCAAAATCCGACATCATTCATCGAGCGAATAAAACTCCGACCGCACCTTTACCAATAACTCATTCACTTTATCAATGTCTGGTTGATCTGGAAGGGTTGAGTTTTCGTACAAAGTGCTTAGCTCTTCCTTCATTTCTTTGGCTTGAGCCAGTAAATCATCGTATTCGTATGTACCCATTTTGACGTTCAACAGAAAGTCTCGATCTGGTCTTTTTACGTTGAGTTTTCCTTCCTCCGCAATTTCTTTCGCGACGCGCAACAGACGAATCGTGTGCATCATGTTTTTCGAATCGTAGTTTTTTCCGTGAGCTTGTGTTGTTTTGAACCGCTCTTCGTTGCGAAGCTCTACCCATTCCCAGTATTCTTTGTATTTCTTGCAATAGGTTGAATAACCGTCTTTGTTGAAGTACATCAAGCCGATTGGTTTCTCGCCTTTCGGAATTGAACTCGTGGAAACGTCGTTTGAATCCTCCTTCTTTACAATTCCTTTGTACGGAATCTCTATGCTTTCGAAGATGTTGTAGCAACCGCGAAAATGTGGAACACTGCTCAGTCCGCAATTGGCTTGATCAACATCTTTGTCCTTCAAAAACTGCTTCAGCCTAATTGATTTTCCTTCATCATACACAAAACAGAAGTCCAATACGCCCTTTCGTTCTTTATCGATAGGATTTACGATTTTCTTCTCCAATCCACGCGCTTTTTTGATTTGCGTATACGTATAGTTCGCAAACGACTGCTTGCATTTCTTAGAAAGAAATGGGAAGAATCTTATTTCCTGAAAGATCGGATGCTCTTGCAACACGTACTCTTCTGAAACGTAGAGTATTTCCAGGATATTGGGGTTGTTCTTTGCGCAAAGCGACAGAAATTTCGTCAACTCGTAGAACACAATATCATTCGATGGATTACTGATTTGGTCCACATAATCCATCGAATAATACATCTCTTTTGGAAGAATGAACACTCCGCGGATATCGGTGTCCGACTGTGGAGTGTCCAAACCATAAGCTCTGCTTCCACTGATGCATTCAAAAATGATATGTCCTGATTGTCTCAGTTCTTCGAGTGTCATCGTATTTCGTTTAAGAAGAAGGTATTGAACTCTGCAGCGTTTCCTTTTCGGTTCGCTACTGAGTCTTTCTCTTCCATGTTTTCTACTACTATTCGTTTAACTAGCTCCATTAATCGCTCGTCTATTTTTACCGTTCCCGATTCGCGAGTGGCGGCTTTTTGTTCGATCAACTCATCCAAAAGTAACGCTTCCTCATCACCAAAGAGCCTGTAGAATTTTCTGAATTCTACTGGCGGGATCGATTCATAACGCAAGATCCAGTTGGCACACAACGAAGTTCTTGCCGCATAGAAAAACGCTTTGATGTTCATTTCTCCCTTTCCAAGGACGAGTTGCTCGTAAAACCCTTTGTTCATGCTGTGGTAATGGTAGAATCCCGACACTGGATTAAAGTTATTCAATGCCAAATTTCTCATTTTTTCCAAGGTATCTCCTTTATTGATGTATACGATTGGAGAAAATAACCACCCCAAGAATGACGCGTTTGACTTCGTCAACAATAACGTGGCCTTTTTTAGGTCCCAACCTGAACCGTCGAGGTCGTCTTCCGTCATGAATTGGATGGTATCTTTTGAATCCCACAAACCGAGATAGCTATCGAGTTCTCGTTTGTACACG
>JABXHO010000137.1 GCA_013373595.1 Flavobacteriales bacterium | reverse complement strand
GGGCTTCGACTCCGCTCAGCCCCAGAGCTTGAGAATTAGAAGTACGAGGGTTGAGCGGAGCCGAAGCCCGAAATTCGCAACACAAAAAAACCGCCTGCCCACATTCGGGACAGACGGCTTCCTATTTATTTTATTCGAACTAGTGCTCGCTCGCTTCTTTCTCTTCAGCAAGCTTTGCTTCAAATGCCTCGAACTTCGCTTTCACCGCTTTGAATCGTTCAATTTCTTTGCGCGTTTGAGCCGCGTACTGCGCATCATTGTTTTCCTCGTAGTTCGCTAACTCTGTCTCAAGTGCATCAATTTTTGCTCCACTTGATTTAGCGATATAACCCACAAACTGAGGCATAAACATTTGCGTGTAAAGTCCACCGTTTTCGTACAAGTTTTGATACATGTCGTATGATTTCTCATAAATCTCGATGTCTTGCTGTGACACAAATCCAGTGTACGCACCAATTACTCCTAACTTATCATATCCTTGTAGCGTAGTTCCGTTAAGTGCATTTTCGAAGAAGGCATATTTTTCAGCTCCTCCGTATCCTGCATACAACTGAGCGATTCCACTCATCATTTTCGATGATTTTTCGCTCTCCAATGGCTCTGCCAACGCAAGTGCTTTCTCTGGGTTGTCTTTCCCAAGTGCACTCAATGCAGAAGAGATCACCGTATAAGACAAATCATTTGAAATGGCTGTAACATACATTGGCTCTACTTCTTCTGGCTCCATCAATTTACCAAGCTTCGCAAGTGCTGCCGCTCGTACGCTCGATTCTGGATCATTTGCCGCCAAATCTTTCAATACAGCAATTCCTTCTTCTCGCTTTTCCTCTTTTAGTCGTGTTGTCAAGCCAATCGCGTCAATACGAATTCCCCAGAACGGGTCCTTCAACGCATCCAAAATCAATTGTTGGCTTTCCGCAGATGTTCCTTTCGCTCCGTTTTTCAATCCTTCTCTTCTGGCGATGTAACGCTCACCGTTGTAGTATTGGTGAATGTAAATCTCACGTGGCTTATCCTCACGTTTTTTCGCCAAAATAGCTTGTTGGAAATCATAAATATATCCTTTCAATTCTCCTTCAAATGGAATGGAAATCTCCTCGGTTAATTCATCAACTACTACTCTGTGAATGTGCTTTCCTTTTGTATCGAAAACAGCAATGTCCATTGGCAGTTTGTAAATTGGAGAAAGCTCAAGGTTTTGCTTTTGTTCAACAACGATGTTGAGTGTGCTTGTTCCCTCATCAACTGTTTGGCTGAAATCCAACACGGGATGTGCTGATCCTAAAAACCATTGATTGAAGAACCAGTTCAAATCTTCTCCTGATACTTCTTCGAATGCCAATCGTAATTGGTGAAATTCCGCTGGCTTAAATTTATTCTTTTCCAAATAGTTATTCATTCCTGCGAAGAAGGCTTCATCTCCTAGGTAGTTGCGTAACATGTGTAGAATGCGTCCTCCTTTGTTGTATGAGTGACCATCGAACATTTGCTCTTTATCATCGAAATCGAACCAAATAAGATCGTGATAGCCTTGCATCTGAGCGCTTTGGTAGTATCCATCTGCTTCCTTGTCTGCGTAGTAATCTGCTTGGTCCAATCCGTATCGGTGCTCATCCCACAAATATTGTGAGTAATTCGCAAAGGATTCATTCAATGGTAAGTTTGACCATGATTCGCACGTTACCAAATCACCAAACCAATGGTGGAAGAGTTCGTGTGCAATTGTAGAGTTGTCATTATCGTCGAGTAATTCGCGTTTGTTCTTGTAAACGAAATCTCCGAAGATTACTGCTCCTGTGTTTTCCATTGCTCCAGAAACGTAATCGCGTACAACAATTTGATGGTATTTGTCCCATGGATAATGCACTCCCGTCAATTCAGAGAAGAACTTGATCATGTCTGGTGTTTCACCGAAAATATCTTTCGCGTATTGCTCCCATTCAGGTTCTACGTAGTAGTTTACTTCCATTACAGATCCATCAGGACGCGTGTACGTATCTTTCACCACTTTGAATTCTCCCACTCCCATCATGAATAAGTATGGAGCATGTGGCAATTCTTGTTTCCAGTGATCAACGCGCATTCCGTTTCCAACTTTCTTGCTAGAGATCAATTTTCCGTTAGAAAGCGTTGTGTATTTATCTTCTACCTTGATGAAAATTTCTTGTGTCGTTTTTGCATTCGGAGAATCGATTGTTGGGAACCACACAGAACTAGCTTCAGTTTCACCTTGCGTCCAAATCTGTGGCATTTTATCTTTCTCTTCTCCTGTTGGGTTGATGAAATACAAACCTTTGTCTGACGTAATAGCTGAACTTCCTCCAGTTTCACGCTCATCCGGCTTAGCCACGTAATCAATTGTTACCGTGTACTCGTCGTTTCGCGTAAACTCTTTTCCAAGATTAATCGTTAGTACGTCATCTGCATAAACAAACTTCAACGGTGCACCGTTCATCTTCACACTATTAATGTCCATTCCTTTTGCATCGAGAATCAATTCATTGGACGTGTAGAAATGAGGTTTCGCCGTGATTTGTGCCACACCGTTCATGCGCGACTGTGCCCAATCGAATTCCACTTCTAATCGTGTATGGATTAAATCCGTTAGAATCGTTTCTGTTTCACGATAAACGGGTCGGGCCGTGGGGAGTTCAACTTCTGGCTCAATAATTTCTTCCGCTACAACTTCTGATGTTTCAGTAGTAGGCGCAATAACAACTGGTTCTGGCTTTTTCGCTCCGCAGGCTGCAAGAACGAGGGTCGTACCAATGATGAGTAACTGTTTTTTCATGCTAATTCGAGATTATAGATGCAAAGAAGGCAAATAATATTCATTTGATGAGCAAATTTTACAGTATCGGAGTATGATTCTGTTATTTTTGTACAAAACGCTGATAAATGGCAAATCCAACTTGGACCTTAGACGGTCAAGACATCGAAAGTGGAATCAATACACTAATTACATGGGACGACCACCGTTTCTTTACATTGGAACACAATGGGGTGAAGTTTCATGGAGAAGTAATGAACGAGGATTTGGAGAACAAGACGCTTCGTTTAAAGATCAATCACCGCGTATTTGAGGTGAAGAAACGAGGGCCTCTTGATGAGCTAATCGCATCGATGGGATTGGACAAGCCAAAAGTGCGTCAGTTAAAAGAACTCGTTGCTCCAATGCCAGGTCGAATTGTGAACATTGCTGTTGAAGTAGGTCAAGAGTTGAATGTTGGCGATGAAATTTTGTCGCTTGAAGCCATGAAAATGGAAAACGTACTCAAAGCAGAAGGAATTGGAAAAGTGAAAGCGATTTCAGCTTCCAAAGACGATGTTGTAGAGAAAGGTTCCGTTTTGATTGAGTTTGAATAAATCCGTGAATTTCCAACAGGGCGTTTCATTACTCATTCTTGGACTGATCCACCTTACTTTTCTCCTTACGCTGGGGATAGACAATTCGGTAAGTAACAGTGTGCGCGCTGTACTGATTCCATCACTTGCCCTGCTCATTATTGCGTATGTGCGTATTCCACGTTCCAATCAGCAACACTCAAAAATTGAATTGTTTCTGACGCCTTTCTTGGTTGCTGCCGCTACAGGTTTAACTTATTATATTAGTGTTGATCTCCGATTAGGTCCAGTTATTGCCTCCGCAGCAATTGGTTTAGCGGCATCTTACCTTCCAAATCTTGTCGAACTCTTCCGAAAAAGATCGAATATCGTGAACACGCTTCCCGCTGCCATCTATTGTGGAACCTTTGCTGGCATGAGCAGTTCATTTGTGGCTCCCGATTACTTCGTTGTGTCCTACATTGGTTTAGCGACTGGCGCGATCTACATGCTTACGCGACAAGCACTAAATGGCGTAGGAGGTAAACTGGGAACAATTGCTTTCGGCGGTGTGTTTATTGTTTCATTAATCTACTCTGCTCTATGAATGCATTCATTTTATACCTAGTGGGTGGAATTGGCGCCTTGTCAACCTTCATCGTTTCGCATGATTTGAAACAAGGTGCTGTACGCGCGTCGGCAGGGCTATCGCTGCTTGTAGGAATTGTATTTTATGCTTTTCCTCACCTTGTTCCTGGCTCCTTATCAATTGAAATTCCGTTGGTGTTCTTTGGAGCTAGTTTTGTTGGCATGACGGGAAGTCACTTGGTTCCACAAAAGCTATTGATTGCATTGGGCGGAGTTATTTTCTCTGGAACCTATCTTGCTGCAGGAGCAATCTTTAATGGATATGGAGGAAAGCTAGGAACAGCCGCTTGCCTTTCGAGTTTGTTGATGGTAGCCATCAGCCTAATCATTCGGAAGAAGCGAATCAGTTAAGTTGAAATAAGACCAAGAAAAAAGGACTCTTTCGAGTCCTTCCAAGTTATTTAATTGTTTGTGGCGAAAGGTGAAATGCCTTTCGAATAATTTTGGGGTACTTTGTTCCAAACTCGGTAATGCACCACTCTTGAAATCGTTTAATTTCCTCTGCGTCGGTGATCCATTTCTGAGCTTTGTACAACTCTTTTTGGAACAATTGGGAATCAAAACTTACAACACGCAGAATTTTTTTGGTTAGCTCAAACATACTCATGTCATATCAAATTTTGGTTCGTAATTCAGTCTTGAATATAACGAAAGAAATTGGAAGATCGTATCTGAAAAAACGTTAAATAATGAACATCCCCGTCGCTCTAGGAACAACGGGGATGCTACTATTTTTTTCACTATTCTTTACAAGTCCTTCTTAATCACCTGATAAATTTCCTCGGTAACTGCGTCGCGCACATAAATAATTACATGCATGTTGTCGGGATTGTATTGTGACGGAAGCTTGTAGATATAGAAGTATTCGTAATTTCCACTTGCCTCGAGGTGATCAGCATCCAATGGTCGCCCAAAAGCGAAACCATCAATACTTCCTCTAAAAATATCGCGGTGAATATAATCGTGCTCTGTACTGTTATCTGAAAGCTTTTGAGGCGCCACTAAGGAATCCTCGATCAAATGTACCACGATATTCAAATCATCTGGTGAAAGTCCTGCATCCAGGATATCAACCTCAGTGTGCAAGAAAAATCCTCTTGTCGACGGGTAATAATTTCCAACCGCTTGAATGTTAACTTTCAAGTCGTTGGCTGCAATTGTGCTATTGGTAGCATTCTCCCACTGTTGTGGCATCAATACAGGAAAACCATTTCCATGATCCTTTCTACTTACTGAACCAAAAGGGTTTCCTTGGAATGGGGAACCAGCAGTACCATTTCCAAACTTGAATCCAATAGCAAACGCATCATCATTCGTGAAATTTTCTACATAACCTTCGGATGGAACAACTTGTTGATTTCCTTCCATTTGACCTGTTGGACCTGAATGAATCGAGGAAATAAGTACTCTTCCTGGGTTATCTTCATACAATTGGTGAGCTAGCTCTGCAGCTGCTGGACAGTATATGCATCGATGCCCTGTGAAATCTTCTATCAGAATCGTTCTATCCGTATTCGTATTTGTTGTAAATGTTGGCCAAACGTTTGCTGCGTAGTAAGCGCTGTCCCCATCAGGGTAAAGACTATAATCACCTTGATTCGATACTGGATAAGGATTTTCTACTTTATCACATGATGCAAAAGCTAAGGTCGCTGCTGCCAGTATAAATATGAGTTTTTTCATTTTTCCGTGTTTTAGAAGCTCTGCGTAAATGATAATGTCAAACCATTTGAAGCAGGTACAAATCGACATACACCTCCTACACAAAACAAACCTGCTCGTTGTCGTCCGTAACCCGCGCTAATTCGCGTTGCTCCTTTAATATAACCAAAAGTTCCGTAAAAATAGTGTAGACGTAGTTCTTCCTGTGGGTTACCATAATTGTACTGGTCCATAACACTGAAGAACCAGTGAGGAGAAACATTGTATTCAATCACTGCTGTTGCCCAGTTTCCTTGGTCGTTAATATTCCCGTATTTATCGTCCTTGATAAACAAGGCTTGCAATTCCCAACGAACAGAGTGTTTTCTATTGAGTTTATATCGACCTTCGATTACGCCAATGTTTGTGTGGATAATTCCTTTTGCTCCTCCCGTTACTTTTGCTACATCATTGTTCAAGGAGATATTGAAGTAGCTTACCTTCAACTTAAAGTTCTTGTTGAATTTTCGTTCGATATTGATATTGAAATCTCTCCAATATAAACTGTCACTTACATCGAACAATCCTGTTCTGTACGCCACTCCGGTAGAATCTGCTACTGGGTTGTACCCTTCCGTGCGACGATTTGGTCTGTACGCTGTTGAGAAGTTCGCGTTAACCGAAGTTCCATACTTCCCTCCTAGTTTCGACCCTTTCTTGATAGTATACAGCACTTCTGCTTGGAAGGCCGTTTCTCCGACAGGTTGAGTTGCATACGGATAAAGTGATGCTACGAGATTGTATGTGTGCGTCTTGTTCATCGCGGGCAAGTAGTTAATGAAAACATCTTGCAATTCTTTGTAGCGATCCGAACGGTAACTCATGTTATCCACCGACTTTCCTGAAACAATAATACCCAATCCCTTTTTGGAATACCCAAAATTGAACAAGGCAGCGTGTCCGTAATTGTAAATGAAGTTATTATCAGTTGATGGGTCCTGTTCTTTGATGATGTATTCACCATCCAAGTTGAACTTCCCGTAGCGTAATCCAATGCGTCCACCGTAAGCACCAACGTTTTCCGGAAGAATCAAATCCTCGCGATCATCCACTTGGTATTTACTCATGAACGAACCTCCAACGCGAACATCTAGCTTCTTCCCTTTTAGCTTCTCGAAAGTAGAATTTAGGTGAATTTCGCCATCGAATCCTCTTACAATTCCATCGCTATGCACGATTTTTCCATCCTGAAAAGAAAGTCGTTGATAACCATAAACGCCTTTCACTACCACTCCTCTATATGGGCGCAAAATCAATCGAGCACCATCCATCATGTTATCGTATCCGAGTGCACGATCTTCGTAGGCACGAAAGACCATTCCAGACCCAAATTGTTCGTAGAACGATCCCAATGTAACGTCTACAAAATCGTTCGTATAACCAATGTAACGCATCCCGATTCCTGTTCCATCAAATCTGTTTGGGTATCCCTGAATTCTTGGTAAATATGACTCAACGCGCATTCCCGCCTTGAAATTCCCATTCGTATAAAAGACATTCATGTAGGTGTTAATCAAGCCCTTTTCTGCAGGCTGATTTGCCCCAATTAAGGTGTCGTTGTTCAGGTATTGAAACGTACTTTCAATATTACCCGAAATCGACCCTCCGTTGTTTTGATTCTGACTAAATCCAATCAAGGAGATAGTTACTGCCGCTAAGCAGAGAGAAAGTTTCATCATAGAAGTTAGTAATCGAGCCGTAGCTCATTTTCATGCATTGTTCTTATTCAACACCTGCCACGTGCAAAAGTGCCTCGTACAATTCGTACTCATCACCGGGAGAGTAATTGTTGTGTGAATATCTAATTGTTCCGTCGGTATCAACAATAAAAGTATGTGGAACATTGTTTACACCCATTGCGCGTTTGAAATCGCCGTTCGGATCCATAAGTACTTTATAGTCCCAACCCTTTCCGTTCGCGTACATAGGAACTGAGTTCTTTGTTTTCTCGTCATCAATTGAAACCGCTACCAATGTAACATCCGTTTCATCTTGCCAATCTTCATACAAATCTGCGATGGTATTGAGCTCTGCTTTACATGGCGAACACCAAGTTGCCCAAAAACTTATAATGATAGGTCCTTCAAATCCAAGATCAGCAGTGTTTACTGTATTACCTTCCATGTCTTTGAGCTGAACTGAAGGAAGTTGTTTTCCCTTTTCCTCTTGTCCCTCTTCCTGAGCGAATGATCCCATCACCATAGATAGACCGATAAAGAGTAATGCAATTTTTTTCATAGTTTCTTAAAAATTTGGTTTGGTATCGCGTGGTTCAAAAACCCTGCCGAATTCAAATGTACGTCAATTTTATCGTTCGGAATCTCAGAAGTTCTTTTTGATTATTGAATTCCTATTTTAGGTTTAAGTGCTAAATCATCTCTAAAACACCACTTTAACGGGGGCTGAAGCTTTTCAACAGTTTAATTTTCAATGTTTGGTTCAATCCTTGTACATTTTGGGAATGTAAATCTGAAAAGCTTATATTTGTTAGAACAAAACGATTTAGTATGAAAAAAACATTACTCTCTTTATTAACTATAGCCAGTTTCGCAGGTTTGTCTTTTGGGCAGATTGAAATGAGCGTAGGAAGTTCAGGTGATATCTCTGGAACTCAAATTGATTTTTCTTCAGCAGGTGCAGAAGTAGTTGTTGATGTACACGTTCAGAACTCAACAGGTTCAACTAAAGATTTAGACATCAAACGTGTTCGAATCAATGAAACAGCTGGATGGACGGATTACCTCTGTTGGGGACATGAAACAGATCCTTTCGGTGGAGTATGTTACCCTGCAAGTTCAGACAATCCTTGGACAACAGCTACAGCGGTAACAGTTGCCAATGACGAAGGAGGGACTCTTGCTATACATATCAGTCCTGTTGGAGATAATGGATGTACTATTTATCGTTATATCGTAATGGATGGATCAACAGCTTTGGATTCATTAGATATCAGTGTTTGTAAATCAGCATCTGTTGATGAAATCGAGCCGCTATCTGTTACTGTTGCTCCAAACCCAGCAAATACTTACGTAAAAGTAAAAACAAACGGTGTTGAAGGTGCTACTGTGAAAATGGTAGATGTTCTTGGAAACGTTGTTTTGAAAGAGGCAGTGATGGGATCATCTAAAACAATCAACACATCATCGTTCCGAAATGGAATTTACTTCGTTACTGTTGAAGCTGAAGGTTCTAAGCCAATTAATCGAAAAGTTATCGTTCGACACTAAGTCGTAACACATCATACTAAAAAGGAACGCTTCGAGAAATCGAGGCGTTTTTTTTGTCCAAAACTTTCACTCGTTTCACAACCTCATCAAGACTCTTGATGTCCTACTTAGCCTTCTAACCCTGAAAACGCCCGTCCTCAGTACGACTCTGAACTAACAAGCTTGTATTCAGACATTTCCCAATTTTCACTAAATCCGAAAAGTTATAGCGTATTTCATGTATATTGATTCGACTTAAACACCAACCTTATGAAAACAACTATACTCACTCTATTCTTTACAATTGCATCCATGTTCGCTTTTGGTCAAATTGTTACAACCGTAAACGGAGGTGTACATGACCCGAGTACAACATACGCTTTCACATCAGATACAGGTACCATTTCTGTTAATGTAAATATCACGGCTGCTTCTGCGGATGTGTCGAACCTAAAAATAAGACGCGTTATTTTAAATACCATCCCCAGCTGGAAAGATGACGTTTGTTGGGGCGTGGGTGTCAACGGACAGTGTTATTTTGGTGTGCAGGGAACAAACCCGTTCACCACACCGAATGCAGTCAGTGTAACCGATTCCACAACCGCGTTACTGTTATTAAAAATCAGTCCTAAAGATCCAGACTACGGTTGTGGGGAATACCGTTATTACATTGAACAAGCTGGAACTGTGCTTGATTCCGTTAGTATCACTGTCTGTAAAACACTCGATGTAGAAGAACTAGTCCCCCTAACGATTTCACTAGCGCCGAATCCTGCAAATGATTTCTTCAAAGTAACAACGAACAATGTAAAAGACGCTACAATCAAGATGGTTGATGTTCTTGGAAATGTCGTTTTGAAAGAAACAGCATTGGGAATTTCTAAAACCATTGAGACCACTCACTTAAGAAATGGAATTTATTTTGTGTCCGTACAAGCGGAAGGACAACGCCCGATCAACCGAAAAGTTATCGTACGGCACTAATTGTATGAATTTATTCATTGAAAGCGAGGGATTTTGCTTCGCTTTTTTTGTGACGGTGATTTTGTATCTTTGAGCACCATGAATGCTCAAAACCTCCCTTCAATTTATTTTCAAGCGATTCGCGCTGCGATCAAAGCATCCGAAGTTATTGAAACTGTATACCAAGAGCATGTTACTCCAACGGTAAAGCCAGACGGATCACCCGTTACAAAGGCAGACCTTGCAGCATCGCAAGTTATTGCAGATCATCTTTTAGGAACAGACATTCCAATCCTTGGAGAAGAAAGAGAGAAAGCGGATTTTGACACTCGAAGAAACTGGTCCGAGAACTGGTGTGTTGATCCCTTGGACGGTACGCGTATGTTTCTCCAACGAAATGGTGAGTTTTCAGTAAATATCGCCCATATTGTTCGTGGTGAAGCAGAATTTGGAATTATCGCAAGCCCTGTTCAAAAAGAAGTGCTCATCGGAGGCCCCAATCATGGGTGTTACCTTTTTTCCTTTAGTGACCTTGAATCACCTAAAAATTGGAAAAAGATCAATCCACATCAGGAAGCGAATGAACCATTAAAAGTGATCTGTTCGCATAGTTATGAATCATTTCACGGAGGTGTGCAGTTCGCGAAATACACCAAGAACAAAGAATACAAATACGTGCGTCGTGGAAGCGCCATCAAGTTTTTCTATTTGGCACTAGGCAAGGCAGACATCTATCCTCGTTTTGCTCCAACCATGGAGTGGGATATTGCTGCAGGTCATGCTATTCTTAAATCTCTAGGAGGAACGGTTGTGAATGCAGACACCGACGAGCCATTGACCTACAATAAAGAAAGTCTATTCAACCCGCATTTTGTTGCCAAGACCAAGGCGGTAAACACATGAGACTCCTGTTGATCATACTATTCTTCTGCTTCGGTGGAACTCTGGCATTTGGTCAACAAAACCTGCTTCCTCTACATTCATTTTACAAAGATCAATTGTTTGCAAACAAGCTCAGTAAACCCTACAACGAAGGCTCTTTTCTTCCTGTAAGTGAAGGTGAGTACAATTTGATTCCTGCCATTATCGACTCAACTCCTCGATACTATACAGTTACGCACATTTTGTATACGAAACACTTGATAGAAATCAATGCGAAAGACTGTTACCTCACCATTAGTCCAGCTGCCAATATTTCCTATGGAAAAGACTTCAGGGACACATCGGAACGGCGCCTAATGCAAAATACGCGAGGTGTTTTTGTGGAAGGAGATTTCTTCAAAAAGTTCTCTTTTGCAACAACATTTTACGAGAATCAGGCACGGTTCGCCGCCTACGAAGAGAATTATTACGAAAGTGTTGGTGAGCGCTATCAAAATTCCGCTGGAAACTATTATGCGCAAAACGCTGTGATTCCTGGTGCAGGACGAACGAAAGATTTTAAAGGAGATGGTTTCGATTATGCCTTTGCTACAGGATATTTCTCCTATTTGCCTATCAAACAATTGCGTATCTCCGCAGGGAATAACCAGCAATTTATTGGTGACGGGTACCGATCCCTCCTCCTTTCTGACAATTCCTATGCAGCACCGTACATTCGACTGGATTGGAAAATCAGCTCTAAATTCAACTTTACCTATTATCGGTCGCGATTGATAAACCTCCTTCGTAGAAGTGTGAGTAGTTCAGCTGAAGTATACTACGAGACAAAAGGGCATTCCGTGAACTATTTTACGTACAAGCCCAACGAAAACGCCAGTATAAGTTTATTTGAAGGGTCTATTTGGAATCGGGGAGACTCATTGACCAGTCGAACATCTCACCCATTGTTTTACAACCCTGTTCCATTTGTGTCGAGCCTGGTACTCGATGGAAAAAACGAAGTAGTTTCTCTATTGGGAATCAATGCCAATTATCAATTGGGAGAGAAGCATCGCGTGTACGGACAACTTGCCATGAATGATTGGAATACGAACAAAGTCGGATATCAACTCGGTTATCGCGGGTATAATTTTTTCGGATTGAACGATTTTATGCTCCAGCTGGAATACAATCGTGTTCCTGCGAAAATGTACGAAGCGGCTAATCCACGTTTGAATTATTCGCACTATAATCTTCCTCTAGCACACATCAAAGGAAGTGGATTTCAAGAGTTCATTGTGAGAGCCAATTACGAGTACAAACATTGGTTTATCGACCTCCTCACGGTGATGTATAATTTGAAAGATTACAATCAGGAGGCGCACTTAGCGCTATACCCTACCAACGAAACAATTGCTGCCAACGTTTTTTATCAAAGCGCTGAGCTTGGTTATCGATTTAATCGGAAAATGAATTTATCCATCTTTGGTAGATGGCGATACCGCTCAACAACTGAAAGTGGCATTCCAACGGCAAATACAGTTCAATTCGGATTGCGCACAGCGCTCACCAATCATTACGACGATTTCTAATGAAAGGATTGATATACATAGCGTTCCTTCTCTCAGGATTTTGTTTTGGTCAGGCCGAAATCAGTCGACTTTACGAAGAATTACCATCCGACTCACTCATCGAAAGATCGGTTAGAACACACTCCAGCTTGAAGCCACACATTCGGCAAACAAACCTTCATTCCAATTATGTAAAATTCTCCGCACTGGGAGATTTGAACTATGTTCAGCGCAATGAGAGTCAGTACAAATTAGGAATTGGAGGCGAAGTTTGTGCTGTTGTGAATGATAAATGGTACTTCCAAGCCGCTGCAATTCAGGGAATGAGCACATTGGATTCCATATTCGAACCTAAATCGTATATCACTGTAAATCAGCCAAATTTCGATTTATACACAGACATTCGAAGTCGAGTTTCCTACACACCAAACCACATTTTTAACTTTCAAGTTGGTTTAGACCACAACTTCATTGGTGAAGGAAGTCGATCTATGTTTCTAAGCGATTATGGTAAGCCATATCCATTCGGTTTAATTCGAGCCAAATTCTGGCGATTCGAATACAGCGTGCTTTACCAGTTCATGAAAGAACGGGATCAAAACCGTTGGGAAGGGAAATTCGCTTCCAGTCATCATATTTCCTTTAACCCTGCAAAGTGGTTGAACATTGGTATCTTCGAAACAGTCATTTTCCAACCCAAGGACACGCTTGTTCAGCGAGGTTTCGACGTAGAATACTTAAATCCTCTCGTTTTCTACCGACCACAAGAGTATTCGTTAGGGTCTTCCGACAACGTATTACTAGGAATGGAAATTTCCGGACATATCAACGACCGACATACCATATACTCACAAGTGATTTTGGATGAATTCTACCTCTCCGAACTAAAAGCCAAGACAGGTTGGTGGGCGAATAAATTTGGTGGGCAACTCGGAGTAAAAGGACGATTTGAGCTGGGCAAGCATCGTTTCTTCTACCGAACAGAGTACAATTTTGCTCGACCCTACACGTATTCTCACATTTCAGAAGAATTGAACCATGGAAATCAAGGCTACAGTTTAGCACATCCGTATGGAGCAAACTTCATGGAAATTTTAGGTGAACTGAAATGGAATCTTCAAAAATGGAGCGGAAAGCTATTTATGAATTACGCTGTTCACGGAGAAGACAAAGATGGTTTCAGTTATGGTGGTAATATTTATCAATCCTATGTCAATCGTCCGTATGAATACGGTCACTACACCGGACAAGGTACTCAAGTGAATCGCTTTAATGCGATTGTGACAGGGTCGTATAAAATTTCAGAGCACGGAAACCTGCAAGCATTTATGGAAAACCACTTCCGATTTGCAACCAATCAGCCATCGATGAATTACATGTTAGTCATTGGTATTCGCAGTCAGTTGTGGAATGATTATCGGAATTATTAGCATAAAATAAAAAAGGCACTCCCGAACGTTCCTTCAATCGTGTTGAATTCCAGTATCAAGAGTGCCGTCATGTTATAGGTTGTGGTAGGGGTAGGTTTGAACTGAACTAGGAGTTTAGAGACCTATAACATGTTTCACTTCGACTTCGGTGATCTTCCGCGTTTTTCCTGCTTTGTTAGTGTAGGTTCGGTTGACTAATCTTCCATGAATCGCAAGCTGCTTCCCTTTCGCTCCATAATTTTCAATGAAGCTCGCCATGTTGCCCCAGGCAAAAACGCGATGCCAATCGGGTGTGCTTTCTTGTTTTCCATTTCGATCGGTAGCAAGCTGGAATCGTGCGACTTTTCCACCATTTTCGAAGTTTGTAATTGTTGCTGCGGAACCCATGTTCCCAACGAGGGTGATGTTATTTCGTAATGATTGCATCTGTTATGAATTTGTGGTTATGTTTCTTTTTATCAAGTTGTTTGCCTTAAGACATCACAACAAGGTCGTTGACTTCTACTTCTGAGATGAACTGTTTCACTCCATCGCGGAAATAAAAGCGAGTGATCAGTTTCCCTTCGAGCGCTACTTGCAAGTTCACATCTCCGAACTCTTCGAGCACTTTTACCCATCTGCCCCAAGCCGCAACTCGGTGCCAGTATTTTTTCACGCGGGATTTTTCGTTTTCATCGATGTACGTTTCTTGTGTTACCAATGTGAACTGTGCCACTCGTCTTCCGCTCGGATGTTCATAAAATCGTGGTTTGGTAGAAATGCGCCCAATCAGGTTCACATGGTTCATCGACACCTCACGTTTGTCGAAGAAGATGGAGCCAGCGGTTGTACTCGCTCCACCATTTAGGGTAGGATTACTTCTTTGCATCATTCATTGAATTAATAATCAAAAACTCTCTCAAATCAATATTTGTTGCGAAGCGCTTCTCCCCCGTCTTCGACTCGTATTCACTGTATACGATTCGCCCTTCGATGGCTACTTCTTGTCCCTTTTTCAATCGTTTGGAAACAACTTCTCCCAACTTCCCCCAAGCTTTAATGGTGTGCCACTGTGTCTGGTCCTGCCACTCACCTTTCTTGTTTTTGTACGGCTCGTTCGTCGCAATATTAAATCGCGCCAACGCTCTTCCAGATTCCAACTTCACCACCTCAGGCTGAGCACCTAATCGCCCAATCAAACTCACTGTGTTTCTCAACGTATTCATACGTACTTTACTTTAAATAAAACTTAAACTTGTTGCCGATATACGGTGTTTCCGATAACCGACACTGCAAAGGTGAGGACACTGAAAACCTCAAAACGGTTATTAACTATTTACAGTCGTTTGTTTATCGTTTGTAAGTGATTGTTGTCGTTTTTATTGTTGATTTACAGTTTTTTATGTTGAAATATTTTTTTAAGGTTTTTTCGGCTGAGAGAAGGGAAATGGTTTGTATATTGGAGTTATATAGCATAGACCATACAAACCATGAATAAAATACACAAAGCACTATCCATAGTATCTGTCATATTATTAATTAGTTGTTCTATCAGCAATGATGAGCCGCTAAACGCAATTACTGACCTGAAAAAGTTTAGGCATTCAGCTGCTAAAGCTAAGTATCAAAAGGTTGTGCCAATAAATAAGGAGGATTTATACGGGGACTGGACTCTGATAGGCTCCTTTTTCACAATTAAAGAAAGTCAATCAGTAACAACATTTGGAATAGAAGGGCGAAAGTTTTCAATTAAAGAAAATGGCAGCTTAATAATTGATAATAGTGCTTTGACTAGTGAGGAACAGTATCGAACCTTTAATAGAAATTGGACGCTAAAATCAAATAATACTGTTTTCGATGATGGTCAGGAATCATATCACGTGAGAATCAAGGCAGATACCATGGAATGGATAGAGCAAACAGATGAGGATTATATGTATTTTGTATTAGTTAAATAATACGCTATATAACATCAACTAAAAGCCACGGGCTGAACAACCAGATTCGAGAAGCCCGCGTCTCCTAGTTGAGAACCGTTATAGCCAATTAAAAACCACTATGAAAGAGATTATTGCAAATAGAAACGATCTGACATTCCCTGAAGATTTTTATGAAATAGCGGCTGAGTGTAGAGAAAGTAAATATTTTCTTGATAGTCTTGAAGTATTTGCAACCGAACATATCGTTTTGCCAGAAGATCATAATGAAGAAAAATTCTATTCACATAGTAAAAGGATAAAGGATTGTCAAAAACAATTTGAAGAGCTTGAGAAAAAAGTATTTTTCAATGAGGAAAACACATTGGATGATGGACGGGTAAAAATTGACGCATTCGAAATTATTGATACTGGGTTGAAATATATTCGGCTTAAAGAACAAATCGATCAGCTACAAGTTGATATATTAGAATATCAGTATGAAATTAGCTACAATCTGTTAAACAAGTTTGTAGAAGGAAAAGAATATTTGAAGGTCTTGAGCTCTCAGTATAGATCAAAATCCCATCTATTTTCCGCGTTTACACATTCAAGAGATGAAGATAAATTCGACAATTACAGAATAACTTTTAAAAATAAAGGTCTAATTAAAGAATATTCGAAAAAGAATGAATACCCAATCAGATTAAAAGTACGGAACCATGAATTCCTTCTGAACAAGTGGAGAGAACAATTCAAGACAATAAAACAAAGTGAAGTTGATTTGATTATTGGCTCCTCTCGTTTGGAAGAAGAACAAGAGATCAATAAAATCTCTTTGGAACAACATAAACAAAGTAAAAAACTGAATCGGTTGAACGTAATTGCATTTGCGATAGCAGTAATCGGACTTGCATATGGAACTATTAGCACATTTTATCTAATTCGCGATCAGACTTCAAATACAACTGATTACAATCCAAAAATCATTGAACAACTAGATAATATTGAAAAAAAACAAAGTGTTATCATTGATACTCTTTTAAAAAAAGTGTACCCAATCATAGAGATAGCTTCGAAGTGAAAACGACTCAATAATTGTAAAACCTCCATATTAAACGAATTATGAAATGTACTGGAACAATTGAAGTGAAATGCAATAAGTGCGGAACGAATCAAATGATCTACATCTAACACAACCTACAAACTAAACCTTGGATTATGAAAAGAATTTTAATCATTATAACCCTACTTTTAACATATAAAATAACATACTCTCAAAATATGACGGATAAAAAAGTCGACCCCGAAATAAAAAAGATAACACAAGAATTAATCGATAACGGAACAAGATATGACTTGGAATTCCTTGACAATATTTATCACGACAGCTTAAAATTTGTCCGAATCGACAAAGAAAACAATATTCAAGTATTGACAAAAGAGGACAATATGGACTTTTTTACGAACTTGAAAAGTTCTGGGGCAAAACCACTAAACAATTATGCGGAATTTCACTACGCAGACAATGACGGAGAAAACGGATTTGTTGTTCTTACAAGAAAAATGAAACAAATGGAAAAAGAACAGGAATTCCTATTTAACATCTATTGGAAAAAAATGGACGGAAAATGGAAAATAATACGTGAAACTGTATTTGTTCGATAAAAAAGCTAGCAGGTAGCAATGTGTATAATTCATAGACTCAACGTTATGCTCGCATTAGAAAATGAAACTAAAGAAAAGAGGAACATACCTTGAGCTACCATTAAGTGGGCTTTGTATTAAAGAAATCGTTTATGATGGCCTATTACGTCTAGTATTCAACGACCGAGAAAAAAGTTATTTAGATCTTCACAACGATTTCTTTGTCGACCAGTATAATCAAGAAACAAAACTCCACCCGAAGCAAAAAGAGAGTTTAATATTCTTTTACAACCAGTTTGGAGAAGAGGTAAAAGAAGCTCTTGCCGACACCAAAGGAAATCTTTGGATCACCTTTATAAATGGAACAAAAATCACAGTTCAAGATGGGCCTCATGAGAATTGGCATTATACCAAGAGAAACTTGAACAACAAAAGCGACTCTTTGTTCGTTCATGGAGGAGTTGGAACAACTACTCATTAACAAAATCATGGGGAGAGAAATACTCTATAGAAATAGTGCATTGTTAGGTAGTTTAGCAGTGCTCTTGAATGTTCTGATTTTTGATCAGGTTGAACAACTTACCGGTTTATCATTATTTATAGAGTTAATAATTGTCCCTGTCACCCTAATTTTTGCCGTATTCTGGGTTAGAAAGCGAATTGCCATAGCAAGCATTATTTTCTTCCTCTTTGGATTTACCCTCGATTTAATCTTAAGATACTCTCATTATGCTAATGAATTAAATCACCCAATTGCCAATAAGATTCAGGCAACATTTAGTGTTGTGGGACTTGTACTAATGATTTTCGCCGTTTTCGGTAGTTCAGAAAAAGGGTGGCTCATGAAAAAAATGAACAAGATTGAATTGTACACTATGGTGACCGTGATAGTGGTTCCTTTATCTATGTTTCTTTTGCTTCTCTCTTGCAGTAGTCCGTCCATTAAAACTTCGAACGAGGAAGCAAAAAATGAAGAGATTATCTGCACCAATAAGTCGTGTGTAGGCACATACGTTGGACCTGAATTTGTCGATGGATCGGATGTCGCACACCAATTCTCCAATACCATGTCTCAAAAGGTAGGAGACAAACTGAAAGAACTTTACTCTGATCACCACTACTCCAAAGTAGATTTCACCCGAATCAAGATGTCAACAGAGGGAATGGGTTCAGGAACGGTTGTCTATAAACTCGAAATCCCTTTTCAAAAAGTTCTAGAAAAATGCAATGCGTATACTTCTTTTGATCATGTTGGAGGATGGAATCACAGTCCTGAGCTTGCTGCGCGTGAGAAACAGCTGGAAAAAGCACTGTTGGAAGGAGATCGTTTATACATTAGTGATTTGAAAAAGACGCCAGAAGGACTTCAGGAATATTGGATCCAATGGAAAAATAAGGAGGTTCAGGCTGAATGTGAAAACTGATAAGCTTAACTTTGAATAGTTAATTGAAACGATACGAATAACCTAAAATGAAACGAAAATCCTACTCCATAACTGACGAGGAACGCACGCTCATTCACGAAGAAACATATGACGAAAACGGAAATGTTACCCTTTCCATTGATTACCGCGATTCTCCGCCTACTCATCGAAATTACACCTACAATGAAAAAGGACAATTGATTTATCAGCGTGAATTACAGGGTGAAATTGAAACAAACTCAGAATCATTTGAATACGACGATGAAGGGACAATTGTAGATCAAAAACTCTTTATTGGTGGAGATGTCTACGAACATATTTCTCTTACAAAGACAGACACTGGTTTCGTTCGAAAAATGATCCAAGATGGAATCGAAGTGGAGCGATTGGAAACATCCATGAATGGTGATAATTGGAGCAATAAGTTTTATCTCAACAACGAATTACACGAAAGCCAAGATTATACCTTCGATAAAAAAAATAAAATGGGTGAAACATTGATTAAAAATGTTGAATACGAGATACTCATCAAAGACACTCATGATTCGAACGGTAAAATCATCCTCACCGAGGAATATCATAAAAACGGATCGCTCCTTACATCAACCGAAATCACCTTAGAAAAAGGCGAAATTGTAAAAGAAACGGTTCGTGAGTTTTCTCCTTTGGAAAATCACTTTGATCGATTGTATGAATACGACCCAAAAGGAAACATGATTGCCTTTGAAGTACGATCCTCTACTGGTGCATTGGATTCATTTCACAAACGAAAATTTGATAATCGCAACCGATTGATTGAGGAAGTTGGCTTCTCCAATGGGCACTTCAGCGGAATAACTGGAATCCATAAAGGTCATGATCGATTCCACTTCGTGTATGAGTATGAATAAATTCACTTTATGATATCATGAAAATCCTCACTTCGACATTGGTCCTCCTTTTCTTTGCGCACTTCTCCAGTTGTTTTGGACAAACCTACTATTCTGATAGTACGCTCAACGAAATTCATCAATTTCTCATTGATTTCAAGGCTGCAATCGACACGGGAAAACGAAAAAAGATCAAGGAATTCATCTACCCGACTGAATCTGACCGAGGAGATATTGTTGGAAAAACTGCTGAGCATATCCTAAACAACAACGAGAATAAATACGGTAATTTTTCCTATTCCTCCAGAGCCTACGACTTAATTTTAGATTCTTTTTACGTACACTTTCAGCCTGTTCCTGATAAAATTTTAAAAGTTCTATTACGTAAGGATGACCAACGACGTGTTCTTGAACAATTTGATCAGAACCAAATCGCCATACTTGATGTTCAGTCGGCACATGTGATTCTCCTTCTTGGTCGTAAAGAAATTAAATTGTTCTTTTGGGAAAACATGAACGCTCTTTTGGATATGGAAAAATCTGCATTCACAAAACAAGAAATTCTTTCCGAACTAGATAACCTCGACACCTACAGTTTCTTTCCTGACCTCGGACATGGCTACTGCTTCACAGCTGGAAGCCGAATAAACCTTTACGCAGATGAAACACGTTGGGCAATCGCTTTCGAGAAAACAGGATATGGCAATCGCAGTGGAAGCGCCGATCTAGAAGTGAATTATTTTGGAAACTGTTTAAGTAACCTCGACAAGGCAGGATTAAACGACATGTTTACATGTAATACGAAGTATTTTTGTGTCATCAAAGGAGAAGAGTTTGCAAGAATTGAAACTGATTTTGAATTGGTTGATCCAAAAATTAAAACAGTCACGGTGCGTGAAATGAGCTTAAAGGTTGAGCACGATATTGAAGCGTATCGCAGAAAAAAGATATATCCACAAGATTATGACAACCCAAGCAACTTGATCGATTTTGCTTCGCTTGTTCGATTTTTAGATGAAGAGCATCCCGAACTATTTCGCGCATCAAATGAGGAACTGCGATCATGTATTCCATCAGATCTTCCTCTTATTTTGAGTATCGACGAATGGCATCACCAACCGTATTCTGCCTTCGGAGGAATTCCTCCAAGTAGCTATGAAACGTTTCAACTAATTGCAGAAGTTCTCATTAGTAGAGATGCACAAAAATGGAAGCCGACCCTTCCTGCCAACAATAACTGGAGAAACTGGTCAGACGCTGGAGGATTATAATTTGCAGTCATGTTTGGTAAATTCCTCTTCTACTCCATCGAGTTATGCTTGGTCTTTCTCATTTTAACGTATTTCAGCATTCGAATCTGGTTAATCGCGCGCTTTGATGATGTAGTGAAGGATAGACCGTACACGGAATTTGTCCAGGCAATAAATTCAACACCTCCATTGCCACAGCAGTTATTCGATGCATATGCGCGTGTATACAATTTTGATGAACGCAAAACAACGAATTTTTTCTTAGTAGAAATTCCATGGAGGTCCCTGAGTTTTAGATATCAAAACACAATGTGTCCCTGCACTCGAGTGAATTATCCTCTCGTTCAAAATCCATGGGATCGTTTGACTATAGGTTTAGCCCTCGATCGAGATGTTGGTTCGATAAAGTGCATGGAGTATCATTTAAACACATTCGACTTTCTCCACAGCCAAATTGGCGTTCGGAATGCATCCTCCTTTTACTTCGGAAAGGAGTTAGAAGATCTTTCGGAAACTGAATTCCTCACCTTATGCATTATAATGAAGAACCCATCATCCTATGATCCATTTAGACATCCTGATAACGTAAGAAGAGAACTATTAAAAATCCTCCATAACTCACAATAATCAACCTTCTCCACCTTTTTCATTACCTTAACCCAAAACTTTTCTATGAAACCGATTCGAATCTTGTTTTTTCTTTTCCTCACCACATTGATGGTCAGTTGCGAACCACAAGAAGAAGCTCAAACGGAACGAGAAAACCCTTCGCAGCCGTTGAAAGTTCCAACCAGCGGAAATAAACGTCTAGAAACTCCTGAACAGGCAAGAGCCAAACAAGAAAAGAAGGAAGAAACATTCAAAAAAGAGTGCGAGTCAACCGATATTTACCTTGTTCGAAACATGTCACTTTTTCCAATGCATGCAAAAGGCAGCAGCAAAGTAAATGGAATGGAACTTTCTTTCAACCTGTATAATGCCTCATCACTTGTGACCTTCGAGAACATCCAATTGGAAGTGAAATTTTTGTCGGGTTCTGGTCGCGTAGTAAAAAAGGAAACGTTTACTTTCAACGAGCCGTTAAAACCAAGTAAATCAGCCATTCATAAGGTAGAAACTCCTATTTCTCAACAAGATTATAATGCCTTCGAAGCAACAGAAATCACCTTGTTAGGAGCTGATTGTAAACAATAACTATTACAACCTCGATCCGAACTGGCATGCTGAAGAAAATGTTCAACGCGTTTTGCTCATCGAGCCTTCACTCTTCAAAAAGTACCCTGTAAGCGAAAAGTGCATTGATTTCATGCTCAACTTAGCGGTAAACATTCCGAATATTGTTATTTTTGTTGAAGAGTTTAGTTTATTTGTTAAACAAATTCCCGTTGAGTTGATTACTTTCAAGGAACATCCGCTCAACAAACATTACCGTGGAACCGAGGAAAGTCGTGATTGGATGAGCTCTGTATCAGGACATTTCCCCTCCTTCTTCAAGTTTTGGAAGAAGTGCAAGAAAGAATTAATGGAATGAAACAAAACGTGAACTTGGTCTGGCTGAAACGCGATTTACGCACACAAGATCATGCTCCGTTTTTTACCGCTGAAGAACACGCCGAGGATTACCTTCCGATCTTCATCTTTGAACCGTCCATTCTCCATCACCCTGATAGTTCATTGCGACATCAGCAATTTGTTTACCATTCGCTGGTGGAAATGAACACCAAACTACAACCTTTCGGTCGACACGTCCTAGTTTTTCATGCGGAAGCAAAAGAAGTGTTTTCCTATTTGAGTGAAACGTATCACGTAGTAAATGTCTACTCGTATCAGGAATCGGGCACGCAAATAACGTGGGATCGCGATAAAGAAATAGCCGCGTTCTTCCAGGAACAAGACATTGCGTGGACAGAATTTCAGCGCGATGGAATTGTTAGAGGAATCAAAAATCGAGATGAATGGGACGACCAATGGTTCGCGCATGTAAGTGATTCTATCATTCAAAATCACTTCTCGAAATCGACTTTAGACATCCCCAAACATCCATTTCCTTTGGAAACATCATTCGAAAACGAATTGAAGAGTTATTCGGATTCTTTTCAAACACCCAGCGAACATTTTGGATGGAAATACTTGGAGTTCTTTTGCGAAGATCGAGGGAAAAATTACGCGCGACATATTTCCAAACCCACCGAAAGTCGAAAATCATGTGGGCGCATTTCTCCTTATCTCGCTTGGGGAAATTTAACGATCCGCCAAGCATTTCAATTCATTCGAACACACAAAAACTACAAGAAATACAAGCGCGGATTCAATGGAATTCTCACCAGGCTTCATTGGCATTGTCACTTCATTCAAAAATTCGAAGTCGAGTGTGCCTACGAAACCCGTTTTGTTAATCGAGGGTACAATTCGATGCCGTTTTCCAACAAACAAGAAGTACTTGAAGCGTGGAAAAAAGGAAAAACAGGCTTCCCGATGGTGGACGCGAACATGCGCTGTTTGCAAGAAACGGGTTGGATCAACTTTCGCATGCGTGCGATGCTCGTATCAATGCTTTGTCACCATTTTGATTGCGATTGGCGATTGGGCGTTTATCACCTTGCACAGCTTTTTCTTGACTACGAACCGGGCATCCATTACCCGCAATTTCAAATGCAGGCAGGAACAACGGGCATCAACACGATTCGTATGTACAATCCTGTGAAGCAATCGCAAGATCACGATCCAGAAGGCATTTTCATTAAAAAGTGGGTACCCGAACTGCGAGACGTTCCAACGGAATTTATTCATGAACCGTGGAAAATGACAGAAATCGACAAGGTCTTTAACAACATCCAACTGGATTATCCTTTGCCAATTGTGAACTTGGAAGAAAGTGGAAAGCAAGCTCGAACCAAAATTTGGGGACACCGAAAAGATCCGAAAGTGCGAGAAGAAAACAAACGCATTGTCTACACGCATGCACGAAATGCCAAAAGCAAAACGAAATGAAAAAGTCTGATCTGCCGACCAAGATGTGTCCTGTTTGTAAGCGGCCTTTTGCTTGGCGTAAAAAATGGGAGAAGAATTGGAACGAAGTAAACTATTGCAGCGAGCGCTGTCGACGTAACAAACAGAAAGGAGCACATGAGCAAGCACATTAACATCATTTTTCCCCATCAACTATTCGCAGAAAGTGAGTTGTTGAAGAACGATCACGAGATCTACCTCATCGAAGAACACCTCTTCTTCCAAGAATTCAACTTCCATAAACAGAAGATTGCCTTTCACCGTGCCTCCATGAAATCGTATGAACAATATCTGATTGAAAAAGGAAAAACGGTACACTACATCGAGACGCAAAATGAGCGTGCTGATATTCGAAATTTCCAAAAAGAGATTGAGGAAAAAACCATTTCGAACATCGAAGTAATTGACCCGACAGACGATTGGTTAGAGCAGCGCATCAGAGCAGTTTCAAAAGAAATCGAACTCACCATACACGAAAACCCTCAGTTTCTCAACAAACGTGAAAACCTTGCTCCATTCTTCCGTTCCGATAAGAAATCCTTCTTTCAAACAAGTTTTTACAAAAATCAACGCCAGGAGCGCGGAATTTTAATGGAAGGAAGTGAGCCCGTCGGAGGAAAATGGACCTACGATACTGAAAACCGAAAGAAGTTCCCCAAAAATGCGACACCTCCACCCGTTCAGTATCCTGCTAAATCCTCTTTCTGGGAAGAAGCCGTCGAATACACAGAAACGCATTTTGAAGAAAACCTCGGTGAAATCTCCAGTTCTCCACTCTACCCAATCAACTTTAAGGAATCCGAAGCATGGTTGGAACAATTTCTCACGTATCGCTTCTTTGATTTTGGCATTTACGAAGATGCAATTGTCAAAGAATATTCGGTGCTCAATCATAGCGTTTTGTCTCCCCTCATCAACATCGGACTGCTGCTCCCAGAAACTGTCCTCGATCGAAGTTTAGAATTTGCGCAGCAAGAAGAAATCCCCATCAACTCCGTGGAAGGGTTTGTACGACAAATTATGGGTTGGCGCGAGTTCATTCGTGGCATGTACAATTGCAAAGGTCGCTACTCACGAACGAAGAATTTCTGGGAATTTGATCGGAAAATACCACCTTCGTTTTACGATGGAACCACAGGCATTGCCCCTATTGATGACACCATCAAAAAAGTGCTCAAAACGGGTTACTGTCACCACATCGAGCGCCTCATGATTCTCGGAAACTTCATGCTGCTCTGCGAATTCGATCCCGACGAAGTCTACCGCTGGTTCATGGAATTGTTTATTGATGCATATGACTGGGTAATGGTTCCCAATATTTACGGAATGAGTCAATTTGCCGACGGTGGAACATTCGCTACCAAACCCTACATTGGTGGATCAAACTACATCAAAAAAATGAGCAACTACGCAAACGGAGAATGGTGCGAAACCTGGGACGGACTTTTTTGGAATTTCATCGATAAACATCAAGATTTTTTCCTCTCCAATCCCCGCATGAGCATGATGGTACGGACATTTGAAAAGATGTCTCCTGAGAAAAAAGAAACACACCTCAATAATGCTGCGCAATTCCTTTCGAACATGTAAAATTGGTATATTGTCATCATGACAGAACAAGAAAAACTATATGAAGTCTTTGGTGAGTTGTTGTATGCGATTGCCAAGGCAGATGGAATTATTCAACCAGAAGAAAAAGATGCTCTAGGTGAGTTGCTTCAAAAGCACGCTTGGGCATCCGAAATCAAATGGTCATTCAATTACGAAGCGAGTAAAAACTCATCCGTAGAAGAAGTCTACAATAAAGTTATCAATTTT
>JABXHO010000172.1 GCA_013373595.1 Flavobacteriales bacterium | reverse complement strand
CGTCAGTTGAACATCTACGGAGAAACAAGACGCGAATCAGGGGAGAAGAACTTCATTCCGTTCTTGTACCAAGGGCAATACTTCGATGAGGAAACGGAGTTGGCGTATAATAGGTTTAGGTATTACGATTGTTCAGCAGGAGTTTATATTTCCCAAGATCCCATAAGACTAGAAGGTGGATATTCATTTTATAGCTATGTGCATGATACGAACGTTTTTATCGACCCTTTGGGTTGGATTGAGATTATTAGAACCATGAGTGAGACTGAAGCAAATCTTACGGCGGACAATAAGGGGTTAGTTCGCGGTAAAAATAATTCGAGAGGGGCGAAGTGGGTTTCAGTTGGGCAAGATTATGATACAGCTAAAGCTTCTACGTACAAGGTTGTGTTTGATATGGATGATAGCGCGGATGAGTTTTTGAAATCCGATAATTTGGACTATGAGGACCTAGTAGGAGGTGAAAAATCAAATACGAATAAAATTTTAACCAAGTCTAATGAAAAAGGCGCTTATGGAATAGGAGTTGATAAATTGGATGATTTCAATAGTAAGGTTAAGAAAATTACGGTTTATAAGAAGGACAAAGGGCGCTGGAAAAAAGTCAAAACAATTGGTTGTGGATAAATGGGGATATTAAAAGAATTTTCGAGTGTTAGATTTCAGAGAGAGTTAGGAGAGACTAAGAGAATTTATCTTGATCACTTTTATAATGGCAGAATTGATGGTAAATATAGCTTCTTGAGCGCAACTCATAATTATCCAATAGAATATTATCCGAGTCTAAAGCCACTTGAAGAAAAATTCACTCAGGATCATTACAGTTTAATTTCTTTGGATGTTTTCGAACAGTTAGTTTTTAGTGCTTTAAAGCTTTTTCAGTTTGCTAAGGAAAAAAATATTGTAAATCAGCGCTTGAGTTATTTTTTATTCAACGCAATAACTACGCTAGATGATGGAGAGTTGAAAGACAAGATATTCACACAGATGCTATTTTTTCTCCAGAATTCTGAATCTTTTTTAGATCAGCTTAAGCTCTTCAAAAATGAATTTCGATTCAATAATGAAAGAATTGATTTAATAGAGTACTCAACTCGGTACTTTGATTTTCTTGTTAAGTTTAAGTCAGAATTGGAATCGGGAGATGATTTCACTCTTGATGAATTGGAAGATCTGCGAGATTTCTTTCAAGAGTTTCTTTCAAGTATATTATATGGTAGTGAACAGGGAAGTAATATCTTTTCTTTTAAGGAATTCTTAAAAAGTTATGAAGTGGATAGGGCTTCTTTTTTGTTCAAATTGAGTGAATGCTTAGACTATTATCGATTGAGTCGCCAAGAGCACTCAGATCGAAACACATCACTCTTTCTCAATAGGGAAAATGAGGATTCAAACTTGTATAGATCGACACGTAGACCTATAAAAAAAACAAAGATCCGTTCGGAGTATTATGTTGATTCGTACATTTTGTTTCTTCTCAAAAAAGAGACTATTCATAGTGATTTGAAATTCTTATCCTCAGATAAGTCGAATTATTTAAAATCTATTATCAGATCTCATTCATTTGTTAGGATGGATGAATTTAAAAAACAAATATTGGACATTTTGTAGTCTCACCTTTGATATCCAAATCGTATGGATTGGGTAAGATCGATTGTTATCAGTTTTTTGAATCGAAAGTACAGCTGTTCTATACCTTACACGTTAATCGATGTATTCCCGCGAATACGAAAAGATTAGAAAAATAGTCATTTAAGACGGGGTAGAGGAGATATAACCAACCTCTCAGAGGACATTACTGAGATTAAACAAGAGATTTCGCAAAAAATAGAAGAGAAGAAATTTGGCGTTTCTTCGCACTTTCCTGTTTATATCAATATGATTGTACCCTAGATGAATACAAGAGCGCAATTGACATCGGCAGGAGTCTTCTAAAGGACGAGGGGCTACCTGAAAGTCTGAAAGAATATATCGAGGAAAGTATAGAATTTTGGGAAGACATCATTGAAGGTGACTTTGGTTAATATCCCGAGTTAATAAATCAATTCTCCGATTACGCAATTATTCTTGAAGACGTCTAATTTCTTGAGGTAAGCTTTGGTTTTCATCATGGCAAATCCCCCATACTTCGTATATTTACCAAAAACACTTTATTCGTCAAATGCGAGCACTCTTCTCTCTTGTTATCGTTCTACTTTTCTCAGGAATCACATCCGCACAGAGCTATAAGACGTTTGAGAGTGATTACTTCGTAATTGGAGACTCCATTCTCACTGAAATTGATATCCTGGCTGGACCATACTACCGTGGGTGGAACATTACAGGACCGGATAAGGACAGATTGGTTCGTTTTCTCGATAAAAATCCGAGATTGTCGGTTGGGATTAATGTCTATTCCGATTCAAGAGGAAGTGAAGAGCGAAACCTGGAGACAACTCAAATCATGTCGGAATCGTACATTGAATGGTTAACCAAAGATGAAGGGTTCGATCCAAGTCGGTTTTCAGGAAAAGGATGGGGCGAGCATAAGCCGATTGTTTCCGATGAAGAACTAGCAAAGTACACCATTAAAGATGTCGCGAAAAGAGATTCGATTCATGAGCTAAATAAGCGTGTTATTCTAGTAATCGAGGACGTGGAACAAAAAATGGACTGCGAATACCGCACGACGGAGATTGAGGAATTAAAAGAATTTTACGCGGTTCAGGAAGAAGGAGTGATCCACCTTGGAGATCGTTTTCGATTGGATTTTATCGAGTTCGAACCAAACAGTACGGATTTGGCTAATTTCGAATATGAACGCCCAAAATATGCTTCGTTGGCGGCTTTTATCCTGTGTCATCCTGGGGTGAAATTTCAACTTTCGGTTCACTCCAAACTCGATGGAGATATTAAACACGAACGCTTGTCTGAAAACCGCTCGATAGTATTGCTAAAGCAACTAGTGGCAGAATTTAATTTATCGGAAAGACGCATTTCGGCAAAAGGTATGGGGAATAGAAACCCAATGATTCCTCAACTTATTTTGGATGAATTGAAGGATGAACCTGAAAAGAGAGACGAACTAGCAAAGTTGAATGAGCGCGTAGAATTGGAAGTAATTGGAATTGGAGCATTCAATGATGCTGTTCAAAGTAGTCAGCTGCGTATTCATGATCCCGAAACGACTCAAGAAGTCCTCTATCGTGGGTATCCGCACAAACTGATTATTCAATCATATTTTGACTTTGATTCGTTGCAACCCATCGTCAGTAATAATCACCTTGATTGGAAAGTGACCAAAACGGAAGCGAAAACATGGGAGCTGGAACTACAGGTAAATGAAGAAGCACCGAATATCGTTCATCTTTCCTTTTTGGGTTGGTCGAGAGGGAAAAGTAGGTTCATTTATACGCATGCCTATCCCGTAGCAAATTTGGGTAAGCCATCCGTGTACATTGGATCTCAAAAGATTTCAAATACCGACTTGAGTGTACTGAATGATGAAGATCTATTCACGAATCCCTATTTCACGGTTAAATACGATACATCCATTTATCACCTAAAAAAATCGTTCGATATCAACTACATTTACCTGCAGGTAGGAACACACAAATTCATCGTAAAGGGTGGGAAATTGTCGAAAAGGGTAATGAAGTCGTTGAAGAGAGCCAAATTTGAAACCAATATCTGGTTTGCAGCGGTCATTTACAATGAAGATGTAACCTTAATGATTGGTCAAGGCTACGACAAAAAAAGTGGCAAGCGACAATCCAAAAAGAAGTTTTATCCTGATTATATCGGAAGGAACCGCATCAAGTAAGCGTCAAATTCAAGAGTGCTTCGTACGGATTACCGTCTAGCCCTAACAGTTTAGCAAATGCTGGTTCTGTTTTCATTCCTGCTTTTTTCAATCCAATGATTTCCTTTCTAAATTCATCATCTTTTTTGCAAAGAATCGCATGCTCAATAATCATATGCTTGTAAGCATTTTGCTGCTCACTTGGACAATCCTGTCTAAAGATTTCGATCTCAAATTCATCAACATGAAATGTAGCAACTGTTGAAACAACACCGTTCCAGGTGTCCGTATGGATTTCGAAGTGATTGTGAATCGAGTAAAGAGAGCGTAGCTTTTCCTTAAACTTCGTATGATCCGAGCAAGAACAGATAATATCCAAATCGCTTTCGGGCAAATCAATTTCAATGGGAATGGTTCCCGTCAATAGTGGCTGGTATGCTCGCAGGTTCTCGAAAATGCAAAGCTTCGTCAATACTTCATAGGCGCGTTGTTGACGCTCATTACCTTCCTTTAAATAGTTGATATTTGTGAAGTCGATATTCATGGCTTGTTTGAAGAAAGATTGTGGAGTGAGACAAATGTAGTGAACATTTGTAAGTGGCTTCTCTAGCACGAAAGCAAATAGTTTGTTCAGATAAAAATGGAATTTTTTCGAAACTGATTTTAGTCATAGTTTTTCCTTTAACCCTTGTGTATTTTTAGTCCATAATGAGTTCTCTAACAAAGAATTTGAAACACAACGAATCATGAAAAATATTATTATACCCACAGATTTCTCAGCGAATGCGAAGATGGCTGCAGACTATGCCATTAATACGTTTAATGGTCCCGATACTGTTTTTTGGTTAACGCATGTATACCGAATGCCGTATTCAGGTGCTGTGGTTTCCGTAGATCTCGACAATATGTTAAAGGAAGATCGCGAGAAAGAATTGAAAAATGAACTGAAGGCTTTTCGAACAGAGTATCCAGGGCTTGAGATTAAAGGTCACGCCATTCAAGGTATGTTTGTTGATGTGATCACGAAAATGGTCGCGAATGAAGACATCGATATGATCGTGATGGGAACAACGGGTGCTACGGGTGCAAAAGGAGTGTTACTCGGAAGTAATGCGGCAAATATTGTGAAGCACGCACAAGTTCCTGTTCTCCTTTACCCAAAAGATTGTGGTATTCACGCCATTTCAAATGTGGTATTTGCCTCTGATTTGAAACACGTGAAGGGATATGAAACACTCAAGCCGATTCGACAAATTGTGAAAGAAACAGGAGCAAAACTGGATATTCTTCACTTGGAGAGTCAGGAAGAAGGTGTAATTGACGTAGAGCGCGAATCATTACTTCTTGATACCATCTTTGTTGATTTACCGCACGGATTCCATGTGAAAGAATTGAAACTCGCAGAGGATGATATCTTGGATTATGCGCGCGACGTAAATGCTGACCTCATTGTTGCGGTGGCAAGAACCTACGGTTTCTTTGAACGAATCGTTCACAGAAGTACATCACGAAAGTTGAGTATGCTGACAAATGTACCATTGCTCATTCTACGCGAGCACTAGTAAACTTGTATTAATACAGAAGATTTTTTCTCCTTGCCGAAATCGTCGTCACTGTCGTATTGCACGGCAAGGAGTTTTACTACGTGGTTATTATGAACAACGGAATCAGGAGTCTCCGACAGAATTCCTAACACATAATGATCGTTATCTACCTTTAGTTTTACTTCTACCGATCCAACTGTGACACAGTACGCACCAGGTGGGCACCGTGATTCATTAATTAGTTCAGTATATCCAATTTCTAAATCGTCCGTATCCGTTTCGATAAATACGTTCGAGTTGAACCCGATGGACACTTCTTCATTAATGGTAAATATCTGTTTTTTGCAAGAAATGACTAAAAGCCCAATGCTCAACAATGACAAGATCGTTCGAAATTGCATGATTCGTTTTTTCAATAGTTCAGCCCTTAAATTAGTCATTTATAGATGAATGAAAAGCGTAGAGCAAAAAAAGGGAAGTGAAATCAGTTTCACTTCCCAACAAATTGTTCGTTTATGTTTTCTTATCGATCAATCGGAGGCAATGTTTCGCCCAACCATTTGTAGAATTCACTGTGCCAAATCAAGCTATTCTGATAATCAAGTACCCAGTGGTTTTCTTCTGGGAAATACAATAACTTACTACGTAAACCTTGGAGTTGAGCTGCTTGGAATGCTTCTAATCCTTGTCCAATTGGAACGCGGAAATCTTTCCCTCCTTGAATAATCAAAATTGGAGTGTTCCATTTGTGTACGTGTTCAACTGGGTTGAAAGGACCGTAGGCATTATCTACATCCTTGTTTCCTTTTTCCCAGTACGGACCACCCAAATCCCAATTCACAAAGAACAATTCTTCGGTGGTTCCATACATACTTTTCCAGTTGAAAATTCCATCGTGAGCAACAAAGGTTTTGAATCGGTTATTGTGGTGCGAAGCGAGGTAAAAGGCAGAATATCCACCGTAACTAGCTCCAATACATCCCAAACGATTCTTATCAACGTATGGTTCTTTTGCTAAATCATCGATAGCTGAGAGATAATCGTCCATGTTCTGACCTCCATAATCTTTGGAAATCTGCTCGTTCCACTCAACACCGTATCCGGGCATTCCTCGACGGTTGGGCGCAATGATGATATATCCATGCGATGCCATCAATTGGAAATTCCATCGGTAAGAGTAAAACTGACTCAAGGCTCCTTGTGGTCCACCTTGGCAATAAAGCAATGTTGGATACTTCTTATTCGGATCAAAATTCGGTGGGTAGATTACCCAACACAACATGTCTTTTCCATCAGTCGTTTTTACCATGCGTTTTTCAACATTGCTCAACGTGATGCTGTTGTAGAAGTCAGTGTTCGCTTGCGTCAACTGGTGCATTTCACCTGTTTTCAAATTCACACTATACAATTCAGGTGCGTGATTCATGTCTCTTCGCGAAACAACCATGGTGTTTTTCTTGTGCCCTACAAGTCCGTTTACGTCAAATTGTCCTGAAGTAATTTGCGTTGGAAGCTCAAGTTTATCTGCCGATTTTGGAAGTGGAACGCTGAATAATTGAACGGTTCCATTTACAGGAGCATTGAAGTAAATTGTATTTCCATCATTCGACCAAAGGAAACTGTTAACAGTTCCATCCCATGCTGCTGTGAGATTCACAGGAATGGAGTCAATCATAATCATGATATCGTTTTTATCCGACTCGTACCCATCTCGCTTCATTTGAAGCCAAGCCAATCGCGCTTTCGACGAGAACTGTGGATTTGTGTCATATCCCAAATTACCTTCGGTAACATTGGTTGTCTTTCCCGTTTCGAGATCATACTCGTAAATATCGGTGTTCGTACTTACGGCATATTCCGTTCCATACTTCTTCTTGGTTACGTAGAAGATTTTGTGGTCTTTCGGACACCAAACGTAGTCTTCTGATCCACCGAAAGGCTTTGTTGGACAGTCGTATGGTTCGTCGAGCATGATATCGATACTTTTCTCACGACCAGAAGTAGGTTCCACAATCAAATGACTGTATGCTCCATCTTCCCATTGATCCCAGTGACGGTAGTTCAATTGATCGTAAATCATCATGTTCGACTCTGTCAGTTCGGGGTAAAAATCCGTTCCGAAAACCTTTTTCAATTTGACATCTTGAACGGTGATTTTGTAACGTCCATCTGGAGAAACATCATGATCGTGAAGATATTCCGATGGATCTTTGATTTGAAATGGGCGACCTCCATCAAATCCAATGGTGTAGTATTCTTTCGATCTTGTGTTTGTTGCAACATCTACTTTGCTTACGGCATACACCACTTTCGAACCGTCTTTGGAGATTCCCATTGGGCTCACGCGATTCAATTCAATTAGTTGTTGAGGGGTAATTCCTGACTGTGTTAATCCGAAGAATGCAGTCAGCAGAAGTACGGCACTTGAAATGTATTTGATCATTATTTACGCTTAATTTTTTTCTACCGAAAGATACGCATAGATTTGTAAACAGAATGATGCAATTAGACCTAACCATTTTATCTGATGCGAAAATTGATTACTAAATACCGCTTCCAACTGTCGCTTGGATTAATCTGGCTTCTTCTTCGGATTGTTATTAACCCCATGGGAGAATTCCCCATAAATGATGACTGGGCATACGCTCATAACACGCAAGCATTGTCTGAAGAAGGGGTGTACTCGTTTTCATTTTGGCCGGCGATGACATTGATAGCTCAGACATTTTGGGGTGCGCTTTTTAGCAAGATGTTTGGTTTCTCACTTTTCAATTTGAGAATGGCAACAATGGCAATGGCAATCATTGGTTCCTTGTTCTTTTTTGCCTTACTAAAGCGTGAAACGAAGAATGAAAAACTCTCTTTCTTACTAACGGTGGCTCTTCTTGCGAATCCCTTTTTCATTTCATTGTCGTTTACCTACATGACAGAAATTTATTACCTCACGTTTGCAGGAATTTCATTTTACTTCATTTCCAGAATTCTGAGAGGGGAGAAATGGAGCGACTGGGTATTTCTCCTCATTTTCGTGCTGCTCACGGTTTTGGTTCGTCAAACTGGGTTGATTTTCACGATTGCATTCGCGCTTGCATATGTGTTGGCTAAGCCGATAAAAATAAAGCGTGTACTACTGTCGATTGTTCCGTTTATTGTTGCTTTTCTAGGGTTAGAGATATACAAACATCTAAGGATGGAAGTAGATCCAAATCTGGGGAGCTTGAGCGAGGTTGGTGATCTGTTTCGTGCCATTTCCGACATTTCATGGGGCTACATTCTTGAACGAGTAGGATTGATTTTCTTTTACCTCGGGTTGATGCTCACTCCTGTTTCCTTACTGCTGTTTTCTCGTTTGAGAGAGCCACTAAATACTAAGAAAATACTTTATGTTGCATTTGTACTAGTACCCATCCTGATTTGCATGTTCACTACTTGGCCGCTTTTCCCTTGGGGAAACCTGTTGGGAAATTTTGAGTTAGGACCGCGACTATTAAAAGACACAGGACTTTTCGGAACGAATATGGCAACGCCACTTCCTGAGTTGATTTGGCAAGTGATACGTCTCATTTCAGTTGTTTCTGTTTCCGTCTTTGTGTACAGTTTGTATTCCATTGTAGAATCGAAACAAGCTGAGGGAACTCTTTGGTCAAGATGTATTACTGCTGTTCGATTGCACCCGTTTGCCTTCATGTTGGGGGCAATCATTGCCGCGCAATGTGTGTACATTGTCATCAACCCTATCTTTTTCGATCGCTACGTGTTGCCCATGATGTTTACTGGGTTATTGCTTGTTGGCGTTCTTTTCAATCATGCTAAAAAATTGAATTGGAGGATTTCAATTGCGTTGACATCCGTTTTTTTAATTGTCTCTAGTTTGATGACAAGAGACCTTATGTCGTGGTATGGTGCACGCCTAACAGCAACCAATTACTTGCAATTTGAAATGGGTATTTCACCCAGCCAGTTGGATGGAGGGTTTGAGTTCAATGCGTATCATAAAGTGGCAGGGTTTAATCCGACTCCAGTAAAAACAACGGACAAAAGTTGGTGGTTTGTGAAAGAGGACAAATTCTTGCTTACAAATGGAGACTTCGAGGGTTATCGAAAAGTAAAGGGATTCCCAACCAATCAATGGATAAGCACGAGCGCTGATTCGGTCTATATCATGGAGAAAATTGAACCTTGATCCAGTCTCTCGTTGATTTTTCTGTACCGAATCGGTTTCTATATATTTCGTAAATTGTTGAGCGCTATGAATCTAACAACGTCATTTTTCAATTCTACACGGATGCGGTATACTAAGCTTTTTGTACTGCTGATGATTCTCCAAGGGAGTATGTTCTCTGTTCACTCTCAGTGCAATGGCTCGACTGTACTTTGTTCTAAAAAATACGATGAGGTTGCTTATCTCACGACGCACAATGCATTTAACTCTTTGCAAGGGAATTTCTCGTTACCGAATCAGAATTTGGATATCACAGGACAACTGAACATCGGGGTAAGGGCATTTATGTTAGATGTGTACAACGATCAGGGAGACATTGTGGTGTATCACGGTTTTTCCTTTTTAGGCACAAGTCCGTTGGAAGATGAATTACTCAAGATCAAGGAGTTTTTAGATAATCATCCGAACGAAGTAGTCACCGTGATTTTGGAATCCTACGTTAGTGCGAACGATGTAGAATCGGAAATGATACAATCAGGTTTGATGAGTTATGTGTATGAGCATCCACAGGGTTCTTCGTGGCCAAGTTTGCAGACGATGATCAATAACAATACACGATGCGTTGTCTTTTCGGATGTGGATGATGCTTCGCCCAGTCAAGGGTGGTATCACTACATGTGGACGAACATGGTGGAAACACATTATTCCAATCATGCGATTACCGATTTTAGTTGTGATTTCAATCGAGGAGATTCGATCAATGATTTGTTTATTTTGAATCATTTTGTGACAGATGCTACCTACGGAACAGGAATGCCCGCGGAATCGGAAATTGCCAATTCGAATCCGTTCTTCATTAATCGTGTGTTGCAATGTCAACAGGAAAAACAAAAGTTCCCCAACTTCGTAACGGTCGACTTTGTGGAGCTTGGTGATTCAAAGCTAGTCGTCGACATACTGAATGGCGTTGAGTTTTTAAGTGTTTCGGAACCCTCTAATGTGGATGGAATCACTCTAAGTCCGAATCCAACAACAGATTGGGTGTCAATTTCAGTAGAAAAATTCGACGTGAAAGACCTTCATGTTTTTTCATTTTCTGGAAAAGAGGTAACAGCCATGGTGAAGCTAACGCAACATCAATCCAATCGCTGCACACTTAATTGTACGGCATTGCAAAGTGGCGTATACGTCATCCAATATGGCGTGTATTCCAAGAAACTAATCAAGGAATAGGATTTTCCCGTTTGGAAGTGGGAAATCGTAAACGATTTCGTGTGTGCCTCGCGAAATGTTGCTCAACTTGTGGATGGCGTGAAAAAGAAAACGTGTAACAATTAAACAATTTTCCATCATTTAATGTTACACGTTGGTTTTTGGATCAATGTCCTCTTTTACGAAACAGGCTTATCTTTTTCATGTTCAATGGAGTAGGTGAAGCGAATGATTTCCTTTCCTCCAGCATTCATTTTTAACTTCCAAGTGAGCATTCCGTTCGTGTCATTCAAGTAGGCTCCGTTTCCTTCCACCATTTTAATCTTGATGTCTTCATTTTTGGTGATTGGAATTAAATCTTCCAAGGTCAAATCAACAGAGGTGCGCGAATTATTTCGGATTTCAATTTCAAAGGTGTACTCTTTTACGATACGTTTGGATAACCCAACTTTACGCTCTTCTTCGCTTATTTTCTTGCGTGTTGCAACAAGCCCCTGATCCTTTCCGAGTGTCAGTTCCATCGTATCGGACATTGCTGCTGGATCAATCATCGTGCTTCCTACAATTGTCTGTTGAAAGTAGATATTG
Source organism: Flavobacteriales bacterium (assembly GCA_013373595.1). GTDB lineage: Bacteria > Bacteroidota > Bacteroidia > Flavobacteriales_D > Crocinitomicaceae > UBA4466. The sequence goes on along the minus strand of JABXHO010000172.1, from coordinate 19,072 downwards.
GCTTTTCCAGGAAGCAAGCTGAGGTTTTCCCAATCGCCAATTTTTGCTTGTAGGAACCCATATTTGTTCATGCGTGGAAGCATGTAGTGGAAGAAATCGGCTTCGACTTTTTCATTCATTATGACCATCAATTTTTGGCTTCCATCGGCCTTGATCGAGTAAGGTAATTTCACGTCAAACTCTACATTGGAAAAGTTTTGATTGATCGTAGATAAGCTTTGTCCAGGAACAAAGGTATAGGAAACATCCTCATAGCTTTCATCTTCCAGCATGCGTTTCTTAGCACTTTGTGCTTGAACAGGAGACAACATATTTTGACTGTAATATACTTGGTTGGATATTGAACTGTTTACAGCCACTGGCTTGTTAACGGTGTAATCCAATCGCCAAACACCCGCTGTTGGTTTTACCGCGGAATAGGTGCGGTCGTAAGTAGATAAGGTGAGTTTTACGTTGTCCCAATCTTCACCTGTATTTTGAAATACGCGTGCCTTGTAAGTGATGTCGATGGGTTCATTGGTCGAATTTGCGCGTAAATCGTATGCTGGAATCCAACCCGCATTATTGATGAAGTAATTGACCTCAATTTTCCCGCTGGTCGAGTAATCCGAATACGTAGTAACTACTACGTGATAGCGCGTTTTTGCAGGTTCATTTGGTTGTTTGGTTTGCTGAGCATACGTTTTCAACTCTTGCAAACGTGCCTTGTGCTTGAGGTCACGAACGCCAGTTTGGTGCTTGATTTTCTTCCACGCCACAATCAATTCGTTGATATCGTCCAGTTTTTCGCGATAAAACGAAACAATTTCCTTGAATTCAGGCAGCGTATCACTCGTACCGCCCGACTTCACGAGTTGACTTTGCATGATCATATTTTTTTCACTCGCCAGGTTGTTTAGTTTCTCATTGATGCGCTCCAATTCAAAAGTCAAGTAAAGAACACTGTCTTCCAAACGGTTCATTTCTGATTGAATTTTTTGTGGGAGCACAACGCCTTCGTAATTCGCTGGTGGAACGTACTGTGTTTGGAGCTGAACATCGAGAATCAAGAAATTTCCAATCGCTGTAGCTTGCAACTGTTGCTGATTCACATAAGGAGAAACATCTTGAATGACTATTTCGTTCACTCCTTTCTTGATCGGAATGGAATTTGTTTTTCGAAATACCTGAGCACCACTCAAGAAGACAGTTGCTTTGTCAATTCTACTCGTGAGGGTATCTCCAGAGAATGCAAATGACGAGCTTAAAAGTGCAGTTGCGAGGATCAATATTGTTTTCATGTGTACGTATTTTGATATCTAGTACAGCCGATTTTCAATCGCGTTCATGAAAATGTGAAATTTCTTTTGAGTGAGAGGTTTACCCGTAGGGTAGACTTTTGGTTTTAGTCACTGCATTTCGATTTGGTTCCTGAAATGATGGAATGAAGAGTGTCTAGGAGAACAATCAAAACAGCCCTTCGAAATCATCATCGTGTTCGAATGCTTCGTGATTTTTCGTCTTCAACAGTTCTCCGCGCGGAACTTTTTCTCGTTCGGGAAGAGGAGGAAACGAGGGATCTGGATCTAGTAGTGGGGCATAGCCAGGTGGTGGCGTGGGAGGAACCCATCCTTCAGCGGTGATCTTGTTTAAGGAAGGTTGGATGAGCCAAAATCCAACAAAATTGAACCAAAAAAGAAAGAAATAGCCGATGTAATCACCGAGTTGTGCTTCATATCCCAACTCAATGGATTTCAATGTTTTCGCGCAAAAATAGTATCCATAACACGTACAAAACATGGCAAATAAAGCAATCGGGATCATCACAACAAATCCAAGCATTAATGTCGACCAAATTCGTAGAATTTGAAGCGGATTTTGCGAAATAAAAGCACCTTCTAAACTGTTGAAAAATATCAGAGTGAAAAGAACGTGGAAAATAGGATATAAAGCCGCAACCCAGAAGAAGCCTTTAAATAAACGATGGTTCATACGTACTCCTGGAGGGAGCTTATCTTTCAAACCGAGAGCTACGGACCAAAGCCACCCATAAACAATGATCACCACCAGTAGAATCATGGGTATGAAAAACATGAAAAAGCCGCTCATCTGGGGCGGCTTATTCATTTGAATGTTTTGCATGTTTTGAGCAATTAAGCTCGACATATATAGAAATGACAACAATTGGAAAAGGATAATTCCTCCATAAAGAATTGTGAAAAGTTGCCAGTGCTTTGCTCGATGGAAAAGTGCGTTCATTAAGGGTATTAATCAATTACGACATAGGTGATATCACACTCTCACGCGATTACATTTTAGTATCCACGAGGTCTCATTCCGTTGGGAACAGCTTCGTAGTACCCAAATTTATGATTGAAGTATACGTGGTACTGAATGCCAGAATCTACATTCATGATATTAAAGTGAGGTACCCAACCTGGCTGTCTTCCAGGATATTTAACTTTTGCTTCAAACGCCCAAACCTCAAATGCCCAGTGCCATTCACGATGATGACGAAAGTTTCCCGATTGAATCTGATCCTTATTTACAAACTGGAGGTCAATGTACTGCGATGAATTTGAATAGTAAGCCATTAGTGTAGAATGTTTTTAATTAGTCCCCTAAAGTAACAAAAAATCAACCTATTTTTCAGGTTTGAAGCAAAAAATGGTGGAAAATACTGATTAATAGAGCGTGGAAAACGGGGAACCATTTATAATTCCCCGTTTTTGGGAGTTGAGGTTATCACGAAAATGTAGGCTTGAATGCTGTTTAGATGTCCAATAGTTTCCTCAAATCGTTGGGAGATTTGAGTTCTTTGGTGACATCCTTCATAGGGAATTCAATGGTTTGCCCTTCCTCCAAATCTAACTGTGCGAAGGCGGCTTCATCGATCAGAAATACCTTTTTCTGTTGGGTGAAAAGAAGTACCGCATTTCGTCCTTTTGTGTTCATCGTGAGGTTGTTCGGATGAAAGCTAAAGGAACCGTTGTAGGATAAGTCCATTACGCAAGCTACGTGCCCATCGTTAATCGTTTCTCCCGTTGATTGGTTTTTGTAAATAGGTCGAACACGCGCACTTTCCCCAATTCGATAAACTTGATCACAGTTATATACTCCGAAATTGGGAGAATTCAATCCTTTTACGAGTGTTGGGTAGGTGTGTCCCGCATCACCAGATCCTTCTGCGAGTAATGTCTGGCTCATATTGTTGGGTTGTGCGTTGCGTTTCCATCCATCCACGGGCTGGAACATACGGCGTTTAAAGACTTTTTGTTGGAATGCGTCAAATTGTTCGGACTCAATGATGAATGATCGTTCTGTCGAATCACACGAAATAATTCCTTCAGGTTGCTCATCTGCTTTGAGTTGTTTGAAGTTCAACCAGGCATTTTCTCCAAGCGTAACTTGCGTCCTTTTGTCGTCCAATTGCTGTGATTTTATGCTCATGTTAAAAGGCGCTATGAATGCGTCCACAGCCATGTCCGCATGCACGATTCGCGAATTTTGACTCTTTTGGAACGCAATGTCGTGATGCTTGGTCCATTCTCCTGTGTTGTCGTTCAATGAAAAGAACGCAGCATCGTCCACTACCTTTGTGCAATTGAAATCAACTTTCATCGGTTTGATCAATTTTAAGGGCTTTCCATCTTTTTCTGCGCGTAACTCATACATTCCAACAGAGCTGAAATTGGCGTCTTGATAATTCATGGGTAAACCAGAAAGGGCGATTTGAGCAGGATTTCGATACTCCGAATAGTTGAGTGTGTAGTAGCCTGAAACAGGCGATCCGTCCATGTAAGTAACGGCTTTTGGATCAATATTTATGGTTGTTCCCGATCCAACTTTGAAGCTTCCTCCTTCTGGATAATGCACTTGGAATTGATTCTTATTTTCTGAAAATTCCGATAGAAAGGTTCCGAGGGCATTATGGTCGAGTTTTTCTCCGTAGTGAATGACAAATCCATGAAAATAGGTGTTCGCTACTTCACGCGTTTTGGCACCCGTTTGTTCAACCCATGACCATCTTGGTTGGTCTGAGTTTACTTGGGGAAGTAGTTTCTTTAATTGAGCAATTCTGCGTTTATTTAGCTTATTTTGATCGAATTTTGCGGATTCTGCGTATTGGGTATAGACAAGCTCAACGTGATGAATGGTTTTTCCCTTCAATAAATCAATGTCTTTTTGGTCGATAATGAAAGGTTGAGCGAAGCGCGTTGGCAATTCTATTGTTTGGCTTTGCTTGTGCTCATATTGAAATACATTTTCGATGGGTGGAGTACTGGAAAAGGCGAAGTACGTTCCAAAAATGAATAGTAAAAGTGATAAAATGGATGTTTTCATGACCGTTATTTTAGTTGTCTACTGAAAGATGTCGAACAACAAAAAAGGTAAACAGTCGAAGTGAATTATTTTTTGAATTTCTGCTGAAGTGCTTTCCAACGAGACTTTCCAACAACTGGTTCGAGGAGTTGCCCAATGTAGGTTTTGGAAAAATCTTCACGAATACCAACAGCTTCAGGTTCGTGGTCGGGACAAACGTAGGTACCAAAGATCAAATCCATGATGGGTGAAATGTTGGCGTAGTTTCCAGCATCTCTATCCAAGTGATGATGCCAGTGGTGCAATTCGGGAGAGCCAATGATTTTTTTCAATGGTCCGAGTGGAAGCCGAACATTTGAATGAATGTAGATGGCCCAGATTCCGCGAAATGCAATGACACCCGCGAGTACTTCCATAGGAAAACCGACAATGAACATGGGAAGATTAATCAATCCAACGGTATAAATAGAGTCGAGAGGATGTTCGCGGTGGGCAGCGAGCCAATCGAGTCGTTCGGCACTGTGATGCACTTTGTGGAATTGCCAAAGGAAGGGAATTGTATGTTGCAAGCGATGTCCCCAGTAGATGAGCAAATCACTGAGTAAAATCACCTCTACGGCTTGTAGCCAAATGGGCTGCGCTTTTATCGAAGCACGAAACGTAGATGGCACAATACCAGTGAGCCAATCCGAAAAATAGGAAAGAAGGAAATACACAAGACTTCCCCACAGCAGATATTGTCCTAAGAAATAACATAGGTCGAGAGCCCATCCTTTTCGGAAGAATGGTTGATTTTTCTGTGCGGGAAATACGCGTTCCATCGGAACAAAAACCACAACTAAAAAAATGAAGCTGAGAACAGTTCCGAGAAGCAGGTACAGAAATTCCATTTACCTCGACCGTCGTTTGAAATAGACAATTGAACCAATGGAAACAAACACAATTCCTAACAAACCAAGTCCGATGGTGCTCCAAGCAATTCCTTTGTGTTGTTGTGTATCAATCGATGGATCGGCTTCATCTATTTGTTCCTCTTCGGGAAGGTTTTCACTGTTCACACTTTTCGTCCGAGCCTTACGAGCTTTGGAAAGTTCTTTCTCTTCTTTTTCTTTTGCTGGAACAAGTTCGGGTTGCACTTTTATCGCTTGGCGGTTTTGTTCAGTCGAAACCTTATTGTCGAATTCAAAGCGAATCGGGTGTGTCATTGATTTCGATGAGTACAGATATGGATTTTCGAGCTTTACTTGTTTAATCAACTCTTCACCATCAATTAATTGAATAGCCGATTTAGAAGAAGGCAAGATGTTTTGCTTTTTCTTCTGTTCGTATTTTTCGAGATCAAAAATGGGGGCAGTGGATTTGGACGAAGACATGATGGGCGTTTCCCCAACTGCTTCTGTTTTGAGTAGCATACTATCTTGATCGCTATTCACATTGAGTAATTCGCCTCCGTTTGGACTTACTTGAAGTGCCGAAGCGGTTTTGCTCGACTCAAAATAACCCATTCGATAGAAGACAAATCCAGAAATCATTGACATAAAGAAGCCGAGGGTCAGTATTTTGATACTATTTTGAATCAATAGGGTAGAATTTGATGATAAAAAGGTACACAAAAAAATGCATATCTCTCTTGTTCAAATTCTCAACTTTATAATTTAATTGATTGGAAGTCCCTACTTTAAAGGTTTTGTCCGAAGGAAAATGGAGTATTTCATCTCTCCTAAACTCGATTTTGCTTGGTAGAAGATATAGCTGATGGAATCTTTGTCGATGCGTTCAAAATTTCCTCCCATGTGTTCATTTTCAAATGGAGAATTGTATGCATTTACAAAAATAGGATTGTGCGCATGCGGATGGAAAGATTTTCCCCCATCATACGAAATAAAGGCTCCCAATTGGGCATCGTTTACATTTCCCGATCGGTCTAGAAATGCTCTATGCGTGATGTGATTATGCCAAAATCCTTCTTGAAACTTTTTAGCGCCTGCAGCCATTAGAAAAACGGTGTCTCCATGTACTTCAATGTAGTTCGGTTCCGTCGTAAACGTTGCGCTTCTCCAACCTACATGTTGATCCAATACAGGTTCTGCATCAATCTTCCATGAAATTAAATCCTTCGATGTGGCACGTCCAACTTGTTCGTACCCGTCTGAGCTTCGACCGTCAAATAAGAGAAGAAAATCATTGTTGCGTTTAGCGACTTTTGCACAAAAAATACGTTCGTCAAACCACGAACTCTCCTTCGGAGATAAAATAGGCTCCACGTAAATGGTGTACTCGCCAAGCAGATCTTGTGCGGTAGCCAAACCAATGTGACGTTTCCCTTGTTCGTCTTCACTATCCATATATAAATAGTAAGTCCCTTCATGTTCGATAATCTCTGAAATGATGGGCGTTTGACCGTTAGTTACCCACGAACATTTTTCAAAATCACTTCCAGTAAGAACAGGCTTTCCTTTGTTGGCAGCCCTCCAATGCACTAAGTCTGTTGAGATCGCTGCATAGGTCTGAATTTTGTCTGAATCGATCTCGTTCACGAGAGTAATCCAAATTTGGCGGTAGCGATCAAATACAATTGAGCTAAACCCAATGCTTTGACCGTTAAACTCAGGCCAAAAGTTGGGGTGAATTACTGGAGCATTTGTTACTTTTTTGTATCCCGATGGATTCATATTCCAAAAAGCAACGCGTTGACCTATTCGTGGAAATCCACTTCCGCGTTTTGCTAAACCTAGAGCAATTTCCCCCGATTTGGTATCGATGGCTTTGATCTCACGAATGTTTTCTATGCCAGCATCGTAATACGGCTTTCCAGTTCCCCAACCCAAAATCCAGTTGGAATAATTCTCTGAAGTGACAACGAAATCTGAGGGTAAATCGAGATAAACCGTTGCGTTAACGGAGTCAACCGCTGTGATGCGCAATTGTGTACCCTCGATGAGGTTGTTTTGCTCCATATTCGTGATCATACACGATTCATTCAGAAAGAAATCAAATGTTTTTTCTTCCGGAAGAGATGAGCATCCAGTTAAGAGAAGAGCGAAGATGAAAATCCGTGAGAGCATTTGCAAACTACTTTACGGAGTGCAAGATACATTTTTGAGCGCGTAGCAAATGTAATGCTGCCGATTTATTCGGGTTGATCGACACGAAATAACTCAGATTGATTTATGGTTGAGTTGTCACTGAAATCGTCAATGGGTGCGAAATCAGCATGCCCGTGTCTGTGACCGTGCTTATGCTTTTTGTGTTTTTTATGCTTTGGATGTTTATACCATCCTTTGTGTAGACCGTTGTCTCTCTTCTTATGAACATGATTCACTTTTGTGGAGCTGGGTACAACTACCCAACAAGATGTAAGTGTTGATGCAAGAAAAATTGTTATTAATAAGGTTCCGAGATATTTTTTTGTTGATTTCATACTATTTGTGTTTGTCTGATACAGTTCAAATGTGATACCGCGATCTACTTTGGGCATCACTTAATTGTTGTTAATATTCTGATTTACAGCTATTAATGTTGCTTTTATTAGGAAGTGAATATATTTCCTAAATGCTCGACTTTTTTCATAATGGAAATGCTTGTTTCAAAATGGAAGGCTTGAAATCCTCTTCTATCTTATTCTTTGCTAGACTTTTCGTCTTTGTTCGGATCAAATGCCTCATTTTTGATATCTTTCCCTGAAATCTTGATGCGAATACATGAATTTCTTCCTTCGTGATGTCTGGAAACAATCGAAAATCGTTTTTGCGTTTTTCATCCTATTTATTCTAGGAACGATCTGGACGACCGTTTACAAGATGGAAATCACACCGTTTTTCTTGTGGGCGCATTATTCCGATAAGGAAGTTCAAACAGGAAAGTTTCATCGTGTGTACATCAAAGTGAATGGTGAATTTCTTGATTTGCCGAAGTTGTCTCGTCCAACGCGTGAAATGATTCAATTACCAACCGAGTATTTCGTCCAGTTAGAAGAACGATCCTACGAAACGTCAACGCGTCATGTACTCAGAAAGTATCTCAAGGAGAAGTGTTCCGAATCGTTTTATGCGAAGCTCGAAAATCGTTTGGTTAACAAGCAGTCGGATTGTGAAGGCTTCGTGAAATGGCTAGCGCGGTACATTGAGAAAATTGAGGGAACTAAGGTGAGGAAACTGGATATAGGAACATGCGATTTGGTCTTCCAGAAAGATCGAACAGTGAAAAGGGTGAATGAAAAACCAATAGCAAAACTAAGTGGGGGAGATGTTGTACTTAGATGATATAACACGGAAGCGCCTGACGCAAATCGTTTTCGGATGGCTTTTTCTAGTCGTTCTCTACCAATGGTGGGCGAATTTGATGATCAGTCAGTTGGAAGCACCTGTGCTACTTCGACTTGATATGGATTTGACGTACTGGCTTGTGCATGCAACGGGGATTGGCGCGTTGTTTCAGTCAAGCTACGCTTCTGCACTAATATTTGATATCTTGTTGACTGCCTTTTGTCTGGTTAGCGTCGTTTTCCCAAAGCGGGTCATCTTCCCAATTCTCACGGGAATTTTCTACTTGGTGTACTGCATTTTACTGAATTCCTATCAATGTTGGCACTACCATAACTTGATCACTCTCATTTTATTGATCATTCCATTTTGTTTTAAATCGCTCAAAACCTTCTCTTTACTTTTTGCTGGATTGCGTTATGCGGTGGTGTACATTTATGCCTCGGCTGCGATCTGGAAACTCGTTCGTGGATCGGTTTTCAATGATGGACAAATGCAATGGCTAATCGAACACAACTACGTTGATCGTTTAGCGGTAGACGGTTATGAACTCGGTTTTTTTGAAAACGCAATATTTCAACTGTCGAATTATCCCACACTTTCATCAATTGCGCTCATTATTGGTGTTGCCATGGAAGCTTCATTTCTAGTGGCATTTTTCACGCGCAAATTTGATCGCTACTTGATCCTCATTGGAGTTACCTTCCACTTGATTACGACTATTTTAGTCGATGTTTCCTTCCTTCAATTGTGGATTCTGTTTTTGGTATTTATTCCCTCCGATAGAATCACTTCTTCTCCAAAAACATGGTGGAGAAGAGCACAGGCTGAACATTGAAAATGGCTACGCTCTTCCCTTAAGTACGGCTTCCACATCCGATAACGTGGCATTTTTCGCGCGTAGTAAAATCAATAAGTGATAAAGTAAGTCAGCGCTTTCGTTTAGAAACAATTCTCGGTTGTCATCTTTCGCTTCAATAACTACTTCAACCGCTTCTTCGCCCACTTTTTGCGCCACCTTGTTGATGCCGCGCTGGAACAATTTGTTGGTATACGAATTCGGGTCGTTATTCGAGATCCGTTGGTCAATCGTTTGCTCCAACTCGTACAGAAAGCCTTTCGAATCGGGTTCGCCAAAACACGTCGTTGAGCCCGTGTGACATGTTGGACCGTTTGGTTTTACTTTGATGAGTAGTGTATCCGAATCGCAATCGAGTTGGATCGAAACAACATTTAGGAAATTGCCTGAAGTTTCTCCTTTCGTCCATAAACGCTGTTTGGAACGGCTGTAAAATGTGACACGTTTCTCACGTTTTGTTTGTTCGAAGGCTGCAGCATTCATGTACCCGAGCATGAGAACATTGTTGCTTGTATTGTCTTGGATAATAACGGGAATCAATCCGTCTGTTTTGTCAAAATTGGGGTTCATCTGATGGGGATATTTAGTTGTTTTAATTCAGTTTTGAGCTGAGGGATAGCGACTTCGCGATAGTGAAAAATACTGGCGGCCAACCCTGCGCTTGCTTTGGTTTGAGTGAAAAGTTGGGCGAAATCTTGAGTGGAGCCGGCACCGCCAGAAGCGATAACAGGAATGGTCACTTCTCGCGCGATACGGTCGGTAATTTCCAATGAAAATCCTGCTTTTGTACCATCGCTGTTCATGGAAGTGAGCAAGAGTTCGCCCGCACCAAATGTCGCTACTTTTCGGCACCATTCAATGGCATTGAGTCCTGTGGATTGTCTTCCTCCATTCGAGAAAACGTACCAGTCACCATCAATCTCTTTGATGTCAACAGCAACTACGACGCATTGTTTTCCAAAAGGATCGGCAATTTCGCGAATGAGTTCAGGTCGACGAATGGCTGCGGAGTTAATGCTCACTTTGTCGGCGCCCGCTTGAATCACTGCACGTGCATCTTCCAAACTGGAGATCCCTCCACCGACGGTAAACGGAATGTTGATTTCAGCAGCAATTTTTTCTACAAGTGAACACATCGTTTTGCGCTTGTCATTGGTCGCGGTGATGTCCAAAAACACCAGTTCATCGGCTCCTTCTTCCACATAACGCTTGGCGAGTTCAATGGGGTCGCCAGCATCGCGAATGCCTTCGAAGTTGATTCCTTTTACGGTGCGTCCGTCGCGAATGTCGAGACAGGGAATAATGCGTTTTTTCAACATAATTCTTTGAGTTCTTGAAGTGAAATTCTGCCTTCGTAGATTGCTTTTCCAACAATGGCTCCTGCGCAACCCATTTCGCGAAGTACTTGGAGATCTTCCACTGAGGAAACACCTCCACTGGCAATCAGATCGATCTTTGTGCGTTGCATGATTTCGGCGTAGAGTGCGAAAGAGGGACCTTGCATCATGCCGTCTTTGGAAATGTCGGTACAAATGACTTCTTCGATGCCTTTTTGCTGATAATTTTGGATGAAATCAATCACGTCGATGTCGGCTAATTCTGTCCACCCCTGCGTCGCGATTTTTCGATTTTTACTATCGGCGCCCAAGATAATCTTTGAACCATAGTTGGCAATCCATTCGGAAAAGCTTGTTGGATTCTGAACGGCGATACTTCCACCTGTGACTTTATCTGCTCCAGATTCGAAGGCAATTTTTAAGTCTTCGTCGCGTTTGATTCCTCCACCAAAATCGATAATCAGCTTTGTTTCTGAAGCGATTTTCTCAAGAATGGAATAATTGACAATTTTGGATGCTTTGGCTCCATCTAAATCCACTAAGTGAAGGTGTTGAATGCCGGCATCTTCATAAGATTTTGCTACATCGAGCGGGTTTTTCATGTAGACTTTTCGACGGTCGTAATCGCCTTGAGTCAAGCGTACGCACCGCCCGTTGATGATGTCGATGGCTGGAATAATTTTCATAGTTCTAAAAAGTTTTGAATGAGTGTTGCTCCTATATCCGCGGATTTCTCAGGGTGAAATTGGACTCCATAGAAATTGTCTTTTTGCAGTGCCGCTGAAAAGGGGAGAATGTAATCGCAGGTAGCAATGGTTTCTGCGCAGAGTTCGGCATAGTAACTGTGAACGAAATAGAAATCGTTCGTAGGATCAATGCCTCTGAAGAGAACCGAATTTTCTGGTGTACACGAGTTCCATCCCATGTGCGGAACGTTTAAAATGGGCTTGAATGCTTTTACGTTTGTGTCAAATACACCAAGTGTTTGGATGCCGCCTTCTTCGGAAAAATGGCAGAGTAATTGCATTCCCAAACAAATTCCCAATACGGGTTGCGTGAGCGAAGGAATCACCCGATGTAACTCATATTGGCGCAGTTGATTCATGGCAAAGGATGCTTCTCCCACTCCGGGAAAAATCACTTTGTCGGCTTGCATCAGTAGCGCGGGGTCATTCGTCAATGTTGAATCAACACCGAGTCGTTTTAATGTATTTTGAACGGAGCGAATGTTTCCTGCTCCATAATCGATAATGGCAATCATAATGTTCCTTTTGTACTGGGGATGGAAAAATCGGAGGTTTTGGAAACGGCCATACGGATCGCGCGTGCGAATCCTTTGAAAATAGCCTCGATCTTGTGGTGTTCATTGGTTCCGTCGGCTTGAATGTTCAAGTTGCATTGTGCCCCATCGGAAAATGATTTGAAGAAGTGCATGAACATTTCGGTAGGCATTTCGCCGATCATTTCACGCTGAAAATCGGCGTTCCAAACAAGCCAGGGGCGACCTCCAAAATCAATAGCGACTTGTGCTAGGCAATCATCCATGGGTAAAAGAAATCCGTATCGAGCAATTCCTTTTTTCTGTCCAAGTGCTTTGCTAAAGGCTGACCCCAGAGCAAGAGCGACATCTTCAATGGTGTGGTGTTCGTCTACGTACAAATCACCTTGTACCGAAATGTCTAAATCTATTTTTCCGTGCTTTGCAATTTGATCCAACATGTGATCGAAAAATCCAATTCCCGTTGAAATACTCGATTTTCCTTCACCGTCGAGATTAATGTTGACAGAAATTGCGGTTTCCGAGGTGTTTCTGATAACAGTTGCTGTTCGTTCTTGTCCCTTCAAAAAACGGTAGATTTCTTTCCAGGATGAGGTGCACAATGCTGCATTTTCATTCGCTTGACCGATAGAAATTCCCTTTGCTCCAAGGTTTTGAGCCAATTCGATGTCACTTGCTCGATCGCCAATCACAAAGGAGTTTTCGAGATCATAGTCTCCTTTGATGTAGTGCATGAGCATTCCTGTTCGCGGTTTACGTGTGGGCGCGTTTTCTTCGGGAAATGAACGGTCGATCAGCACTTCACTAAATTCGACTCCTTCATTTTTGAATGCCTGAAGAATTTTGTTGTGAGCCGGCCAAAAGGTTTCCTCAGGAAAGGATTCCGTGCCCAATCCATCTTGATTCGTAACCATCACCAACTCATATTCGAGTTCATTGGCAATTTTTGAGAGATAGTGAAAAACACCAGGGTAAAATTCCAGCTTTTCGAGCGAATCGAGTTGGTAATCAATCGGTGGTTCAATGACGAGTGTTCCGTCTCTATCGATAAAAAGTACTTTTTTCATGTTGGGAGTTGTTTGAGTTCGTTGAGGAGTAGATTGTTTTCGGCTTCCGTACCGATGCTCACACGTAGTGTGTTCGGGATGAGTTTTGAGCGATTGCGTACTACAATTCCTTTTGAAGTGAGCTGCGCATAGCATTTGGAGGCATTGTCGACTTCAATCAGAATGAAATTGGCATCAGTTGGGTACACGCGATTGATAATCGGTAAAGCGCTAAATTCCGTTATGAGCCGAGCGCGTTCCGAAAGAATACGTTGTACTTCACTCAGATACGTGTCTTTATTTTGTAGGCAGTCGATTCCCGCTTTTTGATTCAGTGCGCTAACATTGTATGGCGGCTTAATGCGATTTATCCATTGAATGATTTCTGCATTGGCAAAGGCGATTCCTAAGCGTGCTGCAGCCAATCCTCGGGCTTTGCTAAACGTTTGAGTCACGACCAAATTCGGGTAATCGCGGAGTTGTTTATTCCAGCTTGGAGTAGCGGCGAAATCGATGTAGGCTTCGTCGATCACTACAATTCCTCGAAATCTTTTCAAGAGGGTCACAATGTCGTTTTGTCGCAATAAATTCCCCGTAGGATTATTCGGTGAGCAGATAAATACCACTTTCAAATTGGGATCGTCCAAGAAGGGAAGTGTTGCTTCAAGATTTATCTGAAAGGTTTCATCGAGTGGAATTTCAATCAGTTCGGCATCATTGATAGCGGCGGAAACTTGGTACATCCCGTAAGTTGGAGAGAATGTCAGGGCTTTGTCTGTACCAGGTTTCACGAAGAGGCGAAAGATCAAATCGATCACTTCATCGCTGCCGTTACCAATAAATAATTGTTCTGTAGAAATGCGTGTTTCTTCTGAAATCAGACGCTTTAATTCCCGTTGATAGGGATCTGGATAACGGTTGAGTGTGCCAAATGGATTTTCATTGGCATCCAACCATACAGATGCGTCTCCTTCAAATTCATCCCGTGCGGATGTGTAGGGCGAAAGCGAACGAATATTCGGGCGAATCAGTTGTGTGAGATTATCCATTTTTTAACGCGTTAAGTCGAAGTGAAACGGCATTTTTGTGAGCGATCAATTGCTCGGCTTCTGCCATAATTTCAATCGCAGATCCAATGGTTTGAATTCCCTCCGCATTTAATTCTTGAAAGGTGATTTTCTTGAGAAAACTGTCCAGTGAGACACCGCTGTAGTTGCGAGCATAGCCATTTGTGGGCAAGGTGTGATTGGTTCCACTTGCGTAGTCGCCAGCACTTTCACAACTGTACTTTCCAATAAATACGGAGCCAGCATTGGAAATTTGCGGAAGGTATTCCGAAGCAGAATCGAAGGCAAGAATCAAGTGTTCTGGAGCGTAAGCGTTGCTCAATTCAAAACAAGCTTCTAATGTGTCTAATTGGACAAAAGAACTGTTTTCAAGCGCTTTTTGCGCGATTTCTTTCCGAGGTAATCGTTCCAGTTGTAAGTCAATTTCTGTTTGAACTTGTCGAATGATTTCTTCACGCGTAGAAAGTAACAAGACCTGACTATCTGCCCCGTGTTCGGCTTGAGACAATAAATCGGCGGCAACAAAAGCAGGATTCGAGGTTTGATCTGCGATGATGAGTACTTCGCTTGGTCCTGCTGGCATGTCGATGGCGACTCCTTTGGTGAGCGCAAAGGATTTGGCTGCAGTTACGTATTGGTTTCCAGGGCCAAATATTTTATCCACCTTTGGAATTGTTTCCGTTCCTTGAGCCAGAGCCGCAATGGCTTGAACACCTCCAACTTTATAGATTTTGGTAATTCCTACGCGCTGCGCTGCAAATAGAATGGCAGGGTTGATGGTTCCATCTTTTGACGGAGGCGTGCACAAAATGATTTCCTTGCAACCGGCTAATTTTGCTGGGATTCCCAACATCAATACGGTTGAAAATAGGGGAGCGGTTCCGCCTGGAATGTACAAACCAACTTTTTCGATCGGGCGATTTTCTCTCCAACAGCGAACGCCCTTCTGCGTTTCAATTACACTTCTTTCCTCGAACTGCGCTGAGTGAAAGGCTTCAATATTGCGAGCCGCCAGATCAATCGCATTTTTTAATTCTTGCGGAACATCTTCACAAGCTCGTTCAATTTCGGAAACGCTTACCTGTGGATTGCGGACTTCTACTTGATCAAACCGTTTTGTATAACCACGAACGGCTGCATCTCTGAGTTTTTCAATCGTCTGAAAAATGGAAGAGACCAATTCATTCATGTCTGCGGTTTTGATGCTAGGTCGCTCAATCAGCTGTTGCCATTCGGCTTTTTTTGGGTTGATGTACGTTTTCATAAGATGAGTTTTTCGATGGGTACTACAAGAATTCCTTCTGCGCCTGCATTTTTGAGTTGATCGATGGAGTTCCAGAAATCATCTTCTCGAATCACGGAGTGTAAACTCGACCAACCTTTTTTTGCCAATGGGAGAATGGTGGGACTTTTCATCCCGGGTAGGATTTGCGTGATTTTTTCCAGTTGATCGTTGGGTGCGTTCAGCAGGATGTATTTATTCTCTTTGGATTGCTGAACAGCATCCATTCGGAAGAGCAGTTGATCGAGAAGTTTGCTTTTATCCGTAGAGATTTGTCGGTTAGCGATGAGGACGGCTTCACTTTTAGCAATGACTTCAACCTCTTTGAGTCCATTCATGAGGAGCGTACTTCCTGTTGACACAATGTCCATGATGGCGTCGGCTAATCCAATTCCAGGGGCAATTTCAACACTTCCTCCAATCTCTTCAATCGTTGCATTGATGCCTTGCTGCTGGAGGTAATTTGATAAAATGATGGGATAGCTGGTGGCAATGCGTTTTCCTTCGAGCGATTCGATACTTGTATAGCTGTTTTCCTTAGGAATGGCGAGAGACAGTTTGCATCGAGCGAACCCGAGAAGCTTCAATTCGTCGATGTCTTTTTGCTTTTCCCAAACTTCATTCTGCCCCAATATTCCAATATCTGCAATTCCTTGCTCTACATACTGTGGAATATCATCATCTCGAAGAAAGAGTACTTCAATTGGGAAATTGGACGAAGTTGATTTGAGGGTGCGACCTCCATTCTGTAGTTTAATCCCGCAACTTTTCAATAGTTCGAGGGATTTTTCACTCAGCCTTCCACTTTTTTGGACGGCTATTTTCAATTTACTCATTGTTTTTTCAGTTGTGTCTGAGCAAATCGAAGGGAAAGAAATGTTGTGATGAGAAACAAAAAAACCGCCTGATTTACTCAGACGGTTTGCATATTATTGGTTCAATTACAATATCATTTTCCGCTCGCCTGAGTGCAAGTATGAAAATGATGATGATGTAATTGTGTGTACTTCATTGTTTCTTTGTTGGCTACAAAACTATGCTTTTTATTTTGATAATTCCAAATGATTCAATTAGAAATTAGGTGTACCGCCCAATTTGACCGCCTTTTTGGACTTTAAGATATACCCGATTGCAAACTCATGAATACCACCACTCATCGCATTGTTTAGTTTGGAAATAGTTTGACTGTAATTGTAGGCAACACGGAGTTTGTTGAGGATGTCCCACCCTACGTTAACTCCAAAATTATCGCGTAATTGACTTGAAACGCCAATTGAGAATTTATCCAAATACGTTAGGGTCAAGTTGGGTTGAATTTCGTGAAATCCATCTTGGTAGGTGTATAAAACGCGTGGAGTCAGTTGAAATTTTTCGGCGATTCTGGCATTGTATTGTGCATGGAGGTTAAGCTTGCTTCGAGGTACAGCGAACGAAACGATTGGACCTTTCGGTGGCGTCAAGTTTGTTCCCGAAAAACCGACAATGATATTTTTCCATTTGTACGCTGCACCGAGATTTAATTGGAAAGAAGATGATTTTTCTTGCGAAGTAGGTGTCGTTAGATATGGGGCAGTAACATCGTAGTGACCGTATCCAACTCCTGTTCCAATGGCAAGTTTCCCCGCTTTATCCAAATCTATTTGGTAGTTGTAATTTGCTAGAACTTTATTGGATGAAAGGTCGGGAGAAAAATACCCAGTGTAATTGATGCCGACTCCATGATGGTTGGCAATTCGACTATTGACGTTTCCGTTAATATCTGAGTAGTTTCCTGCTAACGAAGGATAGTTGTCGGTGTAGGTAAGCGCAGCATGTTGCTCATACTGAAATCCGCTCATGGCAGGGTTAAAATTGGAATAGCTATTCCAGAACATGTTCGATTGTCCGAACGAAAAAAGGCAGGCAGAAATGAAAGCAAGTGTTGTAAAATATTTCATATTAATCGGTTTGGTAGAGAAACAGTCAAACCGATGAAAATGTTACAAGCGATGTAAAATTAACTATCTGCCAAGGCTTCTTTGTAGGTTGAAATGGCCCTTTCGCGCGCCATTTTATGTTCAACCATAGGCTTCGGATAGGTGAGCTCGTCCAAATCCTTGATCCATGTTCGTACGTACTCTCCTTTTTTATCGAATTTCTCCAATTGCGATGTCGGATTGAACACGCGGAAGTACGGTGAAGCATCGCATCCTGTTCCTGCCGCCCACTGCCAGTTTCCGTTATTTGCAGAAAGGTCGTAGTCGAGTAATTTTTTCGCGAAGTAGGCTTCTCCCCATTGCCAATCGATGAGTAAGTGTTTGGTTAAAAAACTCGCAACGACCATGCGTACTCTGTTGTGCATGTATCCTGTTTCGTTTAGCTGGCGCATTCCTGCATCTACCATGGGATAACCTGTTTCGCCTTTGCACCACTTTTCGAACTCGTCTTCGTTGTTTCGCCAAGGCACAGCGTCGTATTTCGAGCGGAAATTATTGTTTACAACTTTCGGAAAATGATAGAGAATTTGCATGAAAAACTCACGCCAAATCAATTCATTTGAGAAGGTTTCGTTGTCTTTTACTTTTTGAACGAGAGAGCGAATACCAATGGTTCCAAAACGCAAATGAGGACTGAGATAACTGGTTTTGTCCTGTGCCGGTAAATCGCGCATTTCGTCGTATTCATCAAGGTGTTCGAGTGTGAAGGGTTTCACTTCGATGGATGATTTTTCCATGCCCAAATCCTCGAGAGAAGGAAAGGTGTGTTCCGATGTAGCGAAATGATCTGTTAACCCATCGATGGAATGTGGTTTGTGCTCGTTTGCGACGAATTGATCCCTCCACGTATTTTTGAACGGAGTGTAGACGACATACGGATCGCCATCTGCCTTCAATACATCGTTTTCTTCGAAAATTACCTGGTCTTTGTAGCGCTTGAATGTGATACTGTTGTTTTCGGCAAGGTCTCGAACTTCGCCATCGCGCTTGCGAGCGTATGGTTCGTAGTCTTTGTTGGTGTGAATCGATGAGATGGATTCCTCATCAATTAATTTCTTCCAGATATCAACGGGTTTTCCCATTTCGATTCTCAGCGACGATCCGTGTTTTTGGAGTTCGATGTGCATCTTTTCCAATTCTGAATGAATGAAGGTAACGCGGGGATCGTCTTTGGGCAGTTCGTCGAGAATATTGTGGTCAAAAATGAAAAGGCACTGGACAGATTCGTTCTCATCCAAGGCATGAAAAAGCGCGGTATTGTCATCTAGTCGAAGGTCGCGCCGAAACCAGAAATATGCCGTATCCATCGTTCTAATGTTTATAGTTCAAATCTAATTCGCCCTTGAGCACTTTAACGACGAAGATCATCTGTCCGTACTTCTCGTAAGACGTTTTGATTTCTTGTTGTAGAACGTTCATTACTTCGTCGTATTCTCCTTGCAAATGGGTACTTGTTGCATTCACTTTGGTTGTGATTCCTGTAGCGATGCATCTGTCGATGAAGTCTGTAATTTGGGGCAAGTAATCATCTGTTAGTGGATAATTACTGATTTCGATCGTTATTTTCATGGTTCGAAGGTAGGGAATTTTGTTTAACTTTTAATTGTGTTTGTTAAACTGATTTGTTTAATTAGTTCGGGCTTCGGCTCCGCTCAGCCCTCG
>JABXHO010000088.1 GCA_013373595.1 Flavobacteriales bacterium | reverse complement strand
GTAAAACAAGGGTTTGTTGAACTAGTGAAATAACTCTTTTGAGTGAACAACAACTAAAATTATACTGTCTTAGTGGACTCGGTGTAGATCATCGTGCATTTCGAAACCTTCAAATAGAGGGAGTGGAACTTGTACATATTCCATGGATTGATCCACAAAAAAATGAGTCTCTCGCTCACTATGCAAAACGATTATTCGACTCTGCAAATCTCCCAGAAAGCTATCATTTAATGGGCGTTTCTTTTGGAGGAATGTTGGCACAAGAGTTCGAAAAAATCAGAAAACCCCAAACACTTTTTTTGGTTTCGACCATTTCCAGTGCGTCCGAATTGCCTGGATTATTTAGGCTGGGTGGTAAGTTGAGCGTACACAAAATAATTCCAACAGCTTTGCTAAAGCATGCAAATAGCTTGACATATTATTTCTTTGGAGCAAAACAGAAAGAAGACAAAGCTCTGTTGAAGGAAATAATGAAGGATACAGGTGGCTCATTTTTGAGTTGGGCGATGAACGCGATTTTAAAATGGAAAAATGATGCGCCATCAAGTGGAATTCGAATTCATGGAGAAAACGACAAAATTCTTCCGCAACGAAAAACGCCAGACGTCTCCACTCCCAATGCAGGACATTTTATGATTGTTACACGAGGAACGGAAATCAGTCAGCGGATACGTGAGCAACTAAAAGGTTGAGCGATTCATCAATGATCTTGTACTCAGTTCGATAGTTTTCTCAAAAGCGTATATTTAGGCAAAACCCTACGATGCGAAAACTCCTACTCTCAAGCGTACTTCGGTTTGTAGAAGCTGTTGTCCTAATAGCAGCGAGCTACTTTCTAGTCACCAGAATGAACTTCTCCTATTTGTTCGTGGGAAATGTTTTGCTCTTAATTGGAGGGGCATTACTCTTCGAAGCGCTCTTCATTTTTCTATTGGTGTTTATTGAAAAGTGGCGTGAGAAGAAGAGGGCTGTTTTAGGAAGAATCCGAGCAACATTCATCGTTATTTTCGTGGCAGACACCATGATTCGCCTAACAGGAGTAATGAACATCTATTCGGAAAATGCGGATGGTAACTACTTTTCCCTGGCTCAGCAGGAGAAGCTCGACTCTTGGTATTGGGTACATACGCCAAATACGCATGTAACAAACAAGAGGAAAGAGTTTTTGTTTGATCGAGAGGTAAACTCGATTGGACTTTCGGAGAAAGAAATACAAGAGGAAAAAGGTGACAAATTCCGAATTATGGCCATTGGAGATTCCTTCACAGAAGGAGTTGGATTGAGCTACAAGGAATCGTGGGTCAAACAAATGGAGAAACGATGGAAGCATTACAACGTCCAAACGATTAATGCGGGAATTGGAGGAAGTGATCCCATATATGAATTCGCGCTCTACCGCGATAAATTGAGACACTTCAAACCAGACGTGTTGGTGTTGACGATCAACTCATCAGATATTACTGACGTGAGTAGTAGAGGAGGGTTCGAACGCTTTCACGCTGATGGAACAGCTGGAAAAGAGTCACCCAAATGGGAATGGATTTACGCATCCAACCATTTCTTCCGAATGATTTTGCACCGACTTTTTGACTACGATACAAATTTGGTGAAAGGCACTAAGTCAGATGAATCAATGCAAACAGCTGTGAATCACATCAAGGAAGCGATCAGCAAATTCCAGCAATTATCTGCAAAAGAAGGGACGGAGTTTCTAGTTGTACTTCAGCCAGCCATTCAGAATTTTAAAAACGGGAAGTACTCACCATTTTTCGGTCAAACGGAATTGGGCAGTTATTTAAAATCTCAAAAAATCAATTATTTGGATGTGTCAAATACCTTTGAGAAAAAGGGAACATCCGTTGGGAACTATTATTATCCGTTAGATACGCACTTCAATAAAAAGGGCTATGCCTTGTTCGGGAACGCTATTTACGAGAAGGTGGAGAAAATGGGCGTGCTCAAGTAATGCTTTGAGAAATCAACTTTCGGTAAATACTTCGTTCACGTTCTTGCGAATGGTTTCGCACAGCTGATCAGTCGGTAAATCGTTATCATCTATTCCAAAAGGATCTTCAATTTCTTCTGCCAACACTTCCATAGAAACGAGTACGTAGAATACAAACGTCGCGATGAGTGCCGAGTAATATCCAAAGGTTGTCACAAAAGCCAGGGGCAAGGTAGTTGTGTAAATGAAGATGAACTTTTTCAAAAACAAGCTATACGAATAAGGAATGGGTGTGTTCAAAATACGTTCACACGCACCCAAACTATCCACAAGGCTGTCCAAATTATCGTTGATTGCGAGGTATTCCATCTCACTCAATCGACCTTCGGATTTCAGCTTATTCATATGTTTGAACATCAAGTGAATAATCTCTACGGGGATATGACTTTTTCGCTCAAGTCCTTTTCGTTCTTCATCCGTTAACTGAAGTTCATCCAAGTTTACGCTTCGTCGCAAGTGTTCTTTCGTGGCAAATGTAAAGTTGGAAATCATTCGGCGGAAGAAATCATTTTCTTCTTTATCAAATTGCAGGGTGCTAATTTTCACGGCCAAATTTCGGCTATCGTTTACCATTTCTCCCCACTTTTTTCGGCCTTCCCACCAGCGGTCATACGCCGTATTGGTACGAAAAACGAGAAGAAGTGAGATCACAAAACCAATTAAGGAGTAAACAGTCGTTAATCCCGAAAGATACGTGGCATGAGGGAAATACGTAATTTCCAAATAGGCAATTGCTACGGTAAAGAGTCCGATGTAGATGAGTTCCTTCCACAAAATGCGAATGGTGTCACTTTTATGAAATGCGAAGATGAGCTGGACCCAACTTTTCGGGTTGTATTTAATCATGCCTTATTGTTTGATTGCTTCCAAAAATAACAACATGTCGTCAAACTGATAGTCGGCAACCATTAATTTGGGTTCAGGATGATGCGTTTTTTCAGGAATACATACCACTTTCATCTTCGCCGCTTTTCCAGAAATGATTCCGTTTAGCGAGTCTTCAATTACTAAACATCGCACTGGGTTTACACCTAATTGTTTGGCTACAGTCATGTACACTGCAGGGTGAGGTTTACCAAACTCCTCGTTTTCGGCGGAATGAATTTCATCAAAACGATCGCGAATGCCTAGGGTTTCCAGAACGGCATCAATCAACACAGTGTAAGAAGAAGTAGCGAGTCCGATCTTCATACCAATTTCCTGCAAATAAGCAGTGGTTTCCAAAACGCCAGGTAAGGGTTCACCATTTTCGTGAATCAACTCCACCATGCGCAGCATGATTTTGTTCTCTACATCTTTCGGTGTGGCTCCTTCCCATCCTGTATGCGCATACCAATATTCACACACTTCGTCGATGCGTAGACCAACGGTTTTCTGAAAATCTTTGCGCGTCAAAGGACATCCTACTGAACGAAAGACTTCTTCCATGGCGATTTTCCAGAGAGGTTCCGAGTCGGTCAATACGCCGTCCATATCAAAAATTACGGCATCAAAATGTTGGAGATCAATCATGGTGCGAAGATAGTGATATCCTTATTTCTGGATAGATAGAAAGGATGAATTCGAAGAAGTATGAGGTAAAGGAAGGATGATGAGCGGTTTCAATTTTTTTGATTTGATATTTGGCATTATGGCAATTTGTACAGTTTGCAATTTCGCAATATTACGAACAGCTCACACAAACGCAACCAAAAACGCACACAACCTCTCAAGTATTATTTTAGCAACTCTCTAATCATTAAACAACATGCACCCGACCTACAACTTAAACTATCACTCATCAAAATAATCTCGAATCACTTTAGCCTTTGCCAAGCCAATTTCCTTTGTTAATTCCTCCAAACTTGCTTCTCGAACACCATTTACTGTTTTGAAACGCTTCATTAAATCCTCGTGAGTTTTAGGACCAATTCCTGCTATTTGCGTTAGTTCAGATGTAAGTGCTGCTTTACTTCGCTTGTTGCGATGATGCGTAATTCCAAAGCGGTGAGCCTCGTTACGCATGTGCTGAATCACCTTCAAACTTTCGGATCGTTTATCAATGTAGATCGGAAGAGAATCTCCTGGGAAGAAAATTTCTTCCAAGCGTTTGGCAATGCCCACAATGGCAATTTTTCCGCGCAGATCCAACTTTTCTAATGCTTTCAGCGAAGCACTTAATTGTCCTTTTCCCCCGTCAATTACAATGAGTTGCGGCAAGGGCTGATCTTCATCCAATAATCGTTTGTACCTACGGTACACGGCTTCCTCCATCGAAGCAAAATCATCAGGACCTTCAACTGTTTTGATGTTAAAATGGCGGTAATCCTTCTTGCTCGGTTTCGCATTTTTGAAGACAACACAAGCCGAAACCGCATTGGTTCCCTGAAAGTTCGAGTTATCAAAACACTCAATATGAACCGGTTTTTCAGGTAAGCGAAAATCAATTCTGATGCGTTCCAAAATACGGTCTGTATGCCGCTCGGGCTGTGTTAATTTTTCCTGTTTATTCTTTTCCAATTGGAAGAAACGGGCATTTCGCGCGGAAAGATCGATTAAGGCTTTTTTGTCACCGCGTTGAGGAACGAAGAAATCAATTCCTTCCAACTCAAAATCAACTTCCTCTTCTAACAAGACTTCTTTGGATTGACTGTCGTACCGCTCGCGCATATCGGGTAACACATAGGCGATGATATCTGAAGTGGATTCATTCAGTTTTTTGTTCACTTCAACGGTTAGTCCATGAATAATTGAACCGTTGTGGATGACCAAATAGTTCACAAACGCACGCTTGATATCTTGCACCACCGTTATGACATCCACTTGGTGAATGCGCGGAGAAACAACGGTCGATTTTGCTCGGTACTTCTCGATAATTTCAATCTTAGATTTGATTTGCTGCGCTTCTTCAAATTGCAAATTCGCTGCAAAATCATGCATCATTTCTTTCAACGACTGAATTACCTGACTCAAGTTTCCCTTCAAAATATGTTCAATATTCTGAATGTATTGATTGTAACTTTCAGCCGATTCTTTACCGACACACGGACCTTTACAATTCCCAATGTGGTACTCCAAGCATACTTTGTGTTTTCCCTCTTTAATTTTCTTCTCGGAAAGATCCAAACTACAGGTGCGCAGCGGATATACTTCGCGAATCAGCGCAATCAAGGTGTTAATCACTTTCACACTTGGGTACGGACCGTAGTATTTTGATCCGTCTTTGATGACACGGCGCGTTGTGAAAATTCGAGGAAAAGGTTCATTTTTGATGCAAATCCACGGATAGGTTTTGTCATCTTTGAGTTGAATGTTGTACTTCGGCTGGTACTTTTTGATGAGGTTGTTCTCGAGTAGTAAAGCATCCAGTTCCGAATCTACAACAATGTATTTGATCTCCGCAATTTGCCGAACGAGCACGCGTGTTTTTCCCGAGTCCAAATTCTTATTGAAATAGGAAGAAACGCGTTTTTTTAAGTCCTTCGCTTTCCCCACATAGAGAATCGTCCCCTCGGAATTATAGTATTGATAAACTCCTGGTTTATTCGGAAGGACGCGGATTTTAGCTTTTAAATCTTCTAATTTCGACACAACAATTGTTCAGTTTGGACAAGATTTCACTAAGTTGCAGAATCAAATTTAAAAAATAGAATATGAACCGCAGATTCTTTGTCCTTTTCCTTCTTTTTCCATTGTTTTCATTCGCGCAGCAGTTCGATGTATCGACAAATAAAGGAACGGTTGAATTTACGTACGCCGATGGAACAAAGGGAACTTTTTCGGGTGTGAACGCGACGATTAATTTCGACATCAGCAAGTTATCGGCAGGTTCAGTATCTGGTTCGGTGGATGTCTCAACCATCGATACGGACAACAAACTTCGGAACAAACACCTCAAAGGAAAAGACTATTTCAACGTAGAGAATTATCCAAAAATGACCTTCAAGAGTTCAAGTATGTGGGAATCTGGTGGTGATCTGATGGTAAAAGGAGTTTTGAAGATAAAGGAAACGGAGAAAGAAGTCACATTTAACGCAAAAGAACAAGACGGTAGTTTGATTTTTACCACGACTATTTACGGATTAGATTTCGACGTGGCACCGAACAAAAAACGCGAGAAGACGAAGATTGATGTGTCAGTAAAAATCCCGATGTAATTTTTTGACATTAAAAACTACCGATTGGAGGTGCAGGCATACCAAGATGTATTTGAGAACAGAGAATGAATAGAGTGGTTCAGTTTTTAAGTCTAAAGCCAGAAATTGTTTTTTTGTTTCTAGCTAGTATTTTTGGACTAAGCTATTTGTTCATTATTCCGCCAATCCAAAGCCCAGATGAGAACCGGCACTTTTATCGGGCTTACCACATGTCACAAGGGTCCTTTTTTGCAGTAAAAAAAGATGGACGCGTTGGCGGCTACCTTCCCAAAAAAATCAAGCAAAGTTTTTCTCATTTTACAGAGTTAAGAGGAAGAACAGACTTAAAAACCAGTCGGAAGGAATTGGAAGAAGTGATTTCAAGAAAAGGAGATGATACAATGGAGTTTGTTGATTTTCCATCCGTTGCAGTGTATACTCCAATTTCTTACTTACCGCAAGCGGTCGGAATACGAATTTCACGACCTTTCAGTGATTCCGTGATAGTAGCGTTGTATGGCGGCAGGCTTGCTTCTCTTTTCGTTTGGATATTGACCCTTTTCTTCGCTATTCGAATAACACCTGTTTTTAAGTGGTTATTTGTCGCTTTGGCTCTGCTCCCAATGTCCGTTTATATTCATGCTACAGTAAGCGCAGATGTTGTGACAAACGCCCTTGTTTTTCTATTACTCAGCAGTCTATTGAAGCATGCTTTTACAACGAACAAACAAACACAGAAACAATTTGTTGGGCTCTTGATACTGTCAGCGTTGCTTGCATCAGCAAAATTTTTGTACACCCCGATTTTACTTCTCTTTTTAATTATACCTGTTGAGCGATTCAAGAGTAGAAACCAAAAGATCTTTCGATTTGGAATGCTTGCGGTTATTGTTGGTCTAGTAACCGTTTGTTGGCCCATCATACAGGGAGTGGGGTACGTGCCATATGCAGATTACAGTCCAGAATTTCAAGAGAAAGTTAACCTGTTGAAATGTTCAAACATTCATGAGCAATTAGCATATATATTGGCAAACGGAAGCTATGTATTCGTGGCGATCGGCAACTCAATAGTTGGCTCGTTCGATGTGTACGCAAAGGGTTTTATTGGGAGTTTTGGGCTGGGAGAAGTTTCGATGCCCTCGTTTTGGTTATGTTTTGCCTACATAGGATTGTTCACGATACCTTTTTTGGAAGGAGTTCCGGTTTCAATCACCAAATGGCAACGATTCACTTTTGTGAGTACGTCGATCATGATGTTTTGTATAGTGATTCTTTCGCAATTGTTGATTTGGACATGCGTTGGAGATGAATTGGTCACCAACTTACAAGGAAGATACATAATTCCCATTGTACCGATTCTACTTTTTGCTTTTTACCGCTTTAGAAGCAAATCGCAAAAATGGCTTCCGATTGGAGTTACACTCTTCTCCATCATGCTCCTAATTACATCAACAAGTATAATATACGATCGCTTCTACGTGCCCATTGAGTACAAAACGGAAATTATTTATTGTGATCATGAAACGGTAACGGAACAGAATGATTTTGAAACCTCCGTACCCAACATTAACGCTCAAAATGGATTTTCACGATCGCAAGAAAAAGCGAGGTCAGGAATCTATTCGTCGAAGCTTAGCCCTTCGGTACCGTATGGAACACTCATCAGACTTGAACATTGTAATGAAGGAGATATTATTGAGGTTCGCGCCTGGAGAAATGGTCCAAACGGGATGTTAGTAATTTCAAGTGATCAAGGAAGTAAATTGTATCAAGCTAGTGCCAAAGTCAAAAATTCAGATAGCGAATGGCAAGAGTTGAACTATTCGGTTATTGTACCTCTTGGACTTGAAGATGAAAACATTTCATGCTATTTCTCGTACTTCGAGTCTGTGGATTCCTGTTATTTCGATGATGTTCAAGTTACTCTGAAAAGAGCGCAATAATTCAAAAATCAGTTCGAAATCAATTCGTACAACTCGTTTAAGTTCGGAGAAATGATGATCTCAATTCGACGATTTTTTGCTTTGTTGTTTGGATCGACAGGAATAAACTCCGAACGTCCAGCCGCCATTAACTGCTTAGGGTCCATGTTCGATTTCGCCAACATAATTTCAATCACAGAGGTTGCACGTAACACAGACAATTCCCAGTTGTTTTTTGGGTGAACTGAACTTCTTAACGGATCTGTATCGGTGTGACCTTCAACAATAATTTCCAGTTCTTTCTCTGTTTCGAGCACTTTGGCTAATTCAACCAATGCTTTTTGTCCCTCAGGATCTACGTTGGTACTTCCCGAAGGGAAAAGAAGTTTCGCCTCCAAACTCACATAAATTTTTCCATTCTTCTCAACAACGGTTAACCCTTTGCTCTCGAACCCTTTCAAGGCATCGGCAACTTTGGCTTTTAATTCGCGTGTTGCTTGTTCCTGACGACTAAACATTTCTTCCAACTCTGTTACGCGCTTCTGACGCTCATCGAGCAGCTCTTGTTTTTCGGCAAGATCATTCTCCAAAGCCAACAACTCATCTTCGCGTCGTTGTAATTCCAACTTCTTTGTGGCCAATTCTGATGAAAGCTTTGCCGTTTCAGATGCTCCCGCTAAACGCAATCGGTTGTAGTTTGCTTCTAAATCGTCGTTTATCGCCTTGAGTTGATCGTATTTTGCATTCAAAACACGCGCTTTTTGCCCCAAAGCCGTGGTGTCAGCACGCAACTGGTTTGCTTCACTCTTCAATAAATTATACTGACTCTGAATATCTTTTGCCAGTGCTTCGTTCGTTAATGCACTGCTTTTGTATTTGGCCAACTCTTCGCTACATGCCTGTTCTTTTGCCAGTAGATCTTTGTACTTTTTAGTAGGTACACACGATGCGAGTGTGATCATTCCAATAGAGAAAACAATGAAGACTTTCATAAAATGCTGTTTGTACAAATTTCATGAAAACAGCCGCTCTACCGAAGCAAGCCCTAATCTTTTACAAACACCGAAACGTTGAAACTCTAAAAGCAAAAAAGATAAGCGAAGGATATAAACAACTTAGCGTCTTTACGCCTTTCGTGATGAAAAAATTCAATCAAACAAGGTACACCCTGTTCTACTTGTGCGGTCGGGCTTACACGTTGTAAACCGAAGAGAAACCTCATGCGTATTTTGCGCAGCAAGCTGAATATCTGAAATCGTATAATCGAAGCTATACCCAATCGAAAGTTGGTCTTTAATTTTTACCTGAGCAAACACCATCAAAGCATCTGAGTTTCTAAACCCGAGCCCCAAACTAAACTGATTACGGTAATCAAAGTGCGTGGCGATGTCAATGGCTGTTTTTCCGCGCGCAGCAAACTTCATCTGGAGCGTTGGCAAAAGCGACCAGTTGTTGTCTATCGGAAGCAAATATCCTCCGTTAACGAGTGTGTGAAACTGATATTTTGAATCTTCAGAAATGTTTTTCCATCGGCTACCAATCAAGTTTTGCATCACAAGTCCAACGTAAAACTGTTCGGTATTGTACCAAGCACCAAAGCTCGCGTCAGGAGCCAAAAAACTGCCTTGGTTTTCCAATATTGGATCGGGCATTCCTGAGGTGATCGAACTGGCATCGTAACCTGTTTGAACAACGCCGCCGTACAACCCCAAGGATAGTCGGTCTGTTTTGTTGAAGTTGAAGTGGCCTGCGTATGCAACATTGAAGCGTTGAACGCTGAATTGTCCGATTCGATCGGTTTCAAACTTTAGTCCGAGCCCGTGGCGTGCACTCAAGAACCTACGCCGTCTCGAACTCAAGGGAACACTTAGGGTTAGAAATCCACTACGCGGAGCACCTTCAAAACCAACCCATTGCATACGGTACAAAGAGTGAATATCGACGCATTGTTTAATGCCAGCATGTGCGGGGTTCTGAGCAAACTGATGCCACGACCATTGCGAATATTGCGCCAGTTGCTGGCCGTAGGAAACACTACTCGAAAGAAGAAATAAGAGAAGAAGTGTGCGCATTATCGAATCAATGTTAAAGAACCTTTCATTTCTTCTGTTTCACCATCACGAAGATCAAAAACGTAAAAATAGACACCCGCCGCAGCAGGCTTTCCACCTTTGTCCGTTCCATTCCACGCTTTTAAATCGGAATATCCTATTGTTTCAAAAACAGGCTGCCCCCAGCGCGTGTATATTTTTATCGAAGCATTAGGATACAGTTCAGCACCTTCAATAATCCATGTGTCGTTGGCCCCATCTCCATTTGGAGAAAATGAGTTAGGGATATCAATAAAGGATTCAACGAAAATAGTTGCCTGATCGGTTTGTGTACAGCCATTTTGTGTTGCCGTGAGTGTGTATGTCGTTGTTTCCGTTGGAACAACAACCGGGTTCAAGTTGAGTGGGTTACTGACACCAAAAGAAGGTGTCCAATTATAAGTGGTGGCCGTTGTGACACCTCCAAGTATAGCGGACTCTCCAGGTTGTACGGTTTGATCCGGACCAGCATCCAAAGGAAAGGAAGTGACCACGAGAGGACTCGTCACATCAGTTGGTGTAGCAGGACAGTCAGCGTAACAGCTTGTTTGAACTGAAACGATGTCGCCATCATTGAGTTCGGAAGTTTGAAAGGTCGGAATAGTCGTTGTTGCAACTAAGGTTCCATTAATAAACCACTGATAACTTCCAGTGTCAGGACAATCAGTAATTGCCGCGTTGAACGTTGCCGTTTCTTCTGAACAAAAGCTTCCAGTTTGAGGCGAAATTGAAATTGTAGAAATAGGTCGATCGACACCAGCACCAGAAATGGAAACGTCGAAGGTACATTCGGCAGGATCAGTGATTCCAACTCCGTTATTGTCACCGTCTACTACTACATAATACGTAGTATTTGGTGCAAGACCAGGGGCGGCTAATGAGAAATTTCCAGCTTCGTTGGAAGCACATGTTCCGAGCTGAGTATAGGTGGTTGCATCACACGGAGCGATGGCTTCAATGATAGAAGCCTGCAGTTCGGTATCTTGTCCTGCCGAGATTTCAAACACTAAGTTGGAGAAGTCTACTTGAACGGCTCCTCCTGTTGCGTTCGTTGTAAATTGAAGCCAAATAGAATTCTCTGGTGTAAAGCAAAAAGTGAAATCGTCTTCACATCCAGGACAAAAGGTAACATTTGCCCCAATATTATTCACCGAATACGTTTCATTCGGACAAATCGGCAAAGCGTTTACGCAACTATTATACGTTTCTTGTGCTTGGATTGATCCGATGCTTAACAAGAAGAAAGACAAAAACACACGCATACTCATACTTCAAAGGTATAATAAATATAGTCGCGATGGCGCGTTTTGTTACGATACAAAGTGATAAAATGACGTGATATTTATCATGAAAGAAGTAATATCGACATCATTTCTGCATGGCTTTTATCTTCACAACATCATTAGGATTATTCATTGAGATTCTAATTTCATGGGGTTCTTCTTGGAGGATAGTGAAGGGTGAAAAATAGCAGCGAGCCCTATCATTTTAGAGGGCAATTTTATCAATAAGAGACGATCTTAAACCGTCGAAATTCTATCGACAAACGAACAGATTCAATCGATGAACGACACGTTAGGAAAAAAATAACAAAAAAAACATCGTCCCGAAAAGCCCGTCATTTCTCGGATTATTAAGAAATTAAGAATAAATTTACGCCGACCTCTGTAACGAACAACTATTTTTTGTCTTGTTTGGCACAATAATAGAATGTCTCCAAATGCATAACAGAAAAAGTAGGCTTATGAAAAAATTTATTACCCTAGCATTTAGTATCCTCTTTACGATGACTGCTTTCGGTCAACGTTTAGAATACGAAAATTCATCTAAGTGGTTTTTTGGCTTGAACGCCGGAGCAACTTGGAATACAACAGATGTTCAAAATAAGACCTACGGAGGTTGGGGATTTGTTTTGGGAAGATCGTACAACTACGACTACGGAAGACGAATCAGCTATGATCTCAGATTGAGATACCTACGCGGTAAGTGGTACGGACAAGATACAGACTCAACAAACTTGAGTCATTTAGGTGCAGATTATTCAGGAGCGCTTCTTGATTACAAGAACGGTTTGGGATACACTGTAAACAACTTCGAAGCCGACGTTCACGAACTGGGTCTGGAATTAGCCATTCACTTCAATCGTCTAAGAGACAGATCAGGATGGGATCCATACATTTTTGGTGGAGTCAACATCGTGTGGAATGAAACCTACGGAGATCTGTTAAATCAAGATGTTTTTCTTCTCAATGATTCATTGACGTATGCCTACGATCAAATTGAAATGAACAAGCCTGCGATTGAACTTGCATTGGATGACAATTATGAATCAGCACTTGATGGAACTTCTCCAAGTCGATACAACGTGAACTTCATGCCAAGCCTTGGAGTTGGTTTGGGATACGATTTTGGACCGCGATTCTCTATGGGGATTGAGCACAAAACAACATTCGCCTTAAAAGATGACTTTGATGGTTATGTAGATGCAGAACCTAATTGGGGATTCCTTCAAAATGATGTATACCATTACACAAATGCATATTTGGTTTGGAGATTTAGAAACGGTGAAGGTCGTACGCGTCCAACGCCTCAGCCACAGCCAGATCCAATGGTGAATGGAATTGGAGGAACAACTCCTTGTCAATTCCCAGAGGTTCGTTTTACACGTCCTTTGCAACGAACGGAAACCGTTCAAAGTCAAACGTATGTGTTTAAAGCAGAAGTGAACTTCGTACAGTCGCGAAGTCAAATTGTAATGCGCGTGAATGGTGTTCAAACAACGAATTTCCTATACAATCACGATACGCACCAGTTGGAAAGCTACTTAAGCTTACAACCAGGAAACAACGTAATTGAGATTACAGGAAGAAATAATTGTGGAACAGATACGGAAACAGCAACAATTGTTTTTGATAACTGTATCACTCCGAATGTATTTTTCGAAAACGTAAACAGTAGCACGCTTAATGCGGAAGTTGAACAGCGTCAGTATAACGTACAAGCACAAATCACAAATGCAACAAGTGTTGAGTTTACGGTAAACGGGGTTCGATCTACCAACTTTGTTTACAATAGTGCAACAGGACAGTTTAGTAGCAACATCTTGCTAGATGAAGGACAAAATAACATTCGAATTGTTGCCATCAGCGCCTGTGGAACAGACGTTGCAACAGGAGTGATTACTTATACAAATTGTGCGGCGCCATTTGTAAGCTTTACGAACGGAAATGGTGGCTTTGTTGCGGTAAGTGAAGCAAACTTCAACGTGAGTGCTTATGTGTACAACGCTGTGAGCTCAAACAACATCAAGCTTCGTGTGAATGGGGTTTCTAGAAACTTCAACTTCAATTCAAGCACAAATCAGTTAACGGCTAACGTAAATCTGAACTCAGGATCGAACACAATTCAAATTAGTGTATCGAACAACTGTGGAACGGATACGGAAACATTAACAGTAGAGTACACACCTTGTGTAAACCCAAGCATTCAAATGTTGAATCCGCTTGCGCAGAGCACAACGACTGCGAACGGAGTACAAATTGTAAAAGCAAAGTTGTACAATGTTTCGAACATTGGTCAAGTACAATTATTCGTGAATGGTAATATTCAACAAGGAGGAAGTTACAATGCAATTACGCGAGAGTTTCAAGCAAGTGTTGCATTGAATGCAGGATTTAACACAATCCAAATTACAGTATTGAATGATTGTGGTTCTGATACAGAAACGATTTCGGTTAATTACGTACCATGTAATACGCCAGATGTACAGTTGATTTTGCCTTCAGCGAACGGAACTGTTGTTTCGAGTCCAAGCCAATTGGTGCAAGCGATGGTGTTCAACGTGAATAACATCAGCGAAATCCAAACTTTTGTGAACGGAAGCGTGCAGCAAGGTGGAACATTTAACAGCGCAAACGGACTGTACCAAATTACAGTTGGACTCAATTTGGGAGTAAATACGATTCAGGTCGTGGCAACGAACAGTTGTGGATCAGATGTTCAAACAGTTAGTGTAACATACAGAGCATGTGAGGCACCGCAGATCACAATGGTAAATCCAACAACGGACCCATTGTTTACAACGGCAACCAACATCAATGTGTCTGCTATGATTGGTGCAATTGCGAACGCTTCACAAGTACAATTGATGGTGAACGGCGTTGTTGATGGAACAGGAGCTTCTTACAGTTCTGCATCAATTACATACACGAACAATGTCAACCTAAATGTTGGAAATAACAACATTAAAATCACAGCAACAAACAGTTGTGGTGCGGTAACAAAAGAGATCAACATTGTTAGAGAGTTGGTAGTGGTGAATACACCAAACGAGGTAGACAGTATCGTTATTTGCTACCCACATAGCAATAATGTTGGTGCACCAGTAACAATGACAATTCCACTGTCTCAGTGGCCAGCATATCAAAGTCAGGGAGCTCAGCTCGGAGCGTGTCCAGTGGTAGACGAACCAGTTGATTTACCAATGACAATTTGTTACACAGTAAATGGTGTGGCAACAACGATGCAAATCTTGACGTCTGAGTGGCCAGCTTACCAAGCGCTTGGAGCAGTTCAAGGAGAATGTGTTGAGGAAACAATGGATATCTGTTTCAACGGAAATGAATTAACAATTCCCGTTTCTCAATGGTCAACGTATCAGGCACAAGGAGCAACAGAAGGTCCATGTCCAGTAGTGGTAGAAGAAAAAATTATCATCTGTCACAGACCTCCAGGAAATCCATCTAACACACAACAGTTAGAGATTCCATTGTCTGCTTGGCCAGCACACCAAGCACACGGTGACGTTCTC
>JABXHO010000012.1 GCA_013373595.1 Flavobacteriales bacterium | reverse complement strand
CATTTTCACACAGAGGTTAAGATCATCCGTGTATATGATCAGCAGCAGTTAACCTATCTGAAACTATTGAAATGTCCAAAGGGCACTCATCAACAATGAAAGAAAAGTCTATGTATCTATGCGGTAAAAAAATCAAACGAATATTTTGCAGATTGATTAAAATGAACCACATAGTGACATAGTTTGACGTGTATGTCATAATTGCTGAATAGAGCAGGTAAACATAGGAAAAATACATTTTCACACAGAGGTTAAGATCATCCGTGTATATGATCAGCAGCAGTTAACCTATCTGAAACTATTGAAATGTCCAAAGGGCACTCATCAACAATGAAAAAAAGTCTATGTATCTATGCGGTAAAAAAATCAAACGAATATGCTGTAGACTGATTAGAATGAACCCACATAGTCTATCAGAAATAAGTGTATTGGTTGCGCTGAAGAAGAAAGGTTTTATCACCCACTTCTCGGTACCAATGCGTTGGATTTCCGTACTGATCGTAGCGATAAAGTAGTGAAAATTCCTGATTCTTATAGAAATCCTGCACGTGCTTTTCAATAAGCTGATTGTCTTCATCGTAAATGTACGTATCAGTATTGTACACCTCGAGACTCGTATTGTAGGCGTTTTTTTGGATTAAATTTCCCCGATCATCAAACGATTCGTACGCACTAACGTCTCCGTACTGTGATTTTTGAGTTTTGGTTGAAACATTTCCGTTGGGATGAAATTCATATTCGTAAATGAAATCTTTTCCGACGTCTTCCAAATCGTATTGCTTCACATCGCGGAGCAAAGAATCTCGTCCATCTCTGTAATAAAAATGGATAGACCTGAGCTCTTTTTTGTCGGTATCGGATGGACCTTTTAGGTTGAAATCTTTTTCAGATAATAGTTCACCCGAATCGTAATAGGTGTATTCGGTCTGCGTTCCGTAAAAGTAGTTCCCCGGTCTCATGCTTGTGTACTTCACGAGTAAGTCACCCGCATATTCCCATGTTTCCACTTTTGGATTTCTCGTTGCGTTTTTCTCAATGGAGGTTGATTTAATTTTTTGACCTTTCTCGTTGTACTCGTTTAGTTGATGTGAATCCTTGATGAGCAAGCCTTTTCGGTAGTACGATTCGTTCACTTCGCCCCAATGATCGATGTATGTGGTGATTGTTTCATTTCCATCTTTTGTCACTGAGTAAATTGTCTGTGCAACACTATTTTCGAAGTCAACTTTATCCATCCACATACCATGCTGCTCGAATTCCTTCGCTGTGATTTTGATCAACACGTCTTTCTTGTATTCGAGATCGAGGTGTAGACAATAGCCCATTTCCAGTTCGGATACAGGTTCAACAATGAGGTACTCTTGTTTCTCAATGAGGCGTCCTTTTTTGTCAAATTTTTCAAAGTGATCGCATACTTCGCAGGTAGGATGCAAGTTGTTTTGAGTTAAAGGTGCCTCTGATTCGTTTACCACGTATGTTTCAGTAGTAACTGATTTCACTGGACCTTTGTATTCATTTTGAGTGAGATATTCAGGAGCTTGCGAGTGTCCATGGAGTGAAAATAAAAAGAGGAATGTGGCGATTGCTATTTTCATGCGTCGAATTGATCAGGAATTAAATTTAGTGAATCCAATCCAATTTGAGAGCTTAGAAAACTTGGTGTATTCCTGGTGAGAATATCCCTGTCTTGTTTTAAAAAACAAGTGGTTTCTCCAAAATCACTACCTTTCCCAAAAGCAATCATCCTCCATGTCCATCAAAAATTGGCTGATCATTTTTTTTGCCTACGGCACAATCGCGTTGGGTGCTTGGACGAGTTCTCAACTACGCAGCGATTTCAGCCTTACAACGCTCAATGCCGAGGACAGTGAAATCTACCAAAACTATCAGGAATACAGCAAGAAATTCCCTTCCGAAGATAACGGTCTAATTGTTTCGATTAAAAGTGAAGCGGGGTTCAATTCGCACGAAGACTTTTCCACTTTGGAAGAATTGCGGCAGGAATTAAGTCATTTCCATGGTGTAGAACGTGCAGTTGGAATTACTTCAGTGGAATTGCCAGAACGGACATTGTTGGGATCAACATCTAAGAAGTTAATGCCCATTGATGGTGAGGCAAGTAAGAAGTTTCCAGATCGATATGAGCGACTGGAAAAATTTCCTGATGTCACTCCGAAATTCTTGTCGGACGATCGAACGGCAGCCCGCATTTTTTTGACGGTAGATTGGAATGAAGTAGAACTTGATCAAATCCAGCGAAAGATAGAATCGTATGCTTTTGATGAGGTGCATTTGATGGGAAAAGGTGCGTATGCTGCAGAAATGCAAGAATCGCTTACTTCTGAAATGGTGCTGCTCCCACTATTTGCTGGAGGAATTTTACTGTTCTTTTTCCTTGTTTGGTTCAAGGATGTCCGTAGCCTTATCCTGGTGGCGAGCATTTTGGCAATCAATTTATCACTGCTTTCGATTGTGTTTTATGTTGGGGGAATCACCATCGGATTACTCACGTCTACCACGCCATTGCTCATTCTCGTGTTGTCGTTTTCCGACATCGTACACATGATTTATAAATTCAAACAGCTCAAAACAGGAAGCATTGAAGATCGAGTGAAAGCTACCGTTTCGCCACTTCGACTTCCTCTCTGGTTAACTACGTTAACCACGGGCGTTGCATTCGCGTTGTTCTTTCTTACGGAGATTAAAGAAATCACGGAATTTGCCGCTGTTACCTGCTCAGGAATTGTACTGGCTTACCTAACCGCCCGTTTTCTGCTTCCTGTTTTCATCCAATCATTTCGAATTCGTCCTTTTGAAAAAGCCGCGGCATTTTCGTCACTTTCTCAAGCTTTGATGCGTTTGTTGAGCGGAAGAAAGGTAACCGTCGCGATTGGAACCGCAGTTGTGCTGATTGCAGCAGTGAGTGTTTGGTTCAATTTCAGCATCAACATTTCCTACCATCAGAACTATGGAGAGGACACACGACTGGGACAGGCGTTGCGTTTTTCAGATGAGTATTTTGAGGGAGTTCGCTCGGTGGAAGTCATTTTGATCTCCAAAAACGGTTTGACACAAGAAACGGTTTCGAATATTGATCAAATTGAAACACAACTGAAGGAGTACTATGGCTGTAAGTCCGTTTTTAGCGTAAATACAGCCATCAAACGTTTGCATCGCTTCAAGCGTTTTGGAAAACCGTCGCAGTATAAGCTACCCGAAAAATTGGACCGTTCATTTCAACGTGACTTGGTAAAATACAGGGATGATTTGGGCCTAGCAAATGCCATGACCCAAGATCAACAGCTTTTTCGCATTGTGGGTCGTTTGCCTGACATTGGAAGTGCCGTTTCAGCAGTGAAGAATGAAGAATTGCAAGAAACCTTAGATCAACTTGAAGATGACAACCATCATTTCTTCATCAGTGGATTTTCCTTCGTAAAAGATCAATCCAACACGCGTGTCACGAAATTTATTTTAATCGGCATTTCAATTAGTTTAATCATCGCAATGATTGTGATTGGTCTTGTTTTTCGCTCGGCACGTATCGCACTTCTTTCATTCATTCCAAATCTATTGCCCGTTTTATTCGGCTTAGCATTGATGTATTGGTTCCATATCGAACTAAATCCAACTACAGCGATGGCACTCTCCATTATTTTCGGTCTGGCTCTCGACGATACCATCTACTTCTTGAGTTCAATCAAACGTTCGGATAAGTTGAATTCTTCCGAATCCATCGAGTTGAGCCTACAAGAAAACACGTTCCCAGCTGCTGTCACGTCTATTATCTTAATGATCGGTTTTGGAATCCTGATGTTCTCTTCCATCGAATCGAATCGAAATATTGGAATTTTGGTTGCATCTATGTTGTTTATTGCGTTACTTTCGGATTTGGTTTTACTCCCGGCTCTGCTGCGATCATTTTGGAATAAAAGACGGATTTAACTTGACTTACTTCGTACTGACGATATACGTGATCATTTCAACCTTGCTACTGATATACAGCTTGGTTGAGTTCATGCTCCTGCTCAATTTTTTGTTCCGAAAGAATGTTCATCCAACGAAGGAATGGAAGGAGTTGCCACATGTCACGATTCAACTTCCGATGTACAACGAATCGTATGTAGTTGAGCGATTAATCGACCATATTGTGACATTAAATTATCCAAAGGATAAGCTCGAAATTCAAGTGCTGGATGATTCTACGGACGATACCATCGAAAAGGCGAAAGCCAAAGTGAAATTCTATCAAAAACAAGGAATTGATATTCAATACATCCAACGGGAAAATCGAGTTGGATTTAAGGCTGGGGCACTCGATTACGGTTTGAACTCAGCAAAAGGTGAATTCGTTGCCATTTTTGATGCAGATTTCTTACCAGATGTAAATTTTTTGAAGGATGCCATGCCGTTTTTTAGTCATGAAAAAGTCGGGGTGGTTCAGTCGAGATGGACGTATCTGAATGAAAACTATTCGTTTCTGACACGCTTGCAAACAGTAATTCTCAACACGCACTTTTCGGTAGAGCAGGGCGGAAGGAATGCAAGTGGAGCATACATTAATTTTAATGGAACGGCTGGAATTTGGCGTAAATCG
Organism: Flavobacteriales bacterium; assembly: GCA_013373595.1. Classification (GTDB taxonomy): domain Bacteria; phylum Bacteroidota; class Bacteroidia; order Flavobacteriales_D; family Crocinitomicaceae; genus UBA4466. Next base: position 45,402 of record JABXHO010000012.1, on the reverse strand, counting down.
TGCATTGCAGATGCCGGTGGATGGCAAGCAGATACCTTAACAGAAGATTTAGACCTTAGTTTCAGAGCGCAAATCAAAGGATGGAAATTCGCTTACGTGCGCGAGATTGAATCTCCTTCGGAACTGCCGGTGACGCTTCCTGCTTATCGTGCGCAACAATTCCGTTGGTCGAAGGGAGCGGCCGAATGTGTTCGAAAGAATGTTTCTGCTTTAATCAAAGACAATCGACCGAGTGCCTGGGCGAAACTCATCGGATCGTTTCACCTTCTGAATAGTTCCGTTTACCTGATCGTTGTTCTGTTCATTTTGTTGTCATTTCCAGTTTCTATGGCGGTGAATGATCTTCCGAAAAATTCATGGATTTTCTATTTATTCCCTGTCTTTTTATCAACCAACTTCTTATTGTTACTGGTGTTTGCGGGAGGAAACATTTCATCGGCAAAAAACAAACTTTTGGGAGTGATCGCCTTTCCATTCATTTTCATCTCATTTTTAATCGTCAACATGGGGATGTCGGTGTACATGGCTTTGGGCGTGATGGAAGGTTATTTGGGGAAGAAATCGGAGTTTGTCCGCACTCCGAAGTTCAACATTACGGCACAAAAAACGAAGGGAGAACGCAAGAAGTATAATCGCATTCAAATTACACCCTTGCTTCTTATTGAAAGCTTGTTTCTGGCGTATGGAATTTTTCAAATAGTGTATCACATCGGGACACAAAACATGCCGATGATCATTTTTAGTGCTGCCTTTACCATTGGTTTCGCTTACAATGTCTTCGCAACGATCTATTACTCCGTAACGAGCAAATAATCACGTCAACGTAAACCAGCTAGCCGCCTTGATTGAGTCGAGTTGTGATGCTGCATTCAGACCACGAAAACAACAAATAAATATTTATCTTTCGGCCCATGAAAACACTCATTCCATTCACTTTTCTACTCAGCGTCGTTATTGTGGCGTGTGTTCAGTATCCACCAAAGCCAGAAGTTGAAGAACCCATTGAGGTGGCAGAACGATTGGAATTAACGCAGGAAAGTGCGGAAAAATTGGTAAAGTTGCCAATCAAATGCATCGATGTTGAGTACCCGAATAAACTCAACCAGGTAATTGGAAGTGATGAGTATTTGCGATCGCCAAAAGAGTTGCACCCTGCGTTTTATGGTTGTTTCGACTGGCATTCTGCCGTACATGGTCATTGGTCGCTCGTGCGCTTGTTGAAAGAACAGCCAAAACTGAAAGAGCGAGAACAAATTATCAATGGGTTGAAAGCACATTTGACAGAGGAGAATATTGCTCTCGAAATCGACTACTTCGAGGATTCATTGAGTCAAGGATTTGAGCGAACTTATGGTTGGGCGTGGCTGTTGAAGCTTGCTGAAGAGATCGAAACCTGGGAAGATCCACAAGCTGATGAACTCAAACAACACATTCGTCCATTGGCAGATGTCATCGTGAAACGTTGCGAAGCTTTCTTGCCGAAATTGCACTATCCAATTCGCGTAGGAATGCACACCAATACGGCATTCGCTTTGTCAATGATGTACGATTATGCGGAAACAATGAATAACGAGTCGTTGATCGAACTCATTGAAGATAGAGCCATTCACTTCTACGGAACAGATTCGAATTGCCCGCTGACATGGGAGCCAAGTGGCTACGACTTTCTTTCTCCTTGCTTTGAAGAGGCAAACCTTATGCGACGAATTTATTTGAAGGATGAATTCAAAGAGTGGTTAGCGAAGTTTTTACCGAAGCTGAAAAACCCTGATTTCAAATTGGTTCCAGCCGTTGTCTCTGATCGGAAAGATGGACATTTGGTTCACCTCGATGGATTGAATTTTTCACGCGCTTGGTGTTTGTACGGAATTGCGAAAATACTTCCTGAGGAATACGGACATCTCGTTGAAATCGGTAATAAGCACATTAATTATTCTTTTGAGAATTTGGTAGGCGATAGCTACGAAGGAGGACACTGGCTGGCAAGCTTTGCTTTGTTGGCATTGTCAGAATAGAAAATTATGCGTTGGAGTGAAAACTCCTGAGGACACTATCCGTACTCAACGGTCCAACCTCTCATTTCCAGAACACTTTGCAGCGTTGCCAATTCTCGAGCTTGTGGTAATTTCTCTTGAATGCGGTAGAATGTCAAGGTGCTTCCCGTTACTTCAGGATGTAAGTCGTGCGGAAATTTCACGGAACTCAATTCAGCTTGTTGCTCTGAAAAGGCAATCCACTGTCGCAATAAATTGATGGATTCATTATCACTCAATTTAAAATCGGTTGATTTCACCGAACAGAAAAAATCAATGGATTCGCGCGCACGCGTAAGCAAAACGTTCAGTCGTTTTCGCCCATTCTGAGTGTTCATAGGGCCAAAGCGCATGTGAAAATCGCCGTCGTTGTTGGGAGCATAGCCAAAACCAATGATCAAATGATCACATTCGTCTCCTTGAACGTTTTCCAATGCTTTTAAAAACCCTCCGTGAGTTTCCTGATGGGCAAGCAGCGCTTCGTAGGTGTTCGAATCAAGTTGTTGCGTAATGCAGTTGAGTTGTTCTTCAGAAAAGGCAACAATTCCAATGCTTTTACTACGGGGTAATTGGTTCGAAATGAATCGAACAATCGCTGTTGCTTCCACTTCATTTCTTCGATTTTCAAAAGTGGCGCCTTCCACGAAGTGATGTGTGATAGGTGCTTGATCGCGCTTAGCAGATGGATACGCCGATAATTGTCCACCGTAGAAATGCTTATTCGAAAAGGCAATGAGTTCTGGATGAGCGCTGCGATAATGATGCAACAATGGAACTTTTGGGAAATGATAACTCGCCTGATGCAAGAGGTCGATCACTTCATCTGATCCCGATTGAAAATAACTGCTCGGCCCCATTTGGTGTTCGTCGCCTGCAATGACCATCCGTTGGCTGCGTTGAATGGCACCCAAGGCATGTTGCACGGGAAGCTGACTCGCTTCATCAAAAATGACACAGTCGAAACAATGTTCCTCCATCGGAAAGCACTTGGCCAAACTCGAAGGATTGCTCAACCAAATCGGTTTCAAGAGCGTGATCCAATGACGTGCTTCGGAGAGAAACAGTTCGCGCAAGCTCGGGTGACTGCGTGTTTTCGCGAATTCCTTCACTAAAATCGACTTGCCCTTTCTCAATTGCTTTTTGAGTTCTTTTTGATCGGGTTTTAGCTTCGAAGCGGGTGTGTTCAGCAATGTGTGGTATGCTTGAAAACGTGCGTGAACTTGATTGAGCAAATGCGAAGCATGTACCCGCGATTCATGTGCTTGAGCTTCTAAAATGGCAGCTACTTTCGATTTAATTTCCTTCGGTTCGAAATCAGAAAATGCAGGAAATCGCTCTTTGAAAAGCGTCCAGTTTGATCCATAAATGAGCAACTCATACGATGCAAAATCGGCACAATCACGAAGTGAGATCAATTCCGTTTCATCTAGAGAGAGAATACGTTTTCGTTCTGCAAGAAGTAGCGAGAATTGATCCTTCACGCGGTCCAAGACATGTGAAATGGACATAGTTTCTGTCAATTTAAAAGTAGCGTGAAGCTCACGATGTAGCGCATTCAGTTCGTTGTGGTACAAGGTGATTTTACTTCTTTCCTCAACAGGAATTGATAAGTAGGCATTCCATTTTTCTTCCGAGTAAACGGACAAGGATTGCTGGATAATGGCAACTTCTGTTTTAGGATCGTGAATGCCCAATTTTTTCATTTGCGCGATGCATTTATCCAGTTTTTTCTCCTTTTTTCCTGCATCGATGCGTTTTTTCAAGCTTTCAATAGCATTTTCGGCAGGCAACTGAGATAATTGTTTCCATCGTTTTTTAGCACGACTTCGCTCAAAGAAGTTTCCGTGTTGAAATTGATTCAGCAAAGATTGTGTTTCCTGCAAGGAAGGATAAACTTTCCATTCGGAACCAATGGCGGGCGTTTCTGCCAATACAAAGTATTGCTTCGCCAAGCGCTTGAATTGTTTTCTTTGCTTCGTTTCGGGTTTGAAAATGTCGGCGTATTGCTTAAAAAGTTCGTTCTCGAAAACTTGACATGTCGCTGCTTTTCGTGTGGCTTGCGCGAGGTCGTTCCATTGATCCAGTTTAAAAACAGATCGAAGAATAGCGAGTTGATCTTTCCAGTTGGAAATGCGTTCGTCGAGTGATAAGAAATCATCCGAAGCCAAGCTCGATTTTCGAAGAAAGGAAGCAGATTCATTCAATTTCAATTCAAAAATCCGCTGAATGATGCGTCGATTATCTAAAAAGCACGCAATGGACGGAGCATTACTCGAATAAAATCCACTTAAGTCTTTCCCTTCTGTGTGGTCGCGAAATGCGTGAAAGGAAATGCCGCCAATTAAATCGGGTTGATTGAGCAAATCCAGCGTCATTTGCAGGTGATCTTCGTATTGTTTCGATAACTGAAGATTGATTTCTGACGATGATTCGTAGGATTCGAAAAAGTCCCAAGTTGATTTTAAGTCGTGCAGAAAATCATGACTTTGACGGTCAGATCCTGCAACAAAACTCAATCGGTTTAACCCAAGCTGCGACAATTTCGATTGAATGACCTCCAACGCCACACGCTTTTCGGAAACAACCAAGAGCGTTTGCTCTGCAGGAAGTACTTTTCCAATCAAGTTGCAAATAACCTGTGATTTTCCCGTTCCAGGAGGACCTTGAACAACGGTGTTCGACCTTGATACGCTTTCGAAAACACGCTCGTGATCCGTATCAGCCGGAAACAAATTGGTGGAGGTTAAATCCAAGGGAGGCAATTCGACGACTTCCTCACCGAAAAGTGTTCCGATAGCAGGGTTCAACCGTTCCATCTCCAGTAATTCTTCCAGTTCCTTTAATACGTCAAAGCGATGATGGTGAAAATTTCCGATAATCGTTTGTCTCGACTGAACATTCAACTGCTTCGATTCGAAAAAAGAAACCAGGGAGTCCAACGTAGGATTGTCGACGAGCTCTTGAGGCAAATCGATGTCAAACACTTTGCGAAAATGGCTGCTGATGAACGGATTGATAAAAGCGGCATCTTCGGCTTTCTGAAAAGAAACGCGCTGCTGCATGCGGTCGATCTTAGCCAAAAGAGGAAATAAGATCATGGGCGATTGAACATGGCGACCATTCAGTTCGAGATCAATTATGCCTTGAGCCAAACACAAGGTGTTGGTGCCCGATTCTTTCAAGTTGTTTCGAGCATCCGTCAAAATCTTTTTGGGAAATGCCGACAAGTCAAATTGAAGAACTGATGGATCATGCTCATCGGATAAAAAATGCAAGCGTCGATGATCATTTTTCGCATCTACCAATACGTCGTTTGCATTGAACTGACTGCTCTCTGCAAGTAATTTGGAGATGATATTTCTAACTTCTTTTGACAAGTCGATAAATTTACGAAAAACAAGTAGCATAGCTCGCTGCAATCACCTTTTGAAAAAGACATTAAGGAGAAGACATTTTAGTACATTTGTTTATCCAAACACGATCAAAGTGAAATTCGGAACCAAAGCAATTCATGCAGGTGTGGAGCCAGATTCGGCAACGGGAGCTATCATGACGCCCATTTACCAAACGTCTACCTACGTTCAAGAAGAAGTAGGGAAGCACAAAGGTTACGCCTATTCGCGCACGCAAAACCCTACGCGACATGCCTTGGAAAAGAGTATTGCCGCTTTGGAGAATGCGGAATTCGGAGCGTGTTTTGGTTCAGGGTTAGCTGCCATCGATTGTTTGATGAAAATGCTCAATCCGGGAGATGAAGTCATCTCTACGAGTGATTTATACGGAGGAACCTTCCGCTTGTTTAAGACCATTTTCGAGAAATACGGCATTGTGTTCCACTTCGTGGAAATGAAAAATGCAGCTGCCGTAGCGGAATTGGTAAACGATAAGACGAAAATCATTTGGGTTGAAACACCAACCAATCCCATGATGAGCATCATCGACATCGAGGAAATGGCGAATGTAGCGAAACAATCAAATGCCTTGTTGTGTGTCGATAACACCTTCGCTACGCCTTATTTGCAACAACCTTTGGATTTAGGTGCAGATGTCGTAATGCATTCGGCAACCAAGTACTTGGGCGGTCATTCGGATGTGGTGATGGGAGCGTTGGTGACCAACAATGAAGAAGTGGCGAAAGAAATGTATCGCATTCAGAATTCATCGGGCGCCATTACGGGTCCAATGGATGCCTTTTTGGTGCTTCGTGGAATAAAAACCTTGCACTTGCGCATGGATCGTCATTGCGATAATGGCGAAAAAGTAGCGCGTTTTCTGGATGCTCATCCGAAAGTAAACAAGGTGTATTGGCCAGGATTTGAATCGCACCCGAATCACGATGTTGCGAAAAAACAAATGCGAGGATTTGGTGGAATGATTTCATTTAGCTTAGTTGGTAATCAATTGGAAGACGCTTTGCAGACGGTCAGTAAAGTGAAATTGTTTGCCTTGGCGGAGTCACTTGGTGGTGTGGAATCTTTGATTGGACACCCTGTTACGATGACTCACGGAGCGATTCCGAAGGAAGAAAGAGAAAAAATTGGCGTAGTAGATTCACTTATTCGATTGAGTGTAGGCGTGGAAGATGCCCACGATTTAATCGATGACTTGAAACAAGCGCTGGATTAGAAATGTTTAGAAGATAGAAGAATGAACTACAGTAAATTTGCAGTAATCGGTGTTGGACGTTACGGATTCACCATTGCGAAACGATTGGCAGAGAAAGGTGCACAGGTATTTGCCTTCGACCCTGATGAAGAAAAGATTGAGGATATCAAGGATGAGGTCGCATTTGCCGTAGCAATGGACGCAACAGATGATCGAGCGTTGAGCGCTCAAAATCTTAGCGAAATGGATGCTGTGGTTGTGGCCATCGGAGAGAATTTCGAAGCAACCATTTTGACGGCCGTTCACTTGATGGATCTTGGTGTAAAGCGAATAATTTGTCGTGCCAGCGGTCCGCAACAACGATTGATTCTCGAAAAAATTGGTGTAACAGAAATCTTGACGCCAGAAGATGAGGTGGCTCACGTTGTCCGTGAAAAATTGCTGAATCCAAACATTGTTTCGTTCTTGCAACTTCCAGATGATCACGAAATTGCAGAAATACGAGCGCCAAAAGGTGTGGTAGGAAGAACGTGCGACGACGTAGGATTCCGAAACAAGTATGAAATGACGCTCATTACCATCAAACGTCAGTATGAATTGACTAAAAATGGGGAAGAGTGTACTGAGCAACACATTGTTGGAGTACCAAAAGAAGATACAATTATTCAGGAAAAAGACACCTTGGTGATTTTCGGAGCAGCGAAGAGTGTGGAGCGGTTTATTTCTATCAACGAAGCATTATGATTTTCATAACGGGTGTTTCACGCGGATTGGGTAAAGCCATTGCTGAGCTGTATCTCTCCAAAGGAGAGAAAGTGACAGGAATTGGTCGTTCAAGTGATCTTGAACACGAGAATTTTTCCTTTATTTCTTGTGATCTGTCCGATTTAGACGCAGTACGACAGCTACAATTCGAAGCATTTTCAGGAGAAGTAACACTCATCAATAATGCAGGAGTAATTGGTGAAATCAAACGCTTGAGTGACATGGAAATAGTAGACGTGGATCACGTCATGACCGTGAATGTATCGGCACCAGTTCTACTCACGCAGCAGATTTATCAGCACGTTGGAAACAAAGATTTGTTCTCCTTGGTGAACATTAGTTCTGGCGCAGCAAACCGAGCGATCCCTTCTTGGGCTTCCTATTGTGCATCAAAATCAGCGTTGAACATGCACACAGAAACCTTCTTCCTTGAAGAACAGGAAAAAGGAAATCATCCGAAAGTTTATTGTGTTGCTCCCGGAGTGATCGATACGGGGATGCAGTCGGAAATTCGTTCTGCAAACCCTGAGAATTTCTCGTCTTCCGAAAACTTTCACAACTTGAAAGAAGAAGATAAATTATTTTCTCCCAAAGAGGCAGCAGAGCGTTTATTCCTTTTGACGGAATCTGAATACGACGCTGAGCTTTTCTATGATTTGAGAGATATTACCGTTAAATAGCTGTCCAATACCGTTTAAGGTTTAAAGCATACTACTCAGTCAAAAAGTTTGTATTTTGGTAAGGTTGTCCGTATCTTGTGCGTCTCAAGTAGAAACAAGCTCGAACTATGAAAAAAACAATACTCACTGCGTTGGGGATGTTTGCCTTTGCTTTGGCATCCTTTTCTCAAACTCAAACAACGCAAATTGACCCCGCGAATGTACGTGAGGGAGAAACAGTTGAATACTGTCTTACACACAAAAAACATCAAGAACTCCTAGCGAACCCTGCTGCCGCAGCAGTATTTGCTCAAGATGAACAAATTCGCCAATACGAAGCGGCGAACCCAGTGGCTGTTCCAAAAGGAACAATTTACACGATTCCAGTTGTATTTCACGTATTGCACAACGGAGGAATTGAAGATATTAGCAACGATCAAATCATGGATGCACTCTCTATATTGAATAGAGATTACCGTTTACAGAACGCAGACGCGAACAATGTAAATGCAGCTTTCCAAGGATTACCAGCTGACGTTGAAATCGAATTTGCTTTGGCAACAATCGCTCCAAATGGGGCTTGCTTCAGTGGAATCACGCATACTCAAAATCCAATTACGAATGATGGAAGCGATGGAGTAGCGCAAGTACAAGCGATCATTGCTGGAAATGACGTTTATAACGGACAATTTCCAGGAGATGAATACTTAAACATCTTCATTTGTGGTGATATCGGTGGTGCGGCAGGTTATACGTACAACCCTTCAAACTGGGGAGGAACGAGTATGGCAAACGGAATTTGGGTACTACACAACTACGTTGGTTCTATTGGAACGTCTTCAACGTATTCAAGTCGTACCTTAACTCACGAAGTAGGACACTGGTTGAATCTTTCTCATACATGGGGACCAAACAACAACCCAGGAAATGCATCAAGTTGTTCTTCTGATGATGGCGTGTCTGATACACCGAATACAATTGGTGTAACATCATGTAACCAAGGTGAAGCGTCATGTGGAGTTTTGGCAAACGTAGAGAACTACATGGACTACTCATACTGTTCTAAAATGTTTACACCTGGACAGGTTACGCGCATGAGAAATGCAATTACTTCAAGTGTTGGAGGAAGAAATAATGTGATTTCATCGTCAAACCTTGCAGCGGTGGGTGTAACGGGATCAGCCTATTTATGTAAAGCTGAGTTCAAAGCAGACCGTACAACAATCTGTGCTGGAAACACAATCAACTTCACAGATTTATCATACAACGCAGTAAGCGATTGGACATGGACGTTTACGGGTGGTTCTCCAGCATCGTCAACAGCTCAAAACCCATCTGTTACATACAGTACACCTGGGCTTTACGCAGTAACGTTAACGTCATCTGACGGAACAAACTCTGACAATGAAACAAAAACAGCATACATTCGTGTGTTGCCAGCGGCTTCTAGCTTGCCTTTCCACGAGTCGTTTGAAAACTTTTCAACACTCAACGCTATTGAGGAATGGGAGGTAATAAACCCAGCAGGTAATGGATGGCAAATTCACACAGGAACTGGATATACAGGAAACAAATGTGCGAAGTTGGTTAACTTCGGTCAGTCTACAGGGAACTTCGATGATTTGATTTCGGCACCAATTGATTTGTCATCGATCAACTCATCTACTGGAATGACAATGAGCTTCCGTTACTCTTACGTGAAGCGTTATTCTTCGAATAGCGAAGTATTGAAGGTTTACGTTACGCCAAACTGTGGTGAAAACTGGGCGCCAAGAAAAACGTTAACAGGATCAATCTTGTCGACAACAGCGCAAAACTCATCATGGACTCCATCATCACAATCTGATTGGGTAACGGTTCACATGACGAACATCACAAGTGCGTACTGGACAGATCAGGCACGTTGTCGTTTCGAGTTTGAATCAGACGGTGGAAATAACATTTACATTGATGATATCAACTTGTACTCAGGAACACCATCTGATCAAATTGTTGGAGTTTCAGAAAGTGATTTCGAAATTGAAGCATTGGCTGTATATCCAAACCCAGTTGAAAATGATTTGAGCGTTCGTTTCTCATTGAAAAATGCAGATCAAGCGACATTGACCGTTCAAGATGTTTCTGGAAAAATTGCTCAGTCGGCAACCGTAAATGGAACGGAAGGAACAAACTTGGTATTGATGAACACATCTAACTTGGCATCTGGAATGTATTTCTTGAATGTTCAGATTGGTGGATCACAAAAAACAATTCAGTTTGTTGTTAAGTAAAAATTAAACGAATCAGAGGGCCTTTCCATTCACGTGGAGAGGTCTTTTTTTATCTATACATTATGAAAAACTACCTTACATTAGTTGTATTGCTTAGCGCATTTTTGGGCTTTTCTCAATCAGGAGAATGGTGTGCAACGGATCAATTGATTCAACAGCAGTTTGCTAACGATCCGAACTTGCAGGAGACCTTTCATCAGGAAATGATGGCGGCAGCGCAGTACAGAAATAACAATGCGGGAAATCGTGCAACAATCACGGTGCCTGTAGTGGTTCACATTATTCATGACAACGGATATGGTAATATTTCAGATGAGCAGGTGCAAAGCGCTTTAGACATTTTGAATTTGGATTACAACCGATTGAATGCGGATACAGTAGACACACGGAACACATTTGATGCACCATTCTCTCCAGAAGCGGGAAGCATGAACATGGAGTTCAAATTGGCTAAAATCGACCCGAATGGGGAGTGTACCAACGGAATTGTTCGTGTAAATGCACCACATTTGACGTACAATGCTGGAGAAGATTGTAAGTACACATCCAATGGAGGTTCAGATCAATGGCCGCGCGATGAGTATTTCAATATTTGGATCGTTAACTCGATTGAAACGAGCGGAAGTGGAATCACATTGGGTTACGCGTACTTGCCTTATGGCGGTGCTGGAGGAAATGGTTACGGAATTTTGATGCGTCATGACTCTTTCGGAAGTATCGAAACGGCAACCGGATCTGACGGTCGTACCTTAACGCACGAAATGGGACATGCATTGGGATTGAATCACATCTTCAACGTAGGTTGGGGTGGAGGAAACCAAACAGGATGTCATACCAACGACTGTTCCGCAAATGGAGATTACTGTTGTGATACGCCACCACAAGAAGAGGCGAACTGGAGCTGTAATTCTTCTTGGAATTCATGTTCTACCGTTCCTGTGGGCGATTCTTACGGATTCGATGCGATGGATCAAATCGAAAACTACATGAGTTACAACAGCTGCCAAAACATGTTCTCGCGCAATCAAGTGAACATCATGCAGGCGAACTTTGTGAATATTAGTTTCCTAGCTTCACTCACAGATCCAGCGAACATAGTGGCAACGGGAGTGAATGAACCCGATCAACTGTGTAAAGCAGATTTCGAGGCATTAAACCGAAGCGTTTGTAGTGGAACGACCGTTGACTTTAATGATTTCAGTTTTCACGCTCCAACATCATGGAGTTGGTCAATTAGCGGTGTTGAAGGAACTGATTACAACTTTGTAAACGGAACTTCGGCGACTTCACAAGAACCATCGATCGAATTTTTGACTTCTGGAAGTTATGACGTAGAATTGGTTGTTTCGGACGGTGTATCCACACAGTGGGAGTTGAAACCAGCGTACATTTCGGTTATTCCTTCGCCAGCCGCGATAGATTTAATCGAGAGTTTCGAAGCGTACACGGATTTCAATACAACAGATCAGTGGTCGATTTACAACGCGGGAGGAAGTGCCTTCGAAATTGTGGAAGGAATTTATCGAACCGGATGGAAAAGTGCGAAACTGGAGAATTTTGGTCAGCCTGCGGGTGAGTCGGATGAACTCATTTCAGCACCAGTAGATTTATCGGTAATTGATCCAGCAACGGAATCGGTGACCTTAAGTTTCCGCTATGCGTACAAGAAGCGCTACGATTTGAACGACGAATGTTTGAAAGTGTTTATCACCAACGATTGTGGCGAAACATGGGCACAACGAAAAACGATTTGTGGAAACGTATTGTCATCTGTGGCACAAAACGCTGCGTACACACCAACAAGCTTGAACGATTGGACAACAGTGCACATGACAAATATCACAAGTGCCTACATGGTTGAAAACTTCCGCTACAAGTTCGAATTTGAAAGCGGTGGAGGAAATAATTTCTACCTAGAAGACATCAACATCTACAAAGGTGCACCGTCCGATGAACTCGTTGGAATCGACGAAAGCGGAAACGTTATCGAAACGGTGGCAGTATTCCCAAATCCAACCTCAGGAAACGTGAGCGTTCGCTTTGCAGTGGCCAATGCAGGCGCAGCAAACATCGCAGTAACAGACTTGGCTGGAAAGCAATTGCAAGCGCATCAATTATTTGCTATGCAAGGAAGCAACTTGGTTCAATTGAACTTGGATGGATACGCGTCGGGTGTTTATTTGGTCGAGGTGAATATTGGAGGTGTGAATTGGGTTGAGAGAGTTGTGGTGGAGTGAATATTAACTAAAAATTGACGCATAGACTTCGTCCGAGTTAAAATCTGGTGAGCCTTGTCGAGCGAAATAATTGGAGTATCGAGAAATTATATCCTTCAAGAATGGCATGGAAACAGTTGCCAATCGTTTCATTTTTTCTTCGAGTAAATACTTGTCTACGAGACTTTCATCTATGGTTAACTTATCTTGGAAATCGATTAGACCCGGATAGATTGTTTTGTGTTTAGGGATAAAATGAAAGTTCCCGCCAGCATTGTTTTGAATGTATCGGCTTAGCCTTTTTCGATTGTCATTATTGGCGCTTGTTTCCTTAGATAAAATTCCATAATTTTTAACTTCACTTTCTAATGGTTTTATTTTACATAACAGTATTTTCCGCGTATTTCTCGTGCCGTCTTGACGTTTAACAATGTCACAAGAAGGAGTTAAAATGATCCATCGTGCTTCATCGAATTCAACAATATCTCCAGTGAATACATCTTTCTTAATAGGTTTTGTAATATAGAATTCACTTGGATGATAATTTTTTTCGTCAAGATATTCTTGCATATGAAGCAAGGTATACCTCAAGAGGGACTTTTCCTTTTCCTCGGGTGTTCGCGAATCATCGTTTACCCATAAGTCAACAGACGATGAAAGATGGTTCCAAAAGATATTAGAAATAATCTGTTCAATAGTTCCTTTCCTGTTTACAATATTTGTTATTCCAGTCTTATATATATTCATCAATTGGTCTAAGTAACCAATGTCTTCCCTTTCACCGCGTGTCTTAATTTTGAATAGGATTGATTCCTCTCTTAAATCTGGTGCCACGTTCTGGGGGGTGCCAGTGATGACAAATACAGGAAACCGAAGATTTTTTCTAATTTCCCTTATTATGTCATTACCTGAAGAGTCTTTTCCTCCAGAACCTAACAGATCTAAATCGACAATGGCGGCATCAAAATCTTTTTCAGCATCACGCAATAGTGATATTGCTTTTTCTTTATTGTTAACAGGAGTCTCCGAAATTTTAATATCAGCATCCAAATTATACGCTTTAATTTCTCTTCTGTATGAAGCGATTGCTACTTCATCATCTTCTACAATTAATAGGCAAAGTTTTTTCATTTTTTCTCAATTTCAATTTGGAAGTATACACCACTTTCAGATTTTCGAGCTTTTAGTTTTCCATTCAATCGTTCTATTGATTCACCTGCGATAGCCAAGCCGAGGCCAGTTCCATTATGCTTTTTAGAATAGCCTGGTTCGAATATAATATCGCTTTCAATTTCAGCATCGGTTAAGCCAGGTCCATTATCTCTAAAATCCAATTGAAATGAATTGGGATTTTCCTGAACTGAAATTGAAATTAGCTTCTGATCCCTTTCTACTTTACCAAGCCAATAAATACTGTTTTCAATTAAGTTAGTAACAGCAGTAAATAAGTCTTCTTCCCAGCCATAAAACTCAATATCATCGTTGCATTCAATAGTACATTCTATATTCAACTCAGACATTGAAGTTTTAAATATTTTGACTGAATTTATCAGGCTTACTTTGACATTAAAGTTTTTTCGATTTCCCCTCCTTTGACTAGCAAGTGGATTTACTCTCTTGAATAAATCAGAAATTAACTTTCCGTTTCTTCTAAAACCATTAATACTCTCGTGTATTTCAATAAATAATTCTTGATCATTTGTCGCTCTATAATGTTTAAGGTAGCGTTCAAGAACATCTGTTTCTGAGTTTATGTATTGGATTGGTTTTCTACCTTCATGTAAAATGAAGTTTACGATTTTACCAAGTGTCGCTTGTCCTTGATAAATAGCTATTGTTTTTTGAATGTCTTCCAATAAACCAGCTTTGGCAGTTTCCTCTTTCTTGAGAATTGCCTTGATCTGATTAATATTTTCTTTGCCGACTTTAAATTGCTCTAATTTTGCCTGAATGTTATTAGATAAATCCGAAAAGCTAAATAAATCCGAAATTGAATCTTGAATTGAAGTTCTTCCCTTTCGACTTTTAAGGCTCTTATCTCGAAATGTAAATCTTCGAATTTCTAACTCTTTTAAAGTTAACCTTGACAATTCCTTTAACCCAAAGAAATATTCATTTTCTTTTAGTCCATCCCTAGCACTTTTTTCCTCTAGCCTTGATAATTCTTCAGATTCAATAGTTATAAATCCTACTAATTGATTGTTTCCGATTTTCATAGATGGATTCTGGATTCTGTCTTTATCTAAATCTAGCCAGTCCACACCATCACTTCCGTAAGGTCGAATTCTAAAATGATTCTTATAAATCTTTGCACCATAAACTTCATTCAATAAGCGCTTAGCATCATTTTTCCCCATATATTTTTCTGAAATGGGGTCGATTAAACCCTTATTGATTAGGTTGTCAATAGCTTCTGGTTCTCTATCAAATACTCTAAAATCAATACTGATATTGCCGCAGTATTTGTTGTTTCCTGATAAGTCAAATTGAGTCTCGATCTTTTCTGATTGCTTTGCCTCTAATACATTATTTTCATAGAGGAGATTGGCTTTACCATAGTTGTCAATAGAGCCGCTTATTCTGTAATCATACAATTCTATTATGGGATAATTTTCAATCTCAAATTTCGTGTCATTGTACCCTTCAAACGGGCAGTTTGAAAAGGAAAGGTTTATTCTGAACTCATCTTTATCAAAGTCATTGAAAGGGGAAATCAATTTTCGCAATTCTCCAATTAGTGTGTCAATTGAACTTTTGTCCCAAGCAGATAATTTATTATCATTTTGTTCATCTTGAGCCACAATTTCCATAATTGTACCAGAAGAGTCTGTAGTTGTTTCTTTTTCAACAAGAAGTTCAATATTTTCTAAAAAATCGTCAGTGTTGAATATTCTCCAATCGATTACAACTGTTGATTTTTCCCCCGATTTAGTAATAGAAGATAGAGTCATTTCCTGTCCTAGGATCGAAGAAGCAAACCGACCGATCCCTTTTCGACCCTGAAAAACACGTTTCTTATATGGGCTTCTCTTTCTCTTAAGTTTATCATCGGTTGCAGGTACGAGCCATTTATTTATGACAGTTTCAAAATCCATCCCGTGCCCGTCATCAGCTATTGTGATAACTAGAGAATCCTTATTATCAATTGTTTTGTATGCAAAATTAATATTGACATAACTGGCATCAGCATCGTAGGAATTTTTAACAAGTTCAACGACAGCGGCATATGAATCTCCAATTAAGTCGCTTCCAATAGTATGAATGAGTCTAGCTGCGGGTCTAATATTGTATGTTGAATCTTTTGTCATTCTAATTTAATCTTAATCTTAGTTGCGATTGCCTTTGCCATCAAAGGTGGAACGGCATTTCCTATCTGCCTAAAGGCGGCAGTTCTTCCACCTTCAAAATAGAAGTCATCTGGGAAAGATTGGATTCGTGCCGCCTCTCTTACCGACAATGAACGAATTTGTTTTAAGTCAGGAAAAATATAGTGATGTCCATCTTTCGAGATGTGAGCGACCATAGTGTGAGAATGATCATCAGGGTTCACTACTTTAAACCTATCCAAGAACGAGTATTCATTCTTGTGAGTTTTGAGTCTTTCAGGTAGGTCAGGGTATTTCAATCGTTCTCCATCCTTTAGTAATTTTTTGATAGCCACTTCATAGATTTCGAGATCACGTTCGTTATGATTACGCGTGATATGCTGAGTAACAAAGTCAACCCCATTTCGTAACTGAAACTTCTGGAGATATTCGTTAGTCGGTTTAGCGTATTTTGTAATATTATTGGAATCTCCGGGTTGTAGGGTTTGAAGATCTTCGAAAATGACTTTTGTCGTATATGGGTTTTTGATCTTCTCAAATGTTGGATATATGAATTCTTCATCCTTTCTCCAGCCGATTAAAATAATTCTCTTTCTTTTTTGCAAAACCCCAAAGTCAGAGGAATTTAATACATCGTAGTCCAATTGATATCCGATTCTTTTAAAGTAGGCTTTCATGTTCTTGAAATAGTCACCTTTTTTTGCAGTGATTAATCCTAGTACATTTTCAAAAACGAATAAACGTGGGTTGAAATACTTCAAAAATTTCGCATACTCTTTATACAAATAATTTCTTGGATCATTCTCCATTCGGTTTTTATCTCTCGATCTACCAACAAGTGAATATGCTTGACAGGGTGGTCCACCAATAATCAAATCAACTTCATTTTGCCCTCTTAGGGTATCAATTTTATTGAAGATTTCTTGGTTATTCTTACCACCAATCCCCATATTAATTACGGACTTTTCAATTTCTTCATTTGAGTTCTTAACTAGGAACTCTTTTCTCGAAACTTTTCCTAATATATATTCATAATATGCCTCGAGATTCTTTTCAGATTTTAGTTTGTGATAAACTAATCTTGTTTCTATTGTTTTGCAAGCCGAAGAGTCCATCTCAACATGAGCCAATGGTTTGAAACCAGCATTTATGAATCCTTCGGAAAGTCCTCCAGCACCAGAAAATAAATCAATGAAATTCATAGTGTGAATATCGTCAGTTAATAGTCTCTTCAGACCACCAAATCATAATCTTTACTAACATTCTTTTAAACATCAAGCGGATAAGATGCCAAGAAAATTAGTTGAGAACTCAACTTTAGTGGTTAATTAAAGTGAAGATAATTAAAATCAGGATTATTTCAAATTCCAAAAATTACAGTTAAGTCGGATTTGGTCATTGTTTTAACCTCAAATCCCATCTTCTCCGCATATTCCTTCAAAGCCCTCTCCGTACTCGTTCCCCAAGCAATCACTTCTGCCCCCTCAGGAATCGTATTCGCCTCAAAAAAACCTTCCACATTACTCGGACTCGAAAACGCGTACACATCGCACGGAAGAATCACTTTTCCCTTCACTTCCGTTTGATACACCACCACTTCTTCCTTCTGATCTTCAGGAATAGCCCCAGCAATCGTTTTTAAACTGCGACTAGAGAGGGGAAACAGCACACGGGTACTGCGCTCTTCACTTTGGGCCTTCGAAGCACGTTGACTTCGACTCCGCTCAGTCAACCAGTTTTTAAAATCTTCTGCTACCGTTTTCGGATCGGAACTGTTTTTGCCCACAAAGTCGACTTTATGTCCCATCGATTCGAGTACTTCGGCCGTTTTGGAGCCGACGCAAGCGATCAATTTATCGGGGGAAATGGATTCACTGGCTTTGAAGAAAATGACCGCGCGTGGACTTCCAAAGAAGATCACGTCGTAGGGATGCTGAATTTCGAATTCTACCGCAGAGAATGAAAGAAACGAGTGGGCAATGACCTCATATCCCTTAGCTTCAAATTGCGAGCGGAGGGAGGCTATTTCAGAAGCATTTTTCGATATGAAGATGCGCTTAGACACGACTTACTCGACGAATGCGTTTTTCAAATCAGCGACTACTTTTTCCGCCATGCCGTCGAAGTTCGTCACTTCGTAGTGTAGGAAGGCACTTTCTGCGCCTGTTTGTTCCGCGTAGGCAACATACAAATGATGATCTTCCGTGCAAAACGCTCCCAAAGGCAATTGACATCCTCCATCGAGGAGATTCAAAATTTTACGTTCTAGAGAAATGCGTAACTCAACCGCTGTGTCGTTCATCGCTGACATCAATTCGGTCATTTCGGCATCGTCCTCACGGATTTGGAGTCCCAAAACACCTTGAGCGGGAGCTGGAACAAATTCCGTTGGATTCAATTCTACGCATTCGAACTCGCTGAGATCTAATTCGAGACGGTCAACACCTGCTTTGGCAAGAATAATCGCGTCGTAATTTCCCTGGCGTAATTTATCGATACGTGTTGGAACGTTTCCGCGCAAATCGTTGATGGTAACATCGTTGCGGTAGTGCAAGAATTGTGTTTTGCGTCGAGCAGAGGAAGTTCCAACTGTTGCTTCGGCTTTCAAACTCCACTTTTGCGATGCATCAACACATTCTTTGCGAATCAACAGTAAATCGGAAGGGTTAGCACGTGATGAAACACAGGCAATTTTTAATCCTGCTGGTGGATTGGTTTCCAAATCTTTGTGCGAATGCACGGCAAGATCAATCGATTTCGATAGCAAGGCATCTTCAATTTCCTTGGTGAAAAATCCCTTCCCTTCGAGTTTGTCGAAACTCAAATGCTGGATCGCATCGCCTTGTGTTTTAATGATGTTGATATCAACAGTACATCCCTGTTTTTCCAATTCACCTTTCACGAAGTTGGCCTGCCATAAGGCGAGATCGCTTCCTCGTGATCCAATAATAACGTGTTTTTTCAAGATTGCTTGTTTAGCAAGATTTCTTTGGCCATGAGCATCGGCATACTCATGTACTTCTTTTCCATATAGCCGATTACATTTTCCAAAACCGCACGCGCATCGTCGTCGAGGGTACTCAATTCATTCTTGAATACTTGGTTGAGCGCATTGTGCTTAATTTCTTTCACTTTGGTTGGAACCGAACGCATGGCAAGTTCTACCGCGCGCTCTTTGTACAACTCTCTGAAGCTTTCTACCGCTTCGTCGATGATTGCCTGAACATGTTCTACTTCACGTGAACGTACTTTCAAGTTTTCGTTGGAAATCTTCTGTAATACTTCCACTGAAATGTGGTGAACCGAATGAGCAGCAATAATTTCGGGAGACAAATCCTGTGGAATGGCAATATCAATCACCACTTTACGATCTGTTTCTCCTTGTAAAAGATGCGTGTAAATTTCTGGAGATAGAATGTGATTTTCCGATCCAGTACACGTAATAATAATGTCAAATCCTTTATCGAACTCGCTCAAGTGAGAAAGTGGATGAGCCACTCCTCCGAGGTCATTCGCCAAGGTTTCAGCTTTCGATAATGTTCGGTTGAAGACGTTGAAGTTCGTGAAACCGTGCTTACGAAGGAATTTACCCATGTTGGTATTCGTAACACCTGCTCCAACGATCAAAATACGCGAATCCAACGGAACGTTCATGTCACGCAATTGATGATAAGCCAACGAAACAACGGAAACAGGTCGACGAGAAATGTTCGTCTCAGTGTAGACACGTTTTGCTGTTTCAATTGTGTGTCGCATCATTAATCGAAGGCAGTCGCCCGTCAAACTGTTCTTTTTCGAACTGTCGAAAGCATTGCGAACTTGTGTGATAATTTCACGTTCTCCAACAACCATTGAATCTACTGAAGATGCAACAGACAATTGATGGCGAACAGCATCTACTCCTCGGTAAACTTCAGCACCTTGTACTAGGGCATTACGGTTTTCGGGAGACACTTCCGGATAAACGGTTTCAATGAAGCGGTTGATGAAGTCATCGTTTACTTCTTCATTGGTGACAATCGCATACTCAATTCGGTTACAGGTTGTCAAGTACATTAACTCTTGTAAACTAAAGCGCACCTTAGCGTTTGTAAGTGCCGCTTGCTGATTGTCTGGATCGATGTGCAATTGCCCAATCTCCGAAACAGCCAGATTTCTGTGCGTAAATGCGATGATATGTAAGGTTTTTAACCCGTTTTCCGTAATCACAACAACAAAGATGGGGAGTTAGCACAGGTTTAATGTCATACTTTTGTCATATTTTGGATATTTAGAATGTATCTAAATTGTACTGAGAATGCGCCATAACTGGAAATTGTTGATTTTGAATTGAATGTTGAGTTGAAATCAAGAAATGACGGCGAAAAACAGGAAAATTCGAGCAAAAATGTATCTTTATCTCGACGCAGATTGTTAATCGCAAAATCAGAATGAAAAGCATCGAATTTGAATCCGCCCAAAATGTGAAAGTCGAGTACGAACTCGCTTCTGTGGGACAGCGTACCGTAGCGGCGATGCTGGATGTGATTGCCTTCTTCATTTATTTCTTGGTTTTTTCGTTGATTCTCGGATTATCGAGTCCGTTTGGAATGGATGCGGAAGGAGCAGGGAAAACGATGTTTGTGTACCTACTTCTGATTAAAATTCCGTGGATTTTTTACAACCCATTGATTGAATACATCACGCAGGGACAAAGTCTCGGAAAGTACATCATGGGCATTCGTGTCGTGACGATTTCAGGTGAGCGTCCAGGACTTCGCGAAGTATTTACCCGTTGGATTTTCAAAGGAGATTTTATTTGGATTAGCGCCGATCCATTCACTATTTTGATTTGGATAGCCATTGGACTCGTTGGAATTCTTTTCGCGGGGACCTCCGAACGTAGACAGCGAATGGGAGATGCCATGGCAGGAACCATCGTGATTCGTAACAAATCGAGCATGCGCTACACCTTGCGCGATGTATTGTCGATTAAAAGTCAAGATAATCACACGCCAACCTACATCAATGCAACGCGATTTACCGATGAAGACATGCTGTTGATCAAAAACACGATTCAACGCGTGCGACTCAACCCTAATCCAGAGACAAAGAAATTTGCCATCGAACTGGCTGATGAATCGGCCCGTTTGCTCGGCTTGGAAGAAACACCCAAAAAGCGATTACAGTTTTTGCAAACACTCTTGCAAGATTATGTCGTTTTAACGCGCTAAAAAACACATGGCAAAACTCATTCTCGTTCCAACACCCATTGGAAATTTAGAAGATATTACCCTTCGTGCAATTCGAATTTTGCAGGAAACTGATTTGATCTTCGCAGAAGATACTCGTACAACGAACCGTTTGTTGAAACATTTGGAAATCAGCAAGCCGTGCATACCGTTTCATGCACACAATGAGCACAGGTCACTTGCGTTGACGGTAGACCGAATTCGCGCCAATGAAATGTGTGTGTTGGTTTCGGACGCTGGAACGCCAGCAATTTCTGATCCTGGCTTTCTGCTCGTTCGCGAATGTTTGAAAGAAGGAATTGAAATCGAATGCTTGCCTGGACCAGCAGCGCTGATTCCTGCGGTTGTCGCTAGTGGATTTCCATGTGATAAATTTGTGTTTGAAGGGTTTCTTCCGCATAAAAAAGGAAGACAAACCCGTTGGAAGGTTTTGGCAGAGGAGGAACGAACCATTGTTCTTTATGAGTCGCCTCATCGATTGGTAAAATGCCTCAATCAAATTGGTGAATTTCTAGGAGAAGATCGCCGTGTGTGTGTGGCCCGGGAAATCACCAAAATGTACGAAGAGTTTCAACGTGGAACTGCCGCTGAAGTAGCAGCGCATTACGCAGCCCATCCACCAAAAGGAGAAATCGTTGTCGTGATTGAAGGGAAAAAAGACTAATCGGACGTTGAGCACGTGCGTTGAGCGGTGCCGAAATGGACGACTAGCAGGTTTCATTTCACCCCAAATAAGCAAATCCATGCCTTCGCGGTAAAGAAAAAATTGTACATTCGTTTCGAACCCCAAAGACGAATCGACGATGGAATCAAGCGCATTTTTTTTAACGAAAACTGGAACTGCAGAGGAAGCATTCGACCTACGGTCATTTGAAGTTCCTGAACTCAAAGAATCCGAAGTGTTGGTGGAAACAGAAGCATTCGGATTGAATTATGCAGACGTGATGGCACGCCGTGGACTCTACCGTGAAGCTCCACCTTTTCCATGCGTTGTTGGATACGAAGTTGTAGGAAAAGTGATCGCTTGCGGACCGAACGCGAATACGGAGAACTTGAATAAACGAGTGATTGCTTTCTGTCGTTTTGGTGGCTATTCAAAGCACGTAGTAACCAACGATTATGCTACCGTTGCTGTTGGCGATCAAGATCCTATTGAATTATTGGCATTATGTACACAAGGCGTAACAGCTTATTACATGGCAGAATACTTAACACCGATTCATTCGATTGACCGCGTACTCATTCACGCAGCGGCAGGTGGAGTAGGTTCTATTTTGATTCAATTGGCAAAGCTGAAAGGAGCAGAAGTGATTGCAAAGGTTGGACAGTCGAACAAAGAGCAATTTGTGCGCGATTTAGGAGCCGATCATGTGGTGAACTACCGTGAATCGGAGTATTCCGAACAAATTAAAAAATACCTGAACGGTGAACGATTGGATATTAGTTACAATCCTGTCGCAGGTTCTACGTATAAAAAGGACATGGCTTTACTCGGCTCTGGTGGACGAATGATCATCTTTGGCGGATCGGAACTAGCGAATGGGAAGTGGGGAATTCTCTCCAAATTGAATTTCGTTCGAAAAATGGGCTTCTTGACACCCATTGTGTTGATGATGCGTTCCAAGAATATTTTGGGCGTAAACATGCTCAAAATAGCAGATAACAAGCCCCGTGTGCTCGAACATTGTTTGAAATCTGTGGTGGAATTGTATTCCGAAGGGAAGATCAAGCCACAGGTAGGAGGAAGTTATACCTCGGATCAAATGGCGAAGGCGCACTCAGCATTAGAAAGCGGAAAAACAACTGGAAAGTTGGGTGTTATTTGGAAGTAGACTTATTTGAGACTTTTTTCTGGGGTAAAAAAAGCGCCCAAATTCCGAGACCTATCGGAAGCCTTTGCGCTGCTTTTTGCGACTTCTCTTCACCTTCGAAGATAACGACCCTTTCGCGGATCGCTGCGCGCTAGCTCAGGGTGCTCGTCATCTTTTTTGGTGTCGTTTGCCTCAAAAAAAGGCGCGGTTAATGCGTTATAATCTGGGTGTTTTGGGGAGCTTTTATCCGTGTTTCAAAACGGTCCTATTAGATTTCAATTACCTGATTAGAAAAGTGCTAAAACCATTTAAATGGGTGCTGGCAGTTGTTAAAATGTGCGTAAGAAGTTTTAGGGGGATGATTTCCTTATCTTTATGTATCAAAGCTTAAAAGACACATGTTCAAGCGAACGCTAAAATGGTACAAAATCTTCGAATCGAAGGAAGAGCTTCTCGATTTTTTCGGACCTTGGAAAACCGCGCTTTTCAAAAATACCTTCGGTGAAATCATGTTAGCACGCGAAGAAGAATCATTCTATGCATTTAAGAACAGGTGTCCGCATCAAAATAAGTCCTTGGAGGGATGTTCCATTCAGGACGGTTTCGTCATTTGCCCATGGCACAAATATGCCTTTTCGTGTGAAACAGGTCGAGGGCATGGATTGTACCTCGAAAAATACCCCATTAAGTTCGAAGAAGAGGGCGTGTTTGTGGGGAAAGAAGGATGGAGCTTGTTCGGCTAAACAAGATTAATGGTAATCATTCGCATTCGACTCCATACAGAGGATGTGCGCATCTAATGCTTCAACCCTTTTCTTTTCGAGCGTTTTGCGTTTCACTCGTAATTCCTGAATGTGTTGATTGGTTTTTGGGTTTGTCGGAATACTCATCAAATCGTTGATTCGATCATCCAATAGATCTATTTCTTCCTTGTAACTGTTTGCTTTTCGCTCGTACTTTGAACAATCTTTGAAGCCCATAGTGGATAGTTAATTTGTTTTCTTTCAGAAAGATACAAAAAAACAATCGATTGAAAAGGTGCGAAAATAATCAACGTGCTGTTTGTTCAAAGAGGCATTTTGAACCAGAAACCAAATGGAGATTTCTCACGGTCGGTATGGCCCTGTGTACTGCATACAAGGATTGTCTCCCGTATAACAGTCTGTTTTAATCGTGACAACTTCGTCTGTTGGATGCGACAAATCAATGGTAAACTCAGGAGTTGTGCGCCATGTTTCAAAACATGAATCATCACTGTACTCATAGAACTCACCTTCGATTTTTTTCTTTTTGATGAACTCTTTCAAGGGGAGAGCTTTGTCCTCACTAATAATTGAGAAACGACCGTCTTTTAAGTCGATACTGAATGTACCCGATTCATCGGTAGTAACCTTCACCATGTCAGTCACCGAATTAGGACGTTCATCCTTGTAGAGATAGAACACTTGATTGGCCATTGGCTCTGTAAATCCTTTGGCTTGCTCCTCTGTGGGAGCGGCTCCTCCACAGTACGGGCGGTGCGATTGAAACGTAACCGTCAATTTTTGTTTTCCTTGCCAAATGTTGACAGCATTATCCGCTGCAATTTCCGCACTTTCTTTCATTTCTGCACATGAAACAAACGCAAGGCTTAATCCGAGAAATAACCATTTAAAATCCATCGAAATCTTGTTTTTCTGTGTTTTCGCTGATACGAGAATCTAAATCTTCTGATTTGTCCGTTTTGAACAAAGGAACCGTATGGAAAAGAACATCTGTGATTTTCTCTCCGCGATATGAAATCAACGAAATCATCATGATAATACTTGTAATCAAAATAGGGTAGAGTAGCAATCCAGAGTCGAATGCTTCGATATGCGTTGTTCCGTCTTTTGCCAATACGAAGAAAAGCAGAACGGTGATCAACCCACGAGGAGCAATAAACAATTCGGGTAGCAAGTTCTCTTTGGCAAAAATGCGCAGTGCAACGTAGCGAACGATATACAAAATGGCCACGATGCCGAAACTGTTTACCGCAACTTGCCAATTCGCCAAGGAGCTCAATGTAATGCTCAATCCGAATACTACAAAGAAGAAAGTTCGAATCAAAAAGGCGGATTCGAGCGTTAAATTGTGGAAGTCGTGCAAGATGGGCTTCACTTTTTCACTGTCGAATAAATTGGACAATCGACCTCGGAAGAAGACATCTGTATTGTTGAGCACAACTCCGAACGCAAGAATAATAAGTAGTGACGACAGGTGGAAATATTTCCCCACTGCGAAGAGTAATAACAGTACTCCAATCACCAAAAATAGTTTCACTTGCATCTGTAAATGTTGGAATAAGTATACCAATCCGTATGCCACAACAACGGATAACAATATGGTTACTCCAATATTGAGCACGATTTCCAATACAATCGATCCACCACCGGCACCGCCGTCTGCACCAATCATAAAGTAGAAAATCATAATTCCTAGAATGTCAGAGAAGGTGCTTTCATAGATCATGAATTCCTTTTTGGAGCCTGTTAATCGCCCAACACTTGGAATGATAATGGCACTACTCATAATACTCAGAGGAATGGCGTAAACAACTGCGGTATACAAATCCGTGGACGGGAAAATGTACATAAAGAACCCTGCCAGAGCGAACATGGAGCCACCAATTCCAACCAACGCGACAACTAGCGATCGCAGGATAAGCCCCGTTTTTTGTTTCTCGAGTTTCAAGTCTAGGGCGGCTTCCAGGACGATCATCACCAGCCCGACATTACCGAGAATTTCCAACAGCGAGTCGAATTTCAGGTCGTCACTGAGCCCATAGGCATCCAAAATAGCTTTCAATCCCATCCCCAAACCGATCAACATCAATACAGATGGAATATTCGTTTTTTTGGCAAGAATGTTAAAGAAGAAACTTAAAATGATGATGCCCGCAATGGACATGATCAACAAATAAGGATTACCCATAGATTTATTTCGTTTAGTACCAAAGATAAAAAAACTACCTACTTGATTTGTATGCAGTCGAAAAAAGAATTGAGAGATGGCAGGCCGATCCGATAATTCGAGTGAATTCGGTGCAGTTTAACGGAGAGTTCTATTTGTCTGGATGTTCATTCGCGCTTCCTTGTATCGGCAATCTGAATTATTTGCCAGTGTCCGTTGCTTTTCGCTAATTGCATAGCGTTAACTCCTTTATGGCTAAAGGTTTCGCCTAAATAAAAAGAGTAGTCCATCCACACTTGGGCAAGACCATCATCAACTTGAATCACGACATTTGAAATGCGTTCGTCCCAAATTTTATCGTGTGGAGTGCCAACCGCAGCAACGAATTTATCAACTGATTCTTCCATTAAAACAAATTCATCTCCCTTTTTATATGAAGTATATGCGCGTGCACTTGGATGAAATACAGAGCGAACAAGTGTGCTATCTCCTTTGAGCATACCCTCAAACAGTTGGTCGATTACTGCACGAACTTCTGATCGTTCAATAGAATCGTTTTGACTCCAGGCACTTGTTGTGCTGATGAGCAGGGCGAAAAGTACAATTGATTTCATACTAGAAAGATCGATTATTTTCGGGTATGCTGATTTAAAATGTGTTGAGCGGTGATTTGTATAGGTTTATATGCTGAAGAGGGATTCGCAATGTGTACACATTGCAATTTCGCAATATTGCGAAATAGATCATACAAATTCTCTCCAAGCCCCGTTCTCAGCAAGCTCTTTGATGTACGTATTTCGTTCAACAATGAACCGCTCCAAATACCGCTTTAAAAAAAGACGGTTTGCCAGTTTGCCCAAGAACCCCAATGGCGATTCGAATTCAAAAATGTCGATCATGAGGGTTTTATTATTCTCTTCGAGAAATAGGTGCTGGTGACACATCGACTTGAAAATGCCCTTCGTCATCTCGTCTACGAAAATATCCGGACGTTGCATTACGGTAATTTTCGACGTAAGGTTTTGTGTAAAACCCAAATGTTTTGCTCTCCACGTTACGCTTTCATTCAGCTCGATCAGTCCACTGGTTTTACCAGAAATGGCACGCTCTTTTGATCGTTCGGTTGTTTTTATGTGCAAGTCGATACTCCTAGACAGGTCGAACACCACGTCAATTGGGGCGTTTATTTCTGTATTGAGTTCTATTCGCGGCATTAAAGGTTGAAGTTGTAGCGCTTATCGTTTACTATTTGATCGACAAAATACGAAAAGACATGAGACCTTTGTGCAACCTTGGTAGGCAATTGCACTGCTCAAAAAAGGTTGGAAACTACTGTCAATTGTTCTCATAGCTTTTGTATCTGTTAGGACATCAAGGATGAAGCCTTGTCGCTTCAAAGATTGTCATTTATTTAACGTAATTTTGTATTAGATATAAATTTTCAAACAAAAAATCTTATGGCTGAAGTATTGACAGACCAAGGAATTAAACATATTCTTGCTCAATTTAATATTGAAGAAGTAAACAGTGGAGCATCAGCGGGAGGTCGTTGGTTCAACACGCGTGGAGAAAAAATTGACTCTGTTTCTCCTGTTGATGGAAGTGTAATTGCATCCGTAACAGCGGCAACAGAAGCGGATTATGAGGCGGTAGTTTTGAAGGCTCAAGAAGCGTTTAAATCATGGAGAATGGTTCCTGCACCGAAAAGAGGTGAGGTAGTTCGTCAATTGGCCGAAAAATTACGTGAGTACAAACAACCTTTGGGAGAGCTCGTTTCTTACGAAATGGGAAAATCTTTGCAAGAAGGATTAGGTGAAGTTCAGGAAATGATCGACATCTGTGATTTCGCAGTAGGATTGTCGCGCCAGTTGCACGGATTAACAATGCACTCTGAGCGTCCAGGACACAGAATGTACGAGCAATATCACCCACTTGGAATTGTTGGAATCATTTCAGCATTCAATTTCCCAGTAGCGGTATGGAACTGGAACACGGCACTTGCATGGGTTTGTGGAGATGTATGTATTTGGAAACCTTCTGAAAAAGCACCTCTAACTGCTATTGCATGTCAACAAATCACCAAAGAAGTATTCGATGCGAATGATGTTCCTGAAGGTGTTTCTGGATTGGTAATTGGTGGAGCAGAGATCGGAAAATTGATGGCAGAGGACAAACGTGTTCCTTTGGTATCAGCGACAGGATCTACACGCATGGGAAAATCAGTGAGCGAAACAGTGGGTGCCCGTTTGGGGAAATCATTGTTGGAGCTTGGAGGAAACAACGCGATCATTATTACACCATCTGCTGATTTGAGCATTGTTGTGCCAGGAGCGGTATTTGGTGCTGTTGGAACATGTGGACAACGTTGTACGTCAACGCGTCGTTTGATCATCCACGAAGAAGTATACGACAAGGTGAAAAATGCAATTGCTGGAGCATATCCTCAATTGAAAATTGGTAACCCATTGGATGAAAACAATCACGTTGGACCATTGATCGACAAAGATGCTGTAAACATGTACTTGAAGGCATTGGAAAGTGCGAAAGAGCAAGGAGCAAATATCTTGGTTGAAGGAGGTGTTTTGACAGGTGAAGGATACGAATCTGGATGCTACGTGAAACCAGCAATCGTTGAAGCAACAAACGATATGGACATTGTACAAACTGAAACATTCGCACCTATTTTGTACATCATGAAGTATTCTGGAGGAGTTGAAAATGCGATCGCAATTCAAAATGATGTTCCTCAAGGATTGTCTTCCGCGATTATGACAAACAACCTTCGCGAATCTGAGGCGTTCTTGTCTGCAGCTGGATCTGATTGTGGAATTGCCAACGTAAACATCGGTACATCTGGAGCAGAAATCGGTGGTGCATTTGGTGGTGAGAAAGAAACAGGTGGTGGACGTGAGTCTGGATCTGATGCATGGAAAGTATACATGCGTCGCCAAACAAACACTATCAACTATACTGATTCGTTGCCATTGGCACAAGGAATCAAATTTGATTTAGGATAAAAAAAACGGACTTCGGCTTCGCTTACCCTTCGGTTGGTCTCATTGAAAAAGATCAGTAGTGAGGAAACAGAGTTGAATCCTGAAATCAATATCAAAGCCCCGACTTCCAAATGGAAGGTCGGGGCTTTATTTTTCTTCAACTTGTAGAATGGGTGACCCACATTCGAGTCACGCCTACTCTAACTTTGTTGCTCCATAACTACGTAGTAGTAAGCAATTCCAACAGGAGATCCTACGGCTACAAATCCAGAATCAACCATCTTCGCGCTGACTCCATTTGGATACTTCGCACGTAGCTTTTTGATGGCATCGGCAATGGCTACATTGATGTCTGACGAGTTGTACGCCATCCCCGTTACTTGATTATCTGCCACTTTAGCCAATGCTTTTGGTGAATCTGCCGCTTCCATGATATCATGAATGGGAATTTGACGTGTTCCATCTGCCATTTGGAAATTAACATAGTCCAAATCGGTGGAATAGGGAACAGTCTTTTGAACCGTGTATGGAAAGTTTCCGATTGCTGCGCATGGTTCTGCTGTCACCATGTAAATTGGTGGGTAGATCGTCGCCATCGACGCCTGAATTTGAATTTTGCAGTAACCGTCTTCTCGTCCTTTCGCAATAATGACAACTTGTTGATCTGCACCGTAGCGGTAAGCAACTACTTCTGTTGGGTATAAAACTTGAGTACTCATAATGAATAATTGATATGTTAGTTCCTACTCTGTTTGGTCTTTGGAAGACAGCAGGTTTTTCAGATACCACCTGAGTACAAAGTTGGGTGGATTACCATCATTTGGAAAGAGGGAAAAGACGGGATTTTGGAAAAAGGGTAGAAGTACGTATTATCGAGCGTAGAAATACCTGCTGTTCTTGGTAAAAAAAGAATCCCGACACCTCTCTGATGGAAGCGTCGGGATGTTTAGTTGTAGGTAATTATGTAGTTATTCTTCAACGATTTCTTCCTCCAGCACCACATTCGAAACAACATCATCGCCAAATCGCTCGTAGTTTACCAACCACGCAGCAGCATTCTTCACGTATCGACCTGTTCCTGCCGTGTCCCAGTTGACATACAAACGTGTGAACCCACCATCGAGAATCAAGCGTTTTCCATCTTTCTCGTAAACGGCTGTCACTAAATTTCCCGCTGATCCGTATACAATTGGCTCCAAATCTTCATGCTCCGAAAGTGTAGCGATGGTAATTCCTTCGTATAAATGCTGTAAACCCGTTGTGATGAGGTGATTGGGCATTACGCCTACTTTTTTGCCTCCCATCATAAGGTCAACTACTTGATTTCCTGTTGTGTTTCCTGTCATTTCCACACCGATCAATTCTTTGGCAACGTAGTTGGCATCCGCATAAAAAGGTTGGTTGTCGCCCCAGATATACACGCCTTTACCTGAATCAAAAAACTCTTTGATGACTTTCATGTGACTTTCATTGAGCATTTGAGTGGAGCTCGAAACGATCCATAGCTGGCATGCCCTATCCAATCCTTCTTTCAATTCTTCTGCCGATGGCGGCTTGTTCATCCAACGGTACACGGAAAACCCTTTTTCCTTGAGGGCATTCTTGGGCAATTCAAAATCAAATGATTCTCCTGTGTACAAATGAAGTACGGCAATGGTTTGACCTTCGAAGGCACCATCTATGGCTAAATCGTATTGATTTCCTTGTGCATTTCCGTAGGAATCAGCAGCAACTTCTCGTTCTACAGTGCGCGTTTGCTGAGATTGCGTTTCAGCATCGTAGTATACTTCTTCGGTTGTTTCAGTGATGACGTTTTTGGCTGCACATCTGTTGTATTGCGCGAATGTACTGGTTGATAGAAAGGAAAAGCTCAAAGCTAGTCCGGCGATAATTAATTTCGAGGTTTTCATAATGTGATTGTTTTGAAGCCTGTACAACCGAACCTCAAAAAGTTTCAATCACCAATCAATTTTTAATGAAACGCGTCCTCTACTTGAGGGATTGTCAGTGTATCTTTCCTTGAGCACATGGAGGTGATGAATGTCGTGTCCTGCAATCGTCCAGCCCAGTTCTCGTGGTGAAACTTCTTTATTACTCGCCAACCCAGAGAAGTCTAAATTTTCCGATTTCATGCGGTTAAAAAGAAGAATGGTCGAACGCCGAACCAGAGAATACTCTTCCAATAAATCCGAGAGTGAAACTTGAGAAGATG
Source organism: Flavobacteriales bacterium (assembly GCA_013373595.1). Classification (GTDB taxonomy): domain Bacteria; phylum Bacteroidota; class Bacteroidia; order Flavobacteriales_D; family Crocinitomicaceae; genus UBA4466. Next base: position 14,347 of record JABXHO010000012.1, on the reverse strand, counting down.
CTTCTTCCTTTGCGTAGTTGTCTTCATCGAATGGAGGCAATTCGGCTATTTCATTTCTCGAAAAGCACATGGCGCGGTAGGCGAGAACTCGCTCCGTGTCGATGCAATGTGCCAGTACTTCTTTGATCGTCCACTTCCCCTCGTCATATGCATAGTCTACTTGCTCTTCGTCCAATTGCTGAAAGTAATGAATGATTTCTTGATGTGCCGATTCGAGCGAAGCGATCAAATCATCTCCAGATGTGAGTTTGATGTAACGATTGAAGTAAAAGTCTTCTCGAGGAGTGGGCTGTTGAATTTTCATAGGATAAAAATAATCGATTATCTGAAATAGGACTTACACGAAACGGACTCCCAAGACACAAACATCGTCAATGGATTCATTATCACCACGCCAGTTTTTCAATTCTTCGGCAATAACAGTGCGTTGATCGTCCATCGATTGATCTTTGATTTCTTGAAGTAATTCCTTCAAGCGTCGTGACGTAAATTTCTTGCTTTGTTCACCACCAAATTGATCAACAATTCCATCGGAGAACAAGTAAACGCTGTCGCCAGAAGCTAGCTGCAAGGTATGATTGGTATACGCTTTCCGGTATTCGTAGCTTCCAATTGGTTGGCGGTCGGCCTTGATTTCATTGAATTTTCCTTCATGGAAAAAGTAGAGCGGTCGGTACGCTCCGGCGTATTGTAATTCATTCGTCGTTTTATCCAATCGGCACAGCGCAATGTCCATTCCGTCTTGCACCTCGTTTTCACTTTTCGAGAAGAATCCTTCAAGTAAAATAACTGTTTGATCTAAAATTTTGGAAGGTTGAGTGAGCCCCATTTCGTTGATTGCGCGCGAGAGTGAATTACTGCAAAGAACACTCAATAAAGCTCCTGGGACGCCATGTCCCGTACAATCGGCGACAGCAAAATAGGTGACATTTCCCTTTTCCTCAATCCAATAAAAATCTCCAGAAACAATGTCTTTCGGTTGATAAAAGATAAAACCATCACGCAAGGTTTCTTCCAAAATAGTAGAGGAAGGGAGCGAAGCGCGTTGAATCCGTTCTGCGTAATTGATACTCGAAATAATCTCTTGCGTTTTGGCTTTGCTTTCTTGCAAGGCGATTTTTCGTTTCTGATTCATTCGGAAGAGGAAGAAGAGTAATCCGAGAATACTAACGGCTCCAATGATACCGCCAACAATAATCGTGCGCTGGTAACGAATCACGCGTTGATTTTCCCTGATTTTCTCACTCTTTTGGGAAATGGTTGATTCCTGATCTTCAATCTTATTGATCTTTTCTTTGATCGTTTTGGACTTTTCGCCAATCTCATCCTGCTGATCTTCAATGGTTGCTTCCTGTTCTTTAATGCGCGATTCGGCTTGCTTCAGACGTTGTAGCCAAGAGTTTTGTCCTACAATGCGCTGCTTCGAAGATTTCAAACTGCTGCCAATTGTAACGCCCTGCTTTTCCAAGGCTTTTTCCTGAATAGCATACGACAAGCCATTATCTTCATCTACCACAAAATTGATCATCGACTGACCGTATGGAAAATCTTCGGTGAGCAGGACAAACTCGCGTCCAACTTTATCTTCCAATTCAGTTAAGCTCACTTTGGTATTTCCGTTGATGTAAATCAAATCAGCCTCCTTCACCATAAACATACGGCGGAATAGCTTTACTTCAACAGGTTTCGATTGAATGGTTGCTCCCACTGTTGATGCTTCCAATGCTTTGAAGAGCGAGCGGTCATCGGAACCTCTTCCATAAATAGCAATGACAAACTCCTTCGATTTAATATTTGCATCAAGTTGGACGTTTTTTGCCACTTTAAGGATGAAATCAACTTTCTCCTGAAGGGTTTTTTGCTCATTTTCATCCGATTTTCCAAACGAGAAAACCGTGAATCCAATAAACATGAACATGCACGAGAGAATGATTTTACGTAGTAAAAACGATGTATGAAGAACGGAAGAAGCTGGAAAGTATATTGACCGATCGAACATTGAAGTGGATTGTATGGACTAAAATTACGGATTCGATCGGATACAACCGCATATTTTGCCTAATTAGCTTATTAAAAATGAAAGGATGATTAGTTCCAATTGAAGAAGACGTCGCCTTTTACCGAAGAATGAAAAGAAGCTTTGAGTTGATCGAATTTTTTCTTCGCTTTCGGATCACCTTTTTCTGCTTCGGCTTTCACTCTATAGTAGAGGTCCATGGTTTCTCCGAATAAATCTTGATCCAAACGATTTTTGATATTGGCAATTTTGCTGTTTACTTCGATGAGGTAATGCTCAATTTCTCCGAGTTCTTTCAACTCTTCTGAAGTACAGTTTTCTTTACGTACCAATAAGACATAACGCGGCAACAACTCGCCTAGCAGCGCGTTGAATTGATCCAATTCCTGATTCAATAAATGCTTATGTCTTTCGAAACTCACGGTATTAAATTATGAAAAAATTCATATGCCACCAATAATTCATCATATTTAACATTTGCCCTCACTTCTGTGGTTTGTGTACTTTTGCGCTGTGGCAGGAATTTATCTTCATATCCCTTTTTGTAAGCAGCAGTGTACCTACTGTGATTTTCACTTTAGCACAACTTTCGATGCTTATCGACAAGAAATGGTCAACAGTATTTGCACCGAGCTAAGGTTGCGCACGTCCTACTTGGAGGGAAAAGCGATTGAAACGATCTATTTCGGCGGAGGAACCCCGAGTATTTTGACAAAGCAAGAGTTGACGCAATTGTTGCAAACGATCCATTCGAATTTTCAAGTGAAAGAAGGAGTGGAAGTTACCCTAGAGGCGAATCCAGACGATATTTCGAAAGCGGCTTTGCGTGAGTGGAAGGAGTTAGGCGTGAACCGATTGAGTATCGGGTTGCAATCGTTTAAAGAAGATGATTTGGCCTGGATGAATCGCGCGCACACAGTAAATGAGGCTGAAACGTGTATTCAACTTGCACAATCGGAAGGGTTTCACAATTTAACGGTTGATTTGATTTATGGATTGCCCAATTTAACGATGGAGGAATGGAGAAATCACGTTCAAAAAGTCATCGATTTTGGTGTGCCGCATATTTCGGCCTACTGCTTAACGGTAGAGGAAAAAACGGTGCTCGATAATTGGGTCAAAACAGGAAAAATTCAACCTATTTCTGATGAGGCGCAGGGCGATCAGTTCTTACTTCTCCTCGAGATGCTCGAAGCGAATGGCTATCAGCAATACGAGATTTCCAATTTTGCAAAGCCCGGATTTGAATCCATCCATAACGGCAACTATTGGAAAGGCGAATGGTATTTGGGAGTTGGACCGTCTGCGCATTCATTCAATGGGACCTCGCGTAGCTGGAATGTAGCGAATAATCGGAAGTACTTGAAGGCCATTGAAGAGAACGAGACCTTTTCTGAATTAGAAGAACTATCGATAGAAAATCAGTTTAACGAGCGTGTAATGATTGGCTTACGTACAGTAAAGGGCGTTGATTTGAATGAATTGGCAACCATTTCTGCGCTTCCTGAGGCGTTTTCGTTAAAAAAACAATCGTTTATTCATGACGGTTGGATGACTCAACACGATGCAGTTATTTCACTGACCAAAGAAGGCCGATTGCGCGCAGATTATATCGCAAGCGAGTTGTTTATGTGAAATGTTTCCAACGAAACTTCGGGATTGTACATTTTGGAATGGGTAAAAAACGCAATTTAGTTTCGGTAATTCCCGATTAAGATTCACGAAATCAGTTTTATAGATTTGTACTGAGAGGTGAATGACCATCTCTTGTAACCAAAAAACCACTTATCATGGCAATTACAAATCATTCATTTGACACGTATCGTGTCTATCATTACAACGCAGACAACACTTACGGACAAACGGCGGTCGTGAACTGTTACAGCGGATCAAGCTTTAAAGGATCATTATACTTCTATAAAGAGGGAGCAAGCGTTCCTGCAAGTTCCAAAACGGGTTCGGGCTATCTATACCTTCGATTTAGCGAAAAACAGTTCAACGAAATCATCACAACGCTTCGTGAAGAGAAACCACTAAACATGGGCTTCAACGATAGCAACAATTGGGGGTGGGTTTCCACATCTCAAGAGCCAGTTGGAGAAGAAGAATCCTAGAAACAACCTCAGCCACTACTACAGCCACAGTCAGAGATCCTCTGGTTGTGGTTTTTTGTTTTCGGTGCGGGCTGAGAGGAAGGATTTGAATACGACCCGTCTAAATTGATTTGACTAAATTTACGTCCAAACTGTATCAGCAAGAATATGAAGACACTCGTAACGCTCTTATCACTTTTCCTTATCTCATCCGTATTTGCTCAAAAGAAGGTGATTGATCATACTGCATATGACAGTTGGAATACATTGAAAAGTGAAAAAATCTCCAACAATGGAAAGTACATCAGTTATGAAATAAAACCGCACAAAGGCGACGGGTTCTTGTACATCTATGATGTAGAGTCGGATAAATTGGATTCAATTCCGCGCGGTACAAAGGCACAATTTTCGGGGAATAGCAACTATTTGGCGTTCACTATTACCCCCGGTTACGATACATTGCGCAACTGCGAACTGGAAAAGGTGGATAAGAAGAAATGGCCAAAAGATTCGATGGGAATCTACCTGTTGGCATCTGACTCATTGATCAAATTCGACCGTATTTCATCGTTTGATGTAAATGATGAAAGCGATTGGATGGCATTTATGTCGGAAGACAACAAGCTCAAAATGGCTTCAGCAGAAAAGAAGAAGCGCAGAAGATGGTGCAAGAAGAAGCGTGAGCCAGAATATACATCGAATGGGAACCTACTCACCATCTACAATCCAGCTTCGGGTGAGCGAATGGAATTCAAAGATGTGAAGAAATACGAATTGTCCAAAAACGCAAAGTATGTGGCGTATACCACACATCAAAAGCAAAAAGAAGATTCGATTGCTTTGAATATTGCCACAACCGAAGGTTCGAGCTGGACCTACGATCAAAAATACACCAGTTTAACAGGTTTGGCGTTCAATGAGCAAGAATCGCAGTTGGCATTTTTAAGCTCTGGAGATAGTGCTAAGGTAAAAATTCATGGACTGAAGTTGTTGGATCTTTCTTCGAAAGGAGTGACGGCAATCGCTGATACAAATCAAGCATTCCTAGTAGATGGTGATGCTGTTTCAACCAATTTTTCGCCTCGATTTACCAAAGATGGAGCGTATTTGTATTTCGGATCGGCTGAAAAACCTCAGGAAGAGCCAAAAGATAGCCTGATTGATAGTGAGAAAGTAAAATTGGATATTTGGCACTACAAAGAGAATCGTTTGCAACCACAACAATTGAAAGAGTTGAAGCGCGACGAACGCAAAACGACACTTTATGCCTATGACATGGCTTCCAAAAGCACGGCTCAACTCTCAAGTGATACGTTGGAGGTACGTCCAGAATCGGATTTGCGAGGAGACTATGTGTTCGCAACCAGCAATGAATCGTATGCACACACGTATAATTGGGAAGTGCCACGCAGAGAGGATCACTACCGCGTGTCGGTAAAAACAGGTGAACCCGAATTATTGAAACTTGGAGCTGCGTATGGAGGAGAAATTTCACCATCCGGAAAATACTACGCGTATTACGATACAGACAAGCACAATCACTTTGCGATCAATATCGACACGAAGAAAGAAGTGTGTTTGACGTGTTCGGTGGATAACGTATTGTGGGAGGAAGACATTAACGGAATGCCAATGGACGCTTATCCAATTGGAACCATCGGATGGAACAAAGATGAATCGGTTCTCTACCTTCAGTCTGAATTTGACATTTGGGAATACGATTTTGCCAAGAATGAAATCACTTCTACAACACATGAAGAAGGAGCAGCATCGAAAATTGAATTGCGTCCTGTTGAGTGGTCGCGAGACAGTGTGTACATCGATTTTGACAACCTATACCTTCGAGGGTTTGACCGCAAAACGAAGGGAACGCACCTTTATAATTTCAACCTTCATTCAGGACATGTTGATTTAGTTGAGTCGGCGTACTACGATGCACGTTTGTATCCTGTTCGTCGTTCGAAAGATAAGTCGCAAATGATGCTCCGTAAGATGACGGCAATTGATTATCCAAACTTGTTTTTAGCCGATAATTTTGTGGCAGGGAAGCAAATTTCAGATGCCAATCCGCAGCAAGATGAGTACAATTGGACGACTGTAGAGCTCATCAACTGGACAAGCTACAACGGTATTGAATTAGAAGGATTACTCTACAAACCAGAAAACTTCGATCCAAACAAGGAATATCCTTTGATGGTGTATTTCTATGAATTGTACTCGGACCGACTTCACAGTCATTACATGCCGCGACCAACAGCCTCTATTGTGTTTCCAACCGAATATGCTTCGGCAGACTACTTGGTGTTTATTCCAGACATTCGTTACAAAGAAGGACACCCTGCAAAATCGGCTTACGATTGCATTATGAGTGGAACGGATCGTGTCTTAGAACTCTATCCAAATGTTGATTCGACGCGAATGGCATTGCAAGGACAGTCTTGGGGAGGATATCAAACGGCTCAACTCGTTACGATGACACCACGTTACAAAGCGGCGATGGCGGGAGCTCCAGTTACCAATATGTTCTCTGCATACGGAGGAATCCGATGGGGAAGCGGTTGGAACCGTCAATTCCAATATGAGCATACGCAGAGTAGAATAGGTTATACGATTTGGGAACGTCCAGATTTATATATCGAGAACTCACCTCAATTTCATCTACCTAATGTGGAAACGCCATTGCTGATTATGCACAACGATGGTGATGGAGCTGTTCCATGGTATCAAGGAATCGAATTGTTTACTGGATTGCGCCGATTGGGAAAACCTGTTTGGATGTTGAACTACAATGGTGAAGAACACAATTTGATGCAAAACGCGAACCGAATCGACTTGAGTATTCGCATGCGTCAGTTCTTCGATCATTACTTACACGATAAGGAAGCACCGCTTTGGTTAACCGAAGGAATACCAGCCACGGTGAAAGGAAAAGAATTACGTTATTAAGATTTCAGTCTCGAAAAAGCAAGGAAAATGGAGAAGCTACAGAATTTTGTAAATGGTGAATATTGCGCACCTGCATCAGGAGAATACATTGATAATTATGAACCCGCAACGGGGAAAGTATATTCGTTGATCCCAAATTCGGGAGCGGAAGATGTGCAAAAAGCAGTGGAGGCAGCTGAAAAAGCATTTCCAATTTGGTCGGAGATGAGCGTCAATGAACGCAGTAAGATTTTGGTGAAGCTTTCCGAAGGAATTGAACGAAGAATGGATGAATTCGTACAGGCAGAATCGCGCGATAATGGGAAACCGCTTTCGCTGGCGGCGCACGTAGATATTCCCAGAGCAGTATCCAATTTCCACTTTTTTGCAACAGCCATTCTTCATTATGCATCCGAATCGCACCAAATGGAAGGCGTGGGTGTGAACTATACCTTGCGCAAACCAATTGGAATAGTGGGGTGTATCTCTCCATGGAATTTGCCGTTGTATTTGTTTTCGTGGAAAATTGCACCAGCCTTGGCGGCAGGAAACTGTGTGGTGGCAAAACCATCTGAGGTGACACCATATACTGCGTATTTACTTGGAAAAGTGGCACAAGAAGCAGGAATGCCTCCAGGCGTATTGAACATTCTTCATGGAGAAGGTGGATCGGTGGGAGATGCGATTGTGAAACATCCTCGTGTGAAAGCTATTTCTTTTACAGGAGGAACAGCAACAGGAAAATACATTGCCCAAACGGCGGCTCCAATGTTTAAAAAGTTATCGCTCGAATTAGGAGGGAAAAACCCGAATATCATTTTCGCTGATTGTGATTTTGATGAAATGTTGAGCACAACGCTTCGTTCTTCATTTGCCAATCAAGGACAAATATGTTTATGCGGCTCGCGTATTTTCGTGGAACGCCCGATCTATGATCGATTCAAAGAAGCATTTGTTGAGCGTGTAAGCAAAACTGTTGTGGCACCGCCATCCGATCCAAAAGCGAAATTGGGAGCGGTGGTATCGAAACCGCACATGGAAAAAGTGCTTTCGTACATTCAATTGGCAGAGGAAGAAGGAGGAACCGTGCTCACAGGTGGAGAGCGTGTACAAATGGAAGCTCCATACGATGAGGGATATTACCTTCGTCCAACAGTAATTGAAGGACTGGCATTCGATTGTAGAACGAATCAAGAAGAAATTTTTGGACCTGTTGTAACCATTACTCCATTCGATACAGAAGAAGAAGTATTGATGATGGCGAATTCAACGCAATACGGATTGTCGGCTACCTTGTGGACATCCAACTTGAAGCGTGCGCACAGAATGGCAAATGAAATTCAAGCAGGAATTGTTTGGATCAATGCATGGCTCGTTCGTGATTTACGTACCCCATTTGGAGGCGTGAAGGCATCAGGAGTTGGCCGAGAAGGTGGATGGGAAGCGCTCCGCTTTTTCACCGAAGCGAAAAATGTGTTCATTAAATACTAGATATACGTTTTAGATTCTTCAACATAGAAAGAGTATGTTGATTTCAGTCATTAGCTCTCGAATACGTGAAGTGTTCGGGAGTTTTTTATGCGATCTACTTGAAGCTATCGGAGCTAGTTATGCCGAGACAAAATTTGGTGTGACCAGATCAAATGGCTCAGAATTGAAATGAAGTTGAGTGCTTGAAAAGTGTCGTTGAAGCTGTATTTTTTAACGATAAAAAACATTAATTCGGAAAACTTCAAAAAAAATGCGGATTTCCGACCTTTTGTGAAATTGTTAGCTTTGTGTGAGTTAACCAATTTTATCTTTTTGTAAATCAGTTAGTAGAACACGTGTGTTTTCAATGAGGAAATGTGAAAAAGCTGTGCAAATACGTGTCAAAGCCGCTGCTTTAGGGGACTTGCCGTTTGTTTAAGCGAAATTTTCTATTTAAAATTGATTCACCAGAAACTGAAACAAATCAATATTTTACGTGGCGTTGACCAGTTAATAAGCCAACGGAAATTTTGAGGAGGAATTAAAACGCTAACGATGCTTAACACATCCACTATAAACAAAAGTTAACCGAAACCATTTTTTCGAAAGAACATACACTTTAACCACGATTAAATCTGCATCAACTCTCGGACGTTGGGTTTAATTGTTACTACAAGAGATAAAAAACGACTGATTCACGGATTCTTCTTCACCTTTTGGTTGAAAAAGTAAATGCCCTCACTACTAGAGCAAGTTATTTACGATTTAATTATTCTACTTATGAAAACGTATTCAAAACTCTTGAATTGCTTCGCGTCTCTAATTGTCCCAGCATTCGTGTTTTCTTCTGTGAATGTTTCAGCGGCGAATGAACGTGTAGTAATCCCTTCTATCGAGAAAGAAAACTCCATGAATATTGAATTGACACCGCCGTCGAACTTGCAAATTATCAGTATTGTCCCTTTCGAATACAACGGAGGAGTTCATATTCGCTGTTATGGAACAAGCACGGGGAAGGCAACGGTACAAGTTCAAGGTGGAGTTGCTCCCTATACTTATCAGTGGAGTGGTTTACCCAATCAAACGGATGCCACAGCAGTAGGAATGCAAGCGGGAACCTACATTATTACGGTAACCGATGCAGTGGGGAATACCGTTTCGGGTTCAGTAACACTTATCGAAAACCCACCTTTGCAAGTAATCACGAACATCGATCCAATTCTTTGTCATGGTGGTGTGGCCACAGTTACGTTATCGGCAACGGGCGGAACACCTTTCTACTCAGGTTTAAATTGGTACCAGGTTACGGCGGGCACACACGCATTTATTGTTGCTGATGCCAATGGTTGTAGAAAAAAAGCAATTGTTGAGATTACAGAGCCGCCAGAGCTAGTGGCTACCTCCACTGCGTCTACCATTTTATGTAGTGGCGGAACGGCTGAGGTGGTTGTTGATGCAACGGGAGGTGTTGGACCATATAACGGTACCGGACTTTACAATGAGCAGGCTGGAACACCTTTATATGTGATTACGGATGCAAATGGTTGCTATGCATACACCGATGTGGTGATTGATGAACCTCAACCATTATCTACAAGCATAAGTCATACGGATGTACTTTGTCGCGGAGGTGATGCAGAGATAACTGTTGATGGAATTGGGGGCGTACCGCCATACCTCGGAACGGGTGTGTTTATGGAAATGGCTGGATCTTATCAGTACACGATTACAGACGCAAATGGCTGTCAAAGTTCTTCAAGTGTGTCGATCTCTCAACCGCCTGCTCTCGTGGCAACCATTTCGAATACACCCATATTGTGTAATGGAGATATTTCGGCTGTTGAGGTTTTGGCAACTGGTGGAACGGCTCCTTATTTTGGTACAGGTAATTACTATGTTAATGCAGGACTGCATAGTTATACTGTGACGGATGATAATGGTTGTTCGGTTGAGATCGCAACAATGATTACAGAGCCAAGCGAAATTGAAGTTTTTACAACATTGACTCCGAGCCAAGATGGAGAAGGGCTGTCAATTGTGGATGTGACGGCAGTGGGAGGTACTCCGACATATTCTGGAACGGGAACATTCCAAGAAACACCTGGAACATATGTGTATACCGTATATGATGTAAATGGTTGTGCAGGTAATGGAATAGTAACGATTCCCAACTATGCTCCTTCTAGTATGGGTACTGTGCCTGTTAGCGAGAATGCGGGGGGAAGACCTAAATCACAAATGTCAAGCGCAGTTGTGCAAGCGTCATACAACACCGCCTTGCAGAAAAGTGAAATCACATTCGAGTTAGATTATGATTCGGATATACGAGTAGATATTTATGATGCTGCCGGATCGTTGGTACAGCGTATTCACCAAGATGTAGCTTGGAAAGGTCAGAAATATAAGCTCTTGATCGATTCCGAAGGATTGAGAAATGGCGTTTATGTATGTCATTTTCAAACGAGTAAAGAAGAGATTGTGGAGAAGTTACAGATTATCAAGTAAACAGTTTTTCTTGATACATTTCATGATGTGCCCTCAGGTGTTTATGCGCTTGAGGGCTTTTTCTTTGGGATAAGTCATCTTGTATGACTGTGTCAAACCATACTATGGCGCACGGATTCAAAGTGCTCGTTTACCTTATTTTTTTTGGTTTAGAGATCATTCCTGTGGACAATAAGGTTCGATAATATTCAACTCCTTTTTCACAGAATAGTATATGTTGTGATTTTAACGGAAATACATATTAATGGGCTAATATTATCGCTGAATAATTGAAAAATGTCGATGAATGATTTATTTTTGAAAAAAATTCTAATTTTTTTGATGATTGGACAGATATCCACGACGAATGGATTAATGTACTGTTATTCAGTAGATTAAATCTATTTTATAGGCTCACATGTGTGAATTATATGTGAACAACACACGTTAACAGCCTGTTTATCCGCCTTCGACGAATGAGATCCGTTGTTATTTAGATATTTTCTATTTAAAATTGCACCGCTCTATAAAACAGACATAACTACGTAACTACTAATTTACTCCCATGACAATGAAGGTTATCAACTTTCTTAAATCAATCACTTTTTTCTGCAAGCAAAGAACAATTTACCGTTTCGCAGTTCTGCGTTCACAATTGACTCATAAATTTTTTTTCGATGGTCTTCATTCATCTCAAAAAGGGAGCATGGAGCAAGACACGTTTAATTTAAATAACCACGCAATGAAACAAAACACAAAGAGCTGGTGGCAAAGTGCCTCAGTTTTACAACTTCCAATGATGTTGTTCTTCGGAATGCTTCTAACGGCGAGCACATTTTCGTACGCTCAAACGAGCACGAACAATTTGCCCATGGCCCGAATGACGCACGATAACAGCATTACAATCCGTTCAGGCTTAAACGAAACCTACCAAATCCATATGGGACACTTTGGATTTGCTTCCACACAAGAGGCGGTTTCGTATTTCCAAGCGCGCGATGTGAATTATATCAACTTCACAGTTGTTGATGTAAACACGGTATTGATGCAGTTTGATTTAACAAATCCAGCAGTTGCCAATTGGACAATCGCAGATTGGAATCAAGCGTTGGCAACCAGAGCGGCAAGTGCTGCGCCAAGATCGCTTAACCCAATTTCAACGGGAAACTAATCACTAGAAACAAAACAATTATTTATGAAAACTTCTACAAAATTATTGAGTATGTTCTCAGCATTTTGTTTCTCAATCCTTCTCGGATTGACAGCGAATGCTCAGAGCATAACAGTATCAGGAGGATTGACAGCGAGTCAAATGGCACAGTTGCTTGTAGGCTCAAACGTCACGGTTACCAATGCAACCTATACGGGGGCAGCGACGGCGTCGGGTTCGTTTAACCAGGCATCTTCAACATTTCCTCTTACAGATGGAATCATTTTGACTTCGGGAAGCATCAACAATGCACTTGGACCAAATAACTCAACAGGTTCATCTACAAATAATGGAACTCCAGGGGATGCAGATTTGAACGCATTAGTTCCAGGTTACAACACTTTCGACGCAGCTGTGCTTGAGTTTGATATTACCTCAAACTGTAACACAGTTACATTCGATTACATCTTCGCTTCTGAAGAGTACTTGGAATATGGATGTTCAAACTTCAATGATGCATTTGGATTCTTGATTACAGGACCTGGATATGCGCCAAATACAAACATTGCTTTGGTTCCAGGAACAACTACGCCCGTTTCGATTAACAACGTGATTAACTCACCTGGAACGAACTGTGTTTCTAACCCAGCATACTACGTAGACAATGCTGCTGGTGTTGCTACACAATATGATGGATATACTGTTGTAATGACAGCAACTGCTAGCATTCAGCCATGTCAAACGTACCACGTTAAAATCGTAGTAGGTGATGCTGGAGATAGCGTATTGGACTCAGCGATTTTCTTAAAAGGAGGAGGAATTAACTGCTCTAATCCAAACTTATCAGCAACAGCTACAACAACAGGAGTTGAGTGTGGAGCTTTGGGATCAATTGATGTCACTGTTTCAAACGGTACAGGTCCATTTACGTATGCTTGGACAGGACCAAACGGATTTACATCATCATCAGAAGATCTTACAGGATTAGCTGCTGGAGATTACACTGTTGACATCAATGGTTCAGACTGTTTGTCATCGGGTCAATTCACGTTCAACGTACCAAACAATCCAGATGTAACGGCACCCGTTATTTCAAACTGTCCATCAGATATTACTGTTACAGCAACAAGTGGATGCTCTGCAGCGGTTAACTTCACTGCACCAACAGTAACAGACAATTGTGGAAACGCAACGTTGACATCAAACTATTCTTCAGGAGATGTATTCCCAGTTGGAACAACTGCAGTAACGTATACGGCTACGGATGCATCAGGAAATACTTCAACATGTACATTCAATGTTACAGTTGATGCTGTTCCAATGTCAGTTTCGTTGACTCCTTCCGTATATAATGGAGGTGTAAACATCAGATGTTTTGGACAAAACTCAGGTTGGGCCGATGCTGATGTAACCGGAGGATGTGGTCCATACACATACGACTGGGTGATCAATGGAACATCACTTCCAAACGGACCAGACTTAGTAACAGGTTTGTATTCAGGTTCAGTAACAGTTGTTGTTACGGATGCGAACGGCACATCAGTTACTCAAAGCGTTACATTGGTGGAGAATCCACCAGTTCAGGCAGTACCAACAGCAACACCAATCTTGTGTTATGGCGGTACTTCAACAATTACCGTATCGGCAACAGGAGGAACAGCTCCATATGCCGGAATCAATACCTACTCAAACATGGGGCCTGGTACTTACCAGTTCACGGTTGCGGATGCAAACGGATGTAGAAGTAGACAACCACTTACAATTACAGAGCCACCAATTCTTGAAGCTACAGCAACACCAACGGCTATTGCTTGTTACGGTGAAACATCTGACGTAACGGTTACAGCAACAGGAGGAACAATGCCATACGTTGGTACTGGTGTCTTTACTGAATTAGCAGGAACGTACACATATACTGTAACAGACGCAAACGGATGTACAGATGTTGTTGATTTGACAATCAATCAACCTAGTCAATTGACGGCTATGGCGGACTTCACACCAATCCTTTGTAATGGTGAAACGTCAGAAGTAACAATTACTGTTGCGAGTGGAACAGAACCGTTCACAGGAATAGGTGTTTATACAGAGTACGCAGGAACATACACATATACAGTATATGATTACAATCTTTGTGAAGACTCAATTACAGTAACCATTCCTGAACCATCTGCACTTGTTGTAACAGCAACAGCTGAGTCAATTGAT